>JAEETP010000013.1 GCA_016290415.1 Bacteroidales bacterium
ACATTGGCAACACCGCCGCCCGATATGCCAAGGCCTTCTTTGACAATATGCCCTGCGACGCGGTGACCCTGGCCCCCTATATGGGCCGTGACAGCATAGCCCCTTTCCTTGAATACAAGGGCAAGTGGGCCGTGGTGCTGGGCCTCACGTCAAATGCCTCGGCGGCCGATTTCGAGCTGGACGGTGACCTGTACAAGAAGGTCATCGGAACCGCTATGGAGTGGGGCACGCCAGACAATATGATGTTTGTGGCGGGCGCCACCAGGCCCGAGATGCTGGCCGGAATCCGCGAGATATGCCCCGACCATTTCTTGCTGGTGCCGGGCGTAGGAGCCCAGGGCGGCAGCGTGGCAGAAGTGGCAAAGTACGGCCTCAATTCCAAATGCGGCCTGCTGATAAACTCTTCCAGAGGCATCATATATGCCTCTTCGGGCAGCGATTTTGCCGGAGCCGCGGCTTCTGCGGCGGGCAGCCTGAGGCAGCAGATGGCAAACATTTTTGAATAGCAACTATTGTTTGTAAGCTATTTCGTGCTATATTTGTGCATCCTTTAACGGGGAAGCAGGCTCTCTGCCTACCCGCAAATCATCTAATTTATATTTATGTACGACATAATTCAACTCAATGGCAAGAGTAGGGAAGAACTGATTGAGATTGCCAAGGAACTGAAAATCAAGAAACCCGAATCTATCGCAGAAAAAGACCTGGTATATGCCATTCTAGACGAACAGGCTATCCAGAGCAGCGAACCTATAAAGAAAACAACCCGCGCCAAGGGCCGCACCAAGAAAGAGGCGGCTGCAGAGCCGGCCGAGACTGCTAAAAAGAAGCCCGGCCGCAAGCCCAAGGCAGAGGCAGCAGCGGCTGCCGCACCCGCTCCGGCCGAGGCCCCCGCAGCAGAAGAAAAGCCCGCCCGCAAGCGCGTGACCCGCACCAAGGCGGTCAAGGTAGACCCCGAAGCTCCCCAGGCCGAGGCAGCACCTGCACCTTCACCCGCCCCCGCAGCAGAGCAGGCTCAGCCCAAGCGCCAGCTGCGTCCCCGTATGCGTCAGGGTGCCGCAGAGCAGAGCGCTCCTGCACAGAACGCCCAGAGCGCCGAAAGGCCGGCAGCGCCCCAGCAGAACGGCCAGCAGGCTCCCCAGCAGCCCCAGAATCAGAATCAGCAGCAGCCCCAGAGGCCTCAGCAAAACAATCAGCAGAATAATAACCAGCAGAACAACCAGCAGCCCCAGCGCCCCCGCATTGAATATGACGGCGTGGTGCAGGCCAGCGGCGTGCTGGAGATTATGCCCGACGGCTACGGCTTCCTGCGCTCTTCTGACTACAACTACCTGAACTCTCCCGACGATATCTACGTATCTCAGTCTCAGATAAAGAGCTATGCCCTGAAGCCGGGCGACACCATAAAAGGTGACATCCGCCCGCCGCGCGAAGGCGACAAATATTTCCCTCTGGTCAGGATCCACACCATAAACGGCCGCAGCCCGGAATTCATCCGCGACCGCGTCCCGTTCGATTTCCTGACTCCGCTTTTCCCCGACGAGAAGTTCAACCTGACCGGCAACGGCCACAACAGCAACCTCTCGGTGCGCATCGTGGATATGTTCACCCCCATTGGCAAGGGTCAGCGCGGCCTTATAGTGGCTCAGCCCAAGACCGGTAAGACAGTGCTGCTGAAGGACATTGCCAATGCCATTGCAGACAACCATCCCGAAGTGTTTATGATGGTGCTGCTGATTGACGAACGTCCAGAGGAGGTTACCGATATGCAGCGCAGCGTTAAGGCAGAGGTCATTGCATCTACGTTCGACGAACCTGCAGAGCACCACGTAAAGGTGGCCAACATAGTTCTAGAGAAGGCTAAGCGCCTGGTAGAGTGCGGCCACGACGTAGTGATACTGCTGGACTCCATAACCCGTCTGGCACGTGCCTACAACACCGTTCAGCCCGCTAGCGGCAAGGTGCTTTCGGGCGGTGTGGACGCCAACGCCCTGCACAAGCCCAAACGCTTCTTTGGCGCAGCCCGCAACATAGAAAACGGCGGATCCCTCACCATTCTTGCCACCGCCCTCACCGAGACCGGCTCCAAGATGGACGACGTGATTTTCGAGGAGTTCAAGGGCACCGGCAACCTGGAGCTGCAGCTTGACCGCAAGCTTAGCAACAAGCGTATCTTCCCGGCAGTGGACGTCACCCTGTCCAGCACCCGCCGCGACGATTTGCTCTACAATCCGGAGCACATCAACAGAATCTGGATACTTCGCAAGTATCTCTCCGATATGAATTCAGTGGAGGCTATGGAGTTTATGCTCACTCGTCTGGAGCGCACCCGCGACAACGAGGAGTTCCTCTACACAATGCAGCAGGATACCATCAGCTAAGGTTATTCCGCAGCAGGAGTTACAGGAGATGTCTCTTCAACGGGGGCATCTCTTTTTTTGCGGGGTTTTTTCTTGAAGAGGTCGCCAAACGAGTCAAACTCTTCTTTATAAGAGACGCCGACGCCGTTGCGCTGGGTCTGGTCCAGATAGTTGCTGTATTCGTCGGCAGAGTGGGAGAACAGTTTCAGGCGGGTCTTGCCGCGGCGGTCCAGCTTGACTTCCACATCAATGTCACCCACGATATCGTCGCGGTTGCTGGTCATATAGCGGCGGTTGCCTATGTTGCCGTTCACGCTGATGCGGTTGTTCAGCAACTGTGTGGAAATGGCCACGTCAAACAAATCCTGTCCGGTGTCGGTGGGCTGATAGTTGAAGCCGAAGTCAATGGGAATGCCCAGCTGCTGGAGGATGTTGTTCAGCTGCGTGCTCATAATCTCGGTGGCGTTGAAATATGACACGGAGGTGTTGTTCACAATACCGCTCTGCTCGTCGGGGATAAACGAACCCGAAAGAATCAGCGCCAGGAATTGACGCATACGCTTCTCTTCTGTGTTCAGGGTGCCCTCTATCAGTGCCTGTATGGTAGGGTCCAGGTCGTCTATCTTGATGTCGAAGCCCAGGCTGGGGTTGGTGAGCTTGTCGGTGATCTTTATGTTGCAGTTCACGGGCCTGCGCACCGAATTCTCGCTTCCGGCCGCCATCAGCGGCGATATGGAAGCCTTGGTCTTGTAAGATGCGGTCATATTGAGCTCCGACTGCATAATGTCGCCGTTGAAGTGGATGGTGCTGCCGGGATCCAGAGTGAACTCGCGGTTCACAAGACCCAGCATAGCCAGGGCGTACTGGCCCTCGCTCACGGTGTAGTCGCCGGTGATGTTGAACTCGCCGTCCTTTACGCTGATGTCCACTATACCGTTGCCGCTCACGCGCAAGGCGTCTCCGGCGTCGCTGTCAAGCTCCAGGTTAAGCTTGGCATTTTCGTTGGCACGGACGCGGGCAAACACGTTCAGACCGCCTCCGGAGGCCTTCTCTTCTGCCTTCTCTTTCACGCGGCCAAGATTTATCAGGGAGTCTATGGTAGAGAGCCTTACAGACGGGCGATGGTCCACAAAGGTAATGATGGACGACTGCGAAGTGCTGGCAGAGCGGATGGGGATATTCACCACCGACACGGGCCGTGTGGCCACGTCTATGTTCAGGTTCAGGGCGTTTATGGGGCCGCTGATGCCCACGGTGCCAGAGGCATATGCCTTGCCGTAGAACGTCTCGTTGTCGTTGAAGGAGGTGTCGAACCCAAGAATGTTGTTGGCCTTGATGTTCAGCCCCAGGTTGAAGTCCTTGAAATGGTCGTGGGTAATCACGCCGCTCAAGGTGCCGGTGCCTTTCTCCTGGTCCTTGATGTTGAAATCGCGCAGGGTTATGGCTTTGCTGTTCACATCCACGAAGCCGTCCAGGGTATAGGGAACCTGTGTGTAATCCAGCTTGGCGCAGAACTTCTCCAGCCGGCCGCCCTTCACGGTGATGTCGGGCGAATTCAGCTTGCCGGTGATAAGGGCGTCTGCGGTGAGGGTGCCGCTCACGTCCGAGGCAAGGCCGGTGAGGAACGGCTCCACCACGCCCACATTGAAACGCTTGGCGCTCACGGTGGCGTTGATGGTCTCTTTGGCAGAATCGTAGTGGCCGGCGGCGGTGAGCACCTGCTCGCCGTTAAGTATGTTCCTGGCGTTCAGGTTCACGCGGTGCAGGGTGTCGTCGTAGTTGGTGTGGGCCTCTATGCGGCCAATCATCTGCCCGGCCAGCGAGAGTGAATCCACCGCCACGTCGCCAAAAATCTCGTGGTGCGAGAATACCCCTATCACCTTGCCGTCGCCGGTGAGGGTTCCGCTTATGTTCAGCGGCTCCTTCATCAGCAGGTTGGCCAGGGCAAGATCCAGGTTGCGGATATCGAAAGAGCAGGTGTCGGCGCTGCTGCCCGACAGGATGCCGTTGATGCCCAGGCCCTGGTCTTTGTTGTACAGATTGAAGTCGTTGATGGTGATATGCTTGTCGGCATAATAGACGCTGGAGGGATCAATGTTCCACTGGTCTCCGCCAAGCCGCACATAAGAGTGTCCCAGGTGCACCAGCATCTTCTGGTTGCCCTCTTTCAGGTTGGGGAAAGAGAACATCGCCTTCAGGTGACCGGAGTCCAGGGAGTCGGGGTCGTTGCAGTAAGAGAAATCGGCCAGGGCGCTGTTGCCGGCGCAGTCGGCCTTGAGCACGCCGTCGGCCAGGCTGACATCCCCTATGCGTATCATCTGGGTGGAGAGCTTGCCGCTGGAAGATGTCTTCTGGAAATCGAACTTGCCGTTAAGGTCCTGCACAAAGATATTGTTCAGTGCCAGCAGGGGAGACTTGACGCTGACTTTGCCTGTGCTGTCGCCCGCCGACTTGATTGACACGGAGGTGCCGTTCTCTATATGTACGCCGGGCGCCAGATAGCCCAGAAGGCCCTTGAGGTCGCCGGTCCTGACAGACAAGTCAAACTTGTCGGTGCAGGGCACCGGCATCTTTTTCATGCGCCTGGCCAGATTGTCCAGCTTGCCCAGCATCACCATACCTTCCAGCTGCGGGATGATGTCGGTGACAAACACGTCCCCGCGGTACCTTGCGGTGACCATTCCGCTGTTCACGCCCAGCATATAGCGCTCTTTGCCGTTCAGCGAGATGACCTCTATGTCGTCCAGGTCAAAGGTGCCGTCGGCGCTCTTGCACTGTATATCCTTCAGGTCCACCTTGCCCATTATGCGGCCGTCTGGAGTCTGGGTCACATCGGCCTCTGCATTGAGCCTTATGTTGGATATTTCGCGCTTGTCAAAGCCCAGCGCCGCCAGGTCTGCGTGGCCCAGCGAAAGCTTCATATGATACAGGCTGCTGCCGGAGCTACTGGGGGCAAGGATGCCCTGCAGCATAAACTTCAGGTTGGGGTCGGCGCTCACAATGCGTCCCTCGAACTCGTTCTGGCGCCAGTTGCCGTTGCCGGAGATGTTGCTGTAGGAGTAGCCGTTGAACTCGAACTTGGGAATGTTGATCTCGTCGATATAGTATTCGGTGTCCTTGGGATTTGGTGTAAAGATGCCAGAGGCAGAAGCGTGGCAGGTGGTCTTGCCCAGGCCGTCCACCTGCAGGAACCGCCCCAGGTCAAACTCGTTGAGGTCGGCATAACCCAGCACCTCGTATGCCTTGGTGCCGTCGGCGCGGCACATAAGGTCCACGTTGCACCCGCCAAGATTGCTCTTCACGGCGCCGTACACCACAAAATCTTCGAAGAAACCGTTCAGGGAGCCGGTGAAGGAGAGCTGCTCTCCCGGAGCCAGGTGGGAGATGGATTTCTTGTCAAAGCTGGCCTTGTTGCCGGTGCACTGATATACAATTTCTGCAATATCCTTGGTGTTGGTGTAGCTGCGGTTGACCTTGATGGAGGCCATAGTGTGGGTGGCATCGGGCAGGCCGCTCAGGTGGGCCGAAAGGTCCAGGAAGGTCTCTTTGGTGCCCGACCACACTTTGAGCGACTCGGTGCGCAGGTCAGAGAGCTTGCCCTCTACCTTGCCGTCTATCAAGAGCTTAAGCTCCAGGAAAGAGGTTTTTTCGGCCAAAGCCTGGATGCTTCTCAAATCCAGTTTGGAATTCTTGATGGAGGCGTCGAACGACACGCTGTCCTGGAAATGCTCAAAATCCTTGAAATCCTTGAAGTTAAGGTTGGCTTCGGGCAGCGAGAGGTCGGAATACTTGTCCTTGAACTTGAAATCGGCAATGTGCAGCCCGGTGGAGTCATAGTCGGCCTTCAGGGAGAGTTTGTCCAGCGCGAAGCCGCTGTTCTGCTCTTTGAAAGAGATGTCGTTGAGCTTGAGCGAGGCAGTATTGCCGTCGTATTTCACATCCTTGATGTCCACGTGCAGGTCGGTCACGTTCAGGTCGTTGAAATCGACCTGGCGCGGATCCTGGCTGCGGTTCACGTGCTTGCCGCCGGGGTTGTAGTTCACCACCTTGAAATCGTTAAGCACTATGTGCCCCACAGAAGCATTCACCTTGGGCAGCGAGAACGGCTTGTCTTCGCCGCCGGAGTCATCTTTCTCTGCGGTATCTTTCACCGCCTTGGGAAAGTTGGAAGGGTACAGGCGCCCGCCGTCCAGGTTCACGCGGTTTATCTTTATGTCGCCCTTGAGCAGCTTCAGGGGAGACACCGCCGCAGAGGCTTTGTTGCACACCAGAATCGTGTCCTTGCCGTTTGCCAGCACCACGTCGTCCAGAATCACCCTGTCGAAAAGGGCAAAGTGGATGTCGCCCACCTGAAGGTCAAGGCCGGTCTTTTCGCTGACCGATTTGGTGACCTTGTCGCAGATGGCTTTCTGCACCGCCGGCACCTGCAGGGCAACGACGGCGCCGGTGGCTACCGCCACTACAGCGGCGGCCAGTGCCAGCAATACTTTGAGCCATCGTTTCATCGGGTGCACATTACTTTTAACCTACAAAAATAATGAATGCGGATAAATATTCAAAGACGTTATTTTCATTTTGCCAACTCTGAAAAAATCACTATTTTTACACGCTTAAAGGACACATAATTTTTAGTAGTAAATGGACGAAGAATTGGACGATATTCAGGAACGGATAATTCCTGTAAACATAGAGAGCGAGATGAAGAGCTCCTACATAGATTATTCTATGTCGGTGATTGTTTCCCGTGCGCTTCCCGATGTCAGGGACGGTATGAAACCGGTGCACCGCCGCGTGCTGTTCGGTATGGACGGCCTGGGCGTGGGCTACAGCGGCGGCACCAAAAAATCTGCCCGTATTGTGGGTGACGTGCTTGGTAAGTACCACCCCCACGGCGACAGCAGCGTATACGACGCAATGGTGCGTCTGGCGCAGCCCTGGAGCATGCGCTACCCGCTGGTGTTCGGCCAGGGCAACTTTGGCAGCATAGACGGCGACTCTCCCGCCGCAATGCGTTATACCGAGGCCAAGCTGGAGCGCCTGGCAGAGGATATCCTTGCCGATCTGGACAAGAATACAGTGGATTTCAGACCCAACTTTGACGAGTCGCTGCCCGAGCCGGTAGTGCTGCCCGCCAAGGCTCCGGTGCTGCTGCTCAATGGCAGCAACGGTATCGCCGTGGGTATGGCCACCAATATGGCCCCCCACAATATAACCGAGGTGTGCAACGCAGTGTGCGCCTATATCGATAATCCAGAAATCACGGTAGAGGAGCTGATGGAGCACATCAAGGGCCCCGATTTCCCCACCGGCGGCATTATCCAGGGCCTGCAGGGCATCAAAGATGCCTTTGAGACGGGCCGCGGACGCATTGTGATCCGCTCCAAAACAGAAATCGAGGTTTCCGACAGCGGCCGCGAGACCATAGTCATCAGCGAGATTCCCTATCAGGTGAACAAGCGCGAAATGATAGAGAAAATAGCCGAGCTGGTAGAGAACAAGAAAATAGAGGGCATCGCCTATATAAACGACGAGAGCGACCGCAAAGGTATGCGTGTGGTCATCAAGCTCAAGATGGGCGCCTCCAGCAACGTGGTGCTCAGCAACCTCTACAAGTACACTCCGGTTCAGTCCAGCTTCTCTATCAACAACATCGCCCTGGTAGACGGCAAGCCCCGCCTGCTGGGCCTCAAGGACCTCATCCACTATTTCGTGCGCCATCGCCACGAAGTGGTTGTGCGCCGTGCAAAATTCGACCTGGACAAGGCCGAGAAGCGCGCCCACATACTGGAAGGTCTGCTCAAGGCGCTGGACATCATTGACCTCATCATAGAGCACATCCGTGGTTCCAAGACAGTTCAGGAAGCCCGCGACGGCCTTATGACCAAGTTCGGCTTCACCCAGCCGCAGGCCGACGCCATTGTGGAGATGCGTCTCCGCCAGCTCACCGGTCTGGAGCGCGACAAACTCCAGGCAGAGTACGACGACCTGGAGAAACTGATCCACCATCTGCGCGAGGTGCTTGCAGACGAAAAGCTGCAGCTGGCCATCATCAAAGACGAGATGCACGAGCTCATTGACAAGTACGGCGACGAGCGCCGCACCGAGATTGCTCCCACCGCAGACGATATCAACCCCGAAGATTTCTACGCCAACGAAGACGTGGTCATCACCATATCCCACCTGGGTTACATCAAGCGTACCCCGCTCACCGAATACCGCACCCAGGCGCGCGGCGGCGTGGGCAGCAAGGGCAGCACTACCCGCGAAGAAGATTTCATAGAGCACATCTATGTGGCCAACAACCACAGCACTATGATGTTCTTCACCGCAATGGGCCGCTGCTACTGGCTCAAGACCTACGAGATTCCCGAGGGCGTAAAGGCCTCCAAGGGCCGCGCCATCCAGAATCTGCTCAACATAGAGCAGGGCGACAGCGTCAAAGCTTACATCAACGTCCGCAACCTCTCCGACGCTGAGTTCGTGGAGAACCACTACGTAGTGATGGTCACCAAGAAGGGTACCTTCAAGAAGACCTCGCTCAAAGAATACTCGCACGTGCGCAGCAAAGGCGTCAACGCCATTGTGATACGCGAGGGTGACGAGCTGCTGGAGGCCAAGCTCACCGACGGCAACAACTTCATCTCCCTGGCCAGCCGTGAGGGCCGCCTGTGCACCTTCCACGAGAGCAAGGCCCGCGCCGTGGGCCGCACCAGCATTGGTGTCCGCGGTATGGACATTGGCGACGAAGGCACCGACAACGAGGTTGTGGGTATGGTTTGCGTGGATTCCGCACTGCCCGAAGAGCAGCGTCCGCAGATCCTCGTGGTCAGCGAGAACGGTTTCGGCAAGCGCAGCGACGTTATGGAATACCGCATCACCAACCGCGGCAGCAAGGGCGTCAAGACCATCAACATCACAGAAAAGACTGGCGCGCTTATTGCTATTAAGGACGTAACGGACGACAATGACCTTATGATCATCAACCGCAGCGGCATCACCATCCGTATGGCGGTTGCAAGTCTCAGGGTTATGGGTCGCGCCACACAGGGTGTCAAGCTCATCAACCTTCGCGAAGGCGATTCCATAGCTGCGGTGTGCGAAGTGCCGCGCAGCGAAGAAGAGGCTCCCAAGGCAGAGGGCGAGGCAGCAGAAGAAACAAATGAATAATAATTAATACTTAAAACTATGAAACGACTTGTAGTAATTATGCTCGTTGCCGCAATGGCAATCGGCGCATCGGCACAGGACCTTTCCAAAAAGGCTAAAGACCTCCTCAAGTATGCCAACAAGCTGCAGACCAGTCTGGAGAATCCCAAGAAAGCCGGCACTCACGAGCCTTGGCTCAAGCTTGCACAGGCTTACTACGACATCTACGACTATCCCAACTCTGACGTATACCCCAATGCGCAGCGCTACGAAGTGCAGCTGCTCACCAAGGGCAAACAGTTCACCACAGAAGAGCGCACAGTAAATGGCGTGACCTACTCGGTGGATTGCTACGACGACAAGGATCTCTACTACGATGCCAACGGTGTGCTCCAGTTCTGGCTGGTGAAGAAGCCGCTTATGGAAGACGCCCTTGCAAAGTGCTCCGAGGCTCTTCAGAAGGCATACAAGCTGGACGAATATGCCTATAAGAACAAGAAGTATCCCGAGACCGCAGAGAAAATCCGCTCTGCATACCACAACACCGGTCTGTTCTATTATATGGCAGACGACAAGGTTAAGGCAGAGGAGTTCTTCGAGAAGGCATATCAGAGCACCGAGAACCCGATCCTGAACCGCGTGGACACCGTGGCTGTTTACTACACCGCCCTTATGGCCCGCGACAACGGCCATAACGACAAGGCTCTGGAGCTTCTCCAGAAAGACCTGGACGCCGGCTATGCAGCAAAAGGTGAAGTTTATGCAATTATGGCTGAGCTCTACCGCGCAAAGAACGATATGGAGAACTACAAGACTATCCTTGAAAAAGGTTTTGCCGCATTCCCCGAGAACCAGCAGGTTCTGGTGGGCCTTATCAACTACAACCTTGATACAGGCGGCGACAGCAGCAGGCTGTTCGAGCTCATCCACCAGGCACAGGCCAACGAGCCCGGCAACGCCAGCCTCTATTATGTAGAGGGTGACATCAACAAGAAGCTCGGCAACAAAGAGGCCGCAATGGAACTCTTCGAGAAGAGCTACGAGATTGACAACAACTACATCTTCGGTATCGTGAACAAGGGCATTATGTATTACGACGAGGCTCTTGAATATCAGGACAAGGCAAATGCCGAGCTTGACGACGCCAAATACAATGCCCTGCTGGAAGAGGTGAACAACTCCCTGAAGAAGGCCATCGATCCGTTCGAGAAATCTTACGAGCTGGCCAAGGGCGACCCTGAGCTGCAGGTAGCAATTGCCGAGTACCTCAAGAATATCTACTTCCGCTTCCGCACCCAGAGCGATGAATATATGGCTCAGTACGAGAAGTACAACAAGATATTCCACGACGCAACTCAACAATAACAATAATCGCAAAAAGGGCGGCCGGTCGGTCGCCCTTTTTATTATATTTGCCCCGACAAACCATTGACAGAATATGGGTGGATTATTCGGAGTTGTCTCCAAAGAGAAATGTATAACTGATCTGTTCTACGGTGTGGACTATCACTCCCACCTGGGCACCAAGCGCGGCGGACTGGCCGTGATCAATTCTGACGGAATGCTCAAGCGCAGCATTCACTCTCTAAAGCAATCTTATTTCAGGGTCAAGTTTGAGCAGGACCTGCCCAAGTTTGACGGCCATATGGGCATTGGCGTGATCAGCGACAGCGAGGCGCAGCCCATTGCGGTGCATTCTCACCTTGGCAGATATGCCATCTGCACGGTGATGAAAATCTCCAATATAGACTCTCTGGCGCAGGACGTACTTAGCGAAGGCAAGATTTTCACCGAGCTTAGCGACGGCTCTACCAACGCCACCGAACTGCTGGCGCAGCTCATCAACCACGGCGACTCTTTTGCACAGGGCATCCGCTATGCCCAGAGCAAGATAGAGGGCTCCTGCACTATGCTGATACTCACCGACGACGGCATTATAGCCGCCCGCGACTATTACGGCCGCACTCCGCTGGTGATTGGCAGCAAAGAGGGCGCCTACTGTGTTGCCAGCGAGAGCTGCAGTATGATAAATCTGGGCTATGACCTGGAGCGCGAGCTGGGTCCCGGAGAGGCGGTGCTCATCACCCCCGGCGGCATCAAGCCGCTGCTGCCCGCAGAGGGCCGGCTGCACGTATGCTCTTTCCTGTGGATTTACTACGGTTTCCCGGCAGCATCTTACGAGGGTGTGAATGTGGATCAGGCGCGCCGCAATCTGGGCCGTCTGATGGGAGAGCAGGATGACATCCAGGCCGACCTGGTGTCGCCCATTCCCGACTCGGGCAATTGTATGGCGATAGGCTACTCAGAGGGCGCACGGGTCCCTTTCCGCAACGCCGTGCTCAAATATACCCCCACCTGGCCCCGCAGCTTTATGCCGATAGACCAGACGACCCGCTCTCTGGTGGCCAAGATGAAGCTGATACCCAACTACGGGCTTATGAAGGGCAAGAAGCTGGTGTTCTGCGACGACAGCATTGTGCGCGGCACGCAGCTCAGAGACAATGTGGAGATTTTCCGCCGTCACGGGGCGGGGGAGGTGCACATCCGCATCAGCTGCCCGCCGCTGGTATATCCCTGCCCGTACCTCAATTTCTCCGCCTCCAAGTCTCCGCTGGAGTTTGTGACCCGCCGCACCATAGAGCAGCTGGAGGGCACTCACGACAAGAACCTGAAGGAATATGCCACATACGGCAGCCCCTGCTACTGCAAGATGGTGGAGGCTATCCGCAGCAATCTCAAGATGAACTCCCTCAAGTTCAATTCTGTGGACAATGTGGTCAAGGCCATTGGCCTGCCCAAGGAGTGCATCTGCACCCACTGCTTCGACGGCTCCGGCAACAACTAGAGACCGGCGATAATCTGGATGGCCGTGCGCAGCAGCTTCAGCGACAGCTGCAAGGCGGCCTGCAAAAAGTCTCCCGCAAACGGGAGATTTTTTGTTATCAGGGCCACCGGCGTCAGATATATCGCGGTGCTGGTGAGCGGTATCGCCACAAAGTTGGTGATCATAAAATATTTGGGGAAGGTGCCAAAGTAGAGCAGCACCAGCGGGGCGGTGGCGGCCTGGCAGCTGAGCGAAAGGGCCACGGTGTTCCACACTTTTTCCATAAGTGCGCTGCGGCAATCCAGCAGCCTTTTCACCGCCGGGTATATGAAGCAGATGGCGGCCATAGCCCCGTAGGAGAGCTGGAAGCCTATCTGGAAGGGGGCGTCGGGTTGCCAGAGAGTGGTGGCAAAGGCGCTAATGGCCAGCGCGCGCTTTAGGCTTCGGTCGCTGCCGAACAGCTCGCCCGCCTCATACACAGAAATCATTATCACCGCCCGGAGTATGGAGTTGGACATCCCGGAAACAAAGGAGTAGGCCCAGAGGATGGCCAGAATCAGCAGTTTGCGTGTCAGCCTCGATGGCCGGCTGTTGCCAAGCAGGGCAAAAGTGAGCGTCAGGAAAAAGTAGAGTACGCCTATATGGAGGCCCGAGAGGGCAATCAGGTGCATTGCGCCGCTGCTGCGGAAGTCGCTTTTCAGGGTGCGGTCTATGCTGCCGCGGTCGCCTATTGCAATGGCGCTTAGGATGGCCCCTTCGCTGCCGCCGCCGGCAATGGCGTATAGTCTTGCAGAAATATCTTCCTTTACAGCCCCGGCTTTTTGCTTTAGAGGCCATTCAGAGGCGGGATAGCGGCCAATCGAGGCGTTCAGTGTGCCCAATATCAAGAAGGCTGCAACGGCCGCAAAACGGGCCTTTCTGCGCGTCACAAGCAGTGCCGCCAGGGGTATGAGGATAGCCGAAAATACAATAAGAGAGGTCCTGAGATGACCGTCGCAGCAGCCCGCCGCCAGATCTCCTGCCACAAACGCCGCCGCATACAGAGCTATGTCGCATCTTCCCTTCATATCCGTCTCTAATTTGACACGAAGATAAGTTTTTATTAGTAACTTCGCATCTCAAATCAAACGATAATTATCTAATGAATATTCTGGTTCTCAATTGCGGTAGCTCTTCCATCAAGTACCAAGTGCTGGATTTCAAGGGCGAAACCGAGTTTTCTCTTCTTGCAAGAGGTCTCGTAGAGCGCGTAGGCAGCGACAATGCAACCATTACCCACAAGGTTCCCACCCGCGAGGATGTGTTCCGCGAGCTCCCCATACACGATCATTCAAAGGGCATTTCTGTGGTGCTTGAGATGCTTCTGGACCCCGAAAAGGGCGTCCTCAAGAGTCTTGAGGATATCGATGCCGTAGGTCATCGCGTGGCCCACGGCGGCGAATATTTCTCTTCCGCAGCCCTGGTAAATGAGGATACTATTGCCAAGATAGAGAAGTGCTGCGCACTGGCTCCCCTGCACAATCCCGCCTCGCTGCTGGGTATCCGTGCCGCCGCAGAGCTTATGCCGCAGATTCCGCAGGTGACTGTGTTTGACACCTCTTTCCACCAGACTATTCCCGACTATGCATATATGTACGCCCTGCCGTATGAGTATTACCAGAAATACGGCGTGCGCCGCTACGGCTTCCACGGCACCAGCCACAATTTCGTGGCGGGCAAGGCCTGCGACGCCCTGGGCTGGAACATAAAGGATAAGAAAATCATCACTTGCCACTTGGGCAACGGCAGTTCCATCACCGCCATCAAGGGGGGCAAGTCCATTGATACTTCTATGGGATTCACTCCGCTGGAGGGCGTTACTATGGGCACCCGCTGCGGCAACATAGATCCTTCAGTTGTGACTTTCCTGATGGAGAAGGAGGGTCTCAGCCCCAAGGAGATGAACGATGTGATGAACAAGAAGAGCGGCCTTCTGGGCCTCTCTGGCGTGTCTGCCGACAACCGCGATGTAGAGGGTGCCGCAGCCAAGGGCAACAAGCAGGCAGAGATGACTCACCTGAAGCGCTGCTACGACATCAAGAAGTATATCGGCGCCTACGCAGCCGTGCTCAATGGCGTGGATCTGATAATTATGACCGGCGGCATTGGCGAGAATGCCCGCAACGTGCGCCGCGAGGTGCTCAGCGGCCTGGAATATCTTGGCCTGGAGCTGGACCTCTACCGCAACGATCACGTGGACGGCGACAACTGGCTCATCAGTACAGAGAATTCCCGCGTCAAAGCTATGGTGGTCTGCACCAACGAAGAGCTGGTGATTGCCCGCGACACTATGGACATCGTGAGCCGCAAGCGCAAGTAAAATCAGGTTGGGGTATCGGTCCATTGTCTGGACCGTTACCGGAATCAATAGCTCCGTCACACCACTATCGCTTGACGTCACTTTGGCATCTTGCGGCGGCTCGGGAAATGCGGCGGCGGGATGAGGGATGCAGGGGATGGTGCTTTTCTTAACGCAGCGCGTTTAACCGCTTCAAAGCTCCTTTTCGCCGCGACGCCTCCTTTTACAGGCGCCTTGTCGGCACCTGTAACGTCGTTGACGGGCTCAATTAGTGGCGTTCGCAAGTCTTTGAAATGCCACTGGCATTTCACGCCTTACTCACGCCCCCAACCGGAGCTTGTGAAGCTGACGCGCAGCTAAAAAGCACAATATCCCCTGCATCCCTCATCCCTATGCCTAGCAGTCAGTGCAACAAGAGAGCCTCTTTTCTGAAAAATGTGTACCATTTTGGTACATAGTTATCTTTTGCTATATTTGCAAAAACAATAAGCTATGGTTGTTGTCAGCAGCAGAGAGTTCCGGGCGAATCAGCGCAAGTATTTCAGCCTCGCCAGGACTAATGACGTAGTAATAACATCCCGAACATTCGGGAATTATAAGCTAATACCATTAAAAGACGAAGATATGTTGATAGATGAAGCGAAACTTGATGCCAAGATCAAGCAAGGTATTGCAGACTACGAAGCAGGGAAGGTGCATCGTATGAAAGAAGGTGAGAGTGTGGATGAGTTTTTGGGGCGAATGATTAGTGAAGATTGATATGTATACGATAGTTTTTACCGAGGAAGCCAAAAAGGATATCAAAAAGTTACATAAACATTCTCCACAGTCCATTGCCAAACTGTCGCTATTGCTTGAAGAGCTCAGGAGTCACCCAAGGTCCGGCACGGGCCAGGTAGAACAGCTGAAGGGCTACAATGGATCTGTTTATTCAAGACGCATAACAAAAGAGCACCGTCTAGTATACAGAATAATAGACAGTGTGGTCGAGGTGCTGATTATTTCAGCTTATGGACACTATGCCAATTAGTACCGGCAGCCGGCGGGGTCGATGCCGGGGGTGGGGGTGTAGGTGATGGAGACGCTGTCGCGGGATACGGTGACGACGTTGTAGCCGGGGGTGCCGTGGCCCAGGGCGTTGCCCACGGGGCCGGCGGCGACAAAGCGGATGCCGTCTACCGTGGTGTCATAGTCTTGATGGGTGTGGCCGGCGAAGACCACGTCCACGCCTTTTTCCTTGAAAAGCGAAATGTACTGCGCGCGCTGAGCGTTGGAGAAGTTGAAGTAATCTTCTTTCTCGTCAACGCTCTCGCGCACAACCGGGCAGTGCAGGAAAATGAAGGTGTATCTGCACCGTGCGGCGGCGTCCAACTCTTTGGTGAGCCATTCCAGTTGAGCCTTCTCGGCCTCTGCGGCACCGTCTTTTATGCAGTTGGAATCTATCCCTATGAAGGCGCAGCCTCTGTCCTGAAATGAAAAGCGGAAGCCGTAATCGCGGCGGTCGTGATTGCCCAGAACCTCATAGATCGGGGCCTGAATCTCGGCCAGACGGGTCTTGTATATCGAATCCTGGATGGGGTCGTCGGGGTTGTCCACCAAATCGCCGGTGATGAAGACATAGGCCGGATTCAGCGCATTGGCTGCATCCACGGCTGCCTTCATAAGGGAATCGGAATGGGCAAAGGCCGGCGACTCGTCTATAAAACCTATTTGCGTGTCGCTCATTTGGACAAAGGTGAACGGCTCAAAAGATTGGCAGGCGGTGGCCAGAATCAGGACGATGCTTAAAATGTACGGTTTCATATCAGTATCACAGTTACGCTGCGGGCGGCCTGTGCGCCCATTACTAGGGTCTGGGCTATGTCGGCGGTCTTGGAGGGGCCGCTGATAAAGGTGCCATAGCCGTACCGGCCGGGATCTACGCGGCGGTAGGCTTCGTGCATATTGTTCACGATGGCCTCTTTGGGAAGCAGTATCACCAGGTTTTCAGAGATGAAGCAGACGGCCTTTTCTTTCATAGCCTGCGGAATCCAGATGCAGCCGTTCTCTGCCACGCCCAATTCTCCGCGGATGACACCCACGTCGGTGCCGTCCAGCGCGGCGGCGCTCTCCACGGTGTCGGGGTTGAGGTTGGCTATGGATACCTCCGGCAGGTTGGAGGCGATGGTCCTTGCCGAGGGGAAACGCTCCCGGATTATCGAATCCACAGTGTCGCCGCTTTCCAGCTCCACGACTTCGCTGCCGGCCACCTTGGAAGAGGCTTTGAAGGCTGCCAGGGGGTCGGGGTAAGTGATGGGCTCAATGTCGTCCAGCGCAGGCATATCGTAGCGCGTGCCTATTCCGGCACGGATGCGGCCAAGTATTTCGTCTTTTCTACTCATCTTTTTCCAAATCCAGACTGTGGAACGGTTTTAAGACTCCGGTGGCGGCTTTGTACAGCAGGGGATGGTTGTATACCATTGACATCCCTTTGCACAGGGCCTTTTTTGCGGGAGGTATCGCCCCGCTCATCTGCCGCCATTTGTATATCTGCTCTCCCAGATTGATTTTCACCGGGCAGACGCTCTGGCAGCTCATACACAGGGTGCAGGCCGACAGGTTGCCCTTGTGGGCCTCGAAGTCGCGCAGCATACCCAGGTTGACACCCAGCGGCCCGGGAATGAAGTAGCTGTAAGAGAAGCCTCCGGAGCGCCTGTACACGGGGCAGGTGTTCATACAGCTGCCGCAGCGGATGCATTTCAGGCTCTCCCAGTGGTCGGGGTTGCCAATCCACTGGCTGCGTCCGTTGTCCACCAGTATTATGTGCATAGCCTCTGCGCCGGGTCTTGCCTTGCGGAAGTGGCTGGTATAGCTTGTGGTGGGCTGGCCGGTTCCCGCCCTGCAGAGCATTCTCTGGAACACCGCCAGGCAGTCGTAGTCGGGAATCACTTTTTCCAGTCCCAGCGCCGCGATGTGCAGCTTGGGGCACGATGTGGACATATCGGCGTTGCCTTCGTTGGTGCAGACCACTATGTCGCCGGTGGCGGCAATGCCAAAGTTGGCCCCGGTCATACCGGCGCCGGCGGTCAGGAATTCGTTCCTCAGGCTAAGCCTGGCCCGATATGTCAGGTATGTGGGGTCGTGGTTGCCTATTTCGTCGGAGATGCCTTCCTTCTCGAACAGTTCGCCTACCTGGTCGGGGCTCAGGTGCACCGCCGGCATCACTATGTGGCTTGGCCGCTGCCCCATCAGTTGTATGATTCTCTCTCCCAGATCGGTTTCCACCACTTCTATGCCTTTGGCTTCCAGATAGGGGTTCATCCCGCACTCTTCGGTGAGCATCGATTTGGATTTGACAATCTTTTTGACGCCCGCCGCCTGCAGTATGTCAAACACTATGGCATTGAATTCATCGGCATCGGCAGCCCAGTGGACCACGGCGCCGTTTTTTTCTGCCTGCGCGGCAAACTGTTCCAGGTATTCGTCCAGGTGGGAGAGGGTGTGCCGCTTTATGGCCGATGCTTTTTCCCTGAGCCGTTCCCATTCGGGCAGGCCCTGGGCCATAGTGTCGCGTTTGCTGCGCACGGCCCAGAATGTGGCGTCGTGCCACTGGCTGTATTTGGCATCTTTGAGGAATGCCGCGGCTTTTTTGCTGTGCTGTGTCATAGTCCTGCTGCCAGTATTTCGGCTACGTGTTTGAATTCTATTTTGAGCCCGTTTTTGCGGGCGATGCGGCTCTGATGCATCAGGCAGGAGCAGTCGGCGCCGGTGACAAATTCGGCCCCTGTGGCGATATGCCGCCTGACTTTGTCCAGCCCCATCCTGGCGCTGACGGCGCTCTCTTCTACGCAGAAGAGCCCTCCAAAGCCGCAGCATTCGTCTTTTCTCTCGGGCTCCACAACCTGTATTCCTTGTTTCAATTCCAGCAGATCGCGGATTTTGTTGAATGGCGCCAGGTTCTGTTCGCTGGGAGAAGATAGTCCCAACTCCCGCACTCCGTGGCAAGAGTTGTGGATGCTGACTTTATGCGGGAAGCTACCCGGCAACTCCGCAGGGCGCAGAATGTCGTGGACAAATTCCACTATGTCCATACAGGCTCCCGCCAGGTGGCATTCGTGGCTCAGCAGTTCGGGGTAGTGGATTCTTACAAAGGCGGTGCAGCTGACGCTCGGGGCCACTACATAGTCGTATCCGGCAAACAGTTTCTCCATTTTCTCTGCCAACCCAACGGCGTCTTTTTCCACGCCTCCGTTTGCCATAGGCTGGCCGCAGCAGGTTTGTCCCTTGGGGTATTCTACGTCCACTCCCAGCCGTTTCAGCAGCTTATACGAGGCTACTCCGACCTGGGGGAACAGGGCGTCTACATAGCAGGGGACAAACAGGCCGACCTTCATGCTACTTTACCTCTTTGCCAAACGGAAGCAGCGATGCCAGGGCCATTTTGAAGTGTTGCAGGCCCCAGGGGATTCCTATTATGGTTATGCAGCATATGAGTCCGAAGAATAAATGGCACGCGGCAATTTCCCACCAGCCCAGCACTAGCCAGAGTGCGTTCATAGTTATAGACAGGCATCCGGGCTCTTCTGGTTTGTTCACCATTTCGTGCCCGAATGGCCAGAGTGCGTACTGGCCCAGTTTGAACAGTTGTATCCCGAAGGGTATGCCAATTATGGTGATGCACATCACCAGTCCCACCATAAAGTAGATTATCGCTACAATGAGCCCGCCCAGCACCAGCCACAGCAAATTTCCAATAGTTTTCATATCACAAAGATAGCACAGATTTCCCAAACTGACCACCCCTCGATCGGGGTGGCTTTTTTGTTGTAAGCGACTCACTTGCTTTCGAAGATGACGATGTCCAGGCAATCTTCTATTTTTGCCAACATCTCCAAGGAAAGATTTTCGCTCCCTTTTACAATCTTTGAGATATATTGCTGGGTACAGCCAAGTTTTTCGGCAACCTGTTGTTGTGTCCATTTCATCGCCTCCATCTTGTCGAGCATTTTGACGGCCACCATCTGCGACCTGCGCAACCACGCCTTGTTGGCCCGTCGCCACTCTGCCTCTTCACGCCATTTTGATGGTGTTGGCGATTGATGTTTTCTCAAGTGTTCAATTGCTGTCCCCATAATGTGATATTTTATAGAGAATTCTGATAATCGTTAAAGCTGTCTTTATCAATAATTCCTTCACTAAGCAAATAATTCCGGACCCTCTCCATCTTTATGAGTTCCTTTAGGGTATGTTCCCTCTCAGCCATAGTCGCTGTTAGTTTAATCGCTCCGCCGGTCACTATAAATGCCCCCTTTTCCAAGCGTATCGCGTAAAGCCTCAGCCATGAAGGATGAATACTTTTTTGATTGAGCCGAGCCTTTTCTTTATCTAATATCAACGCTGCAGTTTGCCTATTATCAAGTGGTTTGAACAGTTTCTCCAAGTCCGCATCTGGACTTAAATCTAGAATTAAGCATTGTAGTCTGTCGCTATCATCAATTGTGTCAAATATAGCTTCGTTCACATCAGTCACCTTGAAGTAGCTTTCCAGATCTTCTTTGTTTTCAGTGAAGAAGTTCCGGAGCCATTCGACATCGTTCCACTGGGCAAATGATTCAAATAAGGCATTTTCCTCGTCATCATCATAACGAACGGCCCATAAACGTCCGTCATTAGTAATGTCATCAAACAGCATAATTCCTTTCTCTATGCAAAATTAATAATAATACTAGATTTTACAACTGTTAGTTGTTGAAATTCGGTGGCAACACAACAATTGATTATCGCCGCCAAGATAGCAGAACGCTCGTCACTCAACGACCGTTTTTCTCAAAACTTCCCATTTTGTCAGCCGGAAACAGAAAGAGTTTTTTCAGATATGACGATGATGCTTCAGAAACGAACATCCAGCCGCCTCTGGCTGCGGCGGGTGTAAAACGAAAAAAGGTGTTTCAGTATGGGCAGAAACACCTTAATAATTCGGACTATAACCACCAATAGGTGGACTATCATCACATAATGTTGTCACAAAGGTAGTGTTTCCTCACAATAAAACAAGCAATTAACTGTTCTGAAAAGACTAACTCATAAATCATAACGACTCAAGGAATGTATCAAGCTCTTCTTTTGTTTTGACGGAGGTAAACTCTCCCTCTGCAATCTGTTTCCGACCCTCGTCAACCTTGCGGAAAAACTCTTCCTTGGTCATAAGTACGTCATCTTCATTAATAGGAACTATCTTAAACGACCCAAGTGAGCGCGTTTTAAGCACGACGCCCTGGCCGCTTGCTGCAATTCCAAGATACTTGCTCTGATTAGAACGAAAATCTCTACTGCTGATAACTACCATAACTTATCGTGTTGATTATGTCGCAAATATACTTATTATAAGTTTGGATACCAAATTGGATACCAATCATCCGCCTCTGGCTGCGGCGGGTGCAATGCTTCTGGCAATCGCGGGCTTTTCAGCCTGGCTGAACACCAGGCAGAAAAGTACACTACCGTCCCGCGCCCCTCCGCCCCTCCTTTGCTCGGCCTTATACCAAAGCCTCGCAAAGCGGGGAACTATATTGCCCGAAGCATTCACCCGACCTCCGCGTACGGCGGCTTTCCGTCATAGAAGTAAAAAAGGCTCTGAAACTGCTGCAACTCTCGGCACCGATCGCCGAATCCTCAGAAGAATCAGAGCCCTGACTATTATCACAACAACGTCTGTAGCCATCTCCGAATTAATCCCGTAGACTTGACTATACGTTGATTATGAAAAGGCGTCTCAGGCGGGAGTACAGACATCGATCCAGAACCAAGCCTTTTGACGATTCCTTCGACAACCCCATTGCTGGGCCTGGCAAACATTTGAACCAGATCAAGAAGACTATTAAAACGCCCAGATGCAAAGGTGCGAATTGATTGTTCAGGCGGCAATTCCATACAAGCCTTGTATCTATTATTTGGTGGTTCTGGGAAGGCTTACTTTAGCAGTAAGAAACCAATAAATCTTTGAATTATGAATATATACAATGTGATTATCCTGGACGAGAGTGGGAGTATGTCGTCCATTTACAAAGAAACCCTGACCAGCATAAACGAAGTGCTGGGCGGTATCCGTAAAGACCAGGAGGAACATCCTGAACAGAAAAATTTCGTCACCATAGTGACATTCGAGGGCAATGGAATCAAAGGCATCAAGACTCGCCGCGACCGCGTCCCCATCGAGAGCATAAAAGACTTTTCAGAGTCTGACTACAGACCCGGCGGATGTACGCCGCTTTACGACGCAATGGGCAAAACTCTGAATGAGTTGGAGGGACTTGTCCACGAAGATGACCGCGTGCTGGCCACAGTGATAACCGACGGGATGGAGAATTCATCAGAAGAATACTCCGGCAAAACCATCAAAGCACTTGTGGACAGGCTGCGTGAGAAAGGCTGGACGCTGGCCTATATCGGTGCCAACCAGGATGCAGTGGAAGTGGCAAAAGACCTGCACATTGACAACGCTTTGGATTTCGATGCCGACGAAGATGGTATGGTGAGGATGAGCTTTGAGATAAGGAAAGCGAGGGCCAAGGCTGGTAAAATGTGGAAAAAGCAGAAAGAAGAAGGTATTTGTTGTTCTTTGCTTGACATCTTTGATGAGAAATAGCCTCAACCCCTTGGGTAGATGAGTTCCTGGTTCCTTTTATCTTGATAATTGTCTATATTTGTTATTCCAAGAAGGCAATAATGGACAAATCTCTTATCGACAATCTCTTCACCGGCACACCGTATAAAGCGGTGGACGCAGTGCCGTTTCCGGTCAATCCCCGGCACGTCTGGCTGATTAATAATTGGTGCGGGCAGATTGATTATTCTGACCGTATAGAGATTGAATCAAAACTGATAGAGAAAGGATATGAACTCAAGTGCTATGACTGGGTAATGCCAAACCTGTCGGCTGAGTCCATCGAGTATAACTTCCCTGGTCTTGACATTGACGTTGACGACCTATGTGAAGAAGCCTTCAATCAAGCAGTAGCTGAAGCCCTGGGGTTGAAAATGAAGCTTGGATTCCGTTATCTGGTCAGGTATGATCAAGAAGCGGATACCTTCTATGTGGTAGAAATTGAACTGCCAGGATGCCCGGATGAATCCAGAATAATGCGCAAGGCAGTTAAGGATATCTTCGATCTCGGCAGAGATGGTGATATCCGCTTTTCAATGCGGAAATCCAGCAGGGCGTCTGGCGTTGAAGTAATCGAGGGAGAGGCCATTCCCCCTGTCGGCCGCCCCACACGGAGTGAAAAAGATCTTCAGAAGTTGGCTGAAGAAGTGGAGGCAAAGATCGCACTGCTGGTAATGGATGATTTCCCCACATCTGTCATAGAGGCGTGGATTCAAAAAGCTGTAAAACTCAGCCGACTGAAGATAACCTCCGACTGGCGCATCCTCCTCACAGACTACGGCAAAGAAGTCAAAATGCGGCAGCTACCCAAAGCATTGTTCTTTTTCTTCTTGAAACACCCCGAGGGCTGCAGAGTCGCGGATCTGCAAGACCATAAAGACGAGATATACGCCATTTATAAGAAACTCACCATCCACGAGAACATCTTCTCCATCAAGAAAAGAATCAAGGACCTGGTTGACCCCTTCGGCAACTCATACAGCGAAAAGAGCGCTGCCGTCAAACTTGCCTTCAAGAGCGAAATCGCCGACAACATTGCCCAGAACTACTACATCCACGGCCCGCAAGGCGGTGTGAAAAGCATCAGCCTAGACAGATCGCTGGTAGAGTGGGAGGTGGAGGTGTAAACAAAGACTCCCGACCTCCGCGGGGGTCGGCATTTTCAATGCTAAAAATGGGTTATTATTAAAGTTAATGAATCTGTAATCAAACGGCTTTTCAACGTCTTGTGTCAAAGAAATAGTATCTTTATTTTTGTTATCTTTGCAAATCAAAGAGAGGATATTAAGCATTAATGGACAAATTGTCTACTCGTAAACTTGTTGATGGGTACCACAAGGCATTCATCGATGCTACCCTTGAATCCGACCCAACCTTTTCACCCAGCCTGCTTTCGAATTCTCATGGAAGAAAAGTCTTGACTGCTATCGAGAAGGAAATGAAAGGATGTGACGACCTGTTTATCAGCGTTGCTTTTATAACAATGGGCGGAATTGCGCCACTCCTTGGAACGCTCAAGGATCTTGAGAAGCAAGGAATTCGTGGCCGTATTTTGACAACGGATTATCTGATGTTCAGCGACCCTAGGGCATTGAATAAGCTTGCTTCGCTAAGTAATCTGGATGTCCGCATTTTCAAAACAGGCGATAACAATGTCGGTTTCCATACAAAAGGATACATGTTCCATAATGGGGACAGTCTTCGGATAATAGTTGGCAGTTCCAATCTTACACAAGATGCTATCACGAAGAATCATGAGTGGAATACCCGGCTTGTGTCCTCTATGAGCGGTTCATACGCGAAGGATGTGGAGGCGGAATTCAATGACCTATGGGATTCCTCGGTCTGTTATGAAGAGTATCGGGATGATTACGCTGTCCTATATGAGAACAGCAGAAAAGAGCGGGATGAAATAACAAGACTAACAAGGACTCTTGATCTTGGCTATTCTAAGGTTCTACAACCCAACTCCATGCAGGAGCTCTTCTCGATCAACATAGAGGAAATTATACGCGCCGGCGGTAAAAGGGCTATGCTCATCTCTGCTACCGGAACTGGTAAAACATATGCTTCTGCATTTGCTATTCGTCGCTTATTCTCTGAAAATATCCTAAAAGGGAAAAAGGCTCTTTTCCTTTCTCATCGTGAGCAAATTAATCGTCAAGCACTCAAGAGTTACAAACGTATATTTGGCAAGAATATTCAGATGGAACTCTTAAGCGGCACCAATAATGATGTCAGCAAAGCCAAGAATGCTTCTTTCCTGTTTTCGACGATGAATATGATGGCCAAAGAGCACATAAGAGAGAAGTTTGGTCCTCAGGAGTATTCTGTGATTGTCCTTGATGAGTGTCATCGGTCAGGTGCAGAGAGCTATCAAAAGATTATTAGCTATTTCCATCCGGAGCTGTTGCTTGGCATGTCAGCGTCGCCAGAGAGAACGGATAGTTTTGATGTATTCCAACTCTTTGATCATAATATTGCCTGTGAAGTACGTCTCCAGCAAGCCCTTGAAAATGATATGCTTTGTCCGTTCCATTATTTCGGTATTACGGATCTCGAAATAGAGGGTGAAGATAATAGCGATTTGAGTCGGTTTAGATATTTAACTTCTGATAGGCGCGTTAAGTATATACTTGATAGAGCGGAGTATTATGGTTTTAGTGGCGACAGAGTAAAAGGATTGGTCTTCTGTAGCCGGAAAGATGAAGCGAAGGAATTGAGTGATAAGTTCAATGCAACCGGGAGGTATCAAACAATAATGCTTTCTGGTGAAGATTCTCAGCAAGAGCGGGAAAAAGCTATAGAACGGCTGGTCTCAGATTCACGTCCGGATAAACTCGACTACATCTTCACCGTTGATATTTTCAATGAAGGTGTTGATGTCCCTGAAATTAATCAGGTTATTCTTCTTCGTCCAACCGAATCTCCTATCATTTTTGTTCAGCAACTTGGTCGCGGTCTTCGTAAAGCCGAAGGGAAAGAGTTTGTGATAGTACTTGACTTCATCGGGAACTATCAGACCAACTATATGATTCCCATAGCATTATCTGGAGATCGGACAGGAAATAAGGACAATATCCGCCGTTCATTGATGGAAGGGAACAATATCATAAAAGGTGCCTCCACCATCTACTTTGATGAAATTGCTCGTGACAGAATATACAAATCTATTGATGCTGCCAATCTTAATCAGATTCGCCTCCTCAAAAAGGAATACCTGTCTTTGAAGTATAAGCTGGGCAGAATTCCTCATCTAAAAGAATTTGATGAGTTGGGCGAATTAGATCCGCTACGCCTCATTGACAAAAAAGGCTCATATCAAGCATTCCTCAGAGATTACGAGGAAGATTTTACAGAGAAGTGGTCTGACAAGCAGTATCAGATACTGGAATTCATCTCGCGAAAATTCGCATCTGGAATGCGGATTCATGAGTTGGCATTGTTAAGAATTCTTATTGACGAGCCAGATTTAGCTGATTTGTGGGAGCCCCTTTTGGCCAATCGTTATGGGGTGACGCTGGATGAAAAAACACGAGCAAGTGTTGTTTCTGTATTAAGTGGGATTTTTTTCCGCGGTGAGAGATTCCATATTGCATTGGCAAAAGAGAGCCATGGCGTTTTCTCCCTTTCTGATGTTTTCAAAAAAGCGTTGAAGAATGAGGCATTCCATGATGCAGTCCGTGAGTTGCTGGAATTCGGCATCTACAGACATAATCGTGATTATTCCCATTTGTACGCTGGGACTCTGTTTAATCTATACAAGAAGTATACGTACGCCGAAGTTTGTTGGCTTTTAAACTGGAAGAAAGAGGAAGTCTCTCTAAATATTGGTGGCTATAAATATGACTCTTACTCAAAGACTTACCCTATCTTTATTAACTATGAGAAAGACGAGGGTATTACAGCTACCACCAAGTATGAAGACAGATTTACAGATCCTTCTTCGTTAACAGCTATTTCCAAAAGCCGACGTACTGTAGATTCTGAAGATGTCCAGAATGCTATTCATAGCGAAGAACGTGGCATCTTAATGCCGCTCTTCGTTAGGAAGAATAAGGATGATCAGACATCCAAGGAATTTTATTTCTTGGGTACTATCCGTCACAATGGCCATCTGCATCCATTTGTGATGAATGATACGGAGGATGTTACAGCTGTAGAAATTGGGTATAAACTCGATACTCCGGTCGAGAACAATCTTTACGAGTATATAACAGAACAATCATTATGAAAACCATAGAGGTCGTAGCGGCCATAATCAGAAAAGAAGATAAGATATTTGCCACTCAGCGGGGATATGGTGATTTCAAAGACTGGTGGGAATTCCCAGGAGGGAAGATGGAAGTAGGAGAGACCCCAGAACAAGCACTCACTCGGGAAATAGAAGAAGAACTTTCCACGGAAATTAGAATAGAAAAATTTCTGCATACAGTCGAATTTGACTACCCGAATTTTCACCTTACGATGCATTGCTATATATGCACACTTGCATCTGATGCCCTTCATTTAAATGAGCATGAAGCTGCTCGATGGCTCTCAATAGGTGAGTTTTATAGCGTAAAATGGCTGCCTGCCGATGAAGAATTATTACCAATGATAATTCAAGAGATGTAAGTTCGGCATGCCCGATTGGTTTATTTGCCAATTAAGAATAATTATACTACATTTGTCTGTCGTTTAATTTAAAGTGGGGACACCACGGTAAAAACGTTTGATTAAACTATGGATAAAAACCTTAAGAAATTTTTGTCTTACGAGACTTATTCTCGTGCCCAGATCCTTGATGATCATACTGTAGAGGTGCAAACGAAAGATGGAGAACTGTTCAATATCACATCTGATGTAGCTAAGTACAGTAGCGATGAGTACAAAGCGTATGTGCTTCATTTAATTGAATTCATCTTTGACCGCAACTTTTCTGACGACAAGGAGCAGATGGTAAACAGGATTACGTCTGACTTTCTACGCAATGCAGTTCCTGCATTGGGAATGGACTATGGTAATCGAATGCCCGAGCGTGTTCGGATTGGTCAGCGTATTCGCGAGCTACGTGAAAAGAAAAGAATGGAGGCTCGTGACCTGGCTCTTCTTACCGGAATAGACGCAGCAAATTTATCCCGTATCGAGCAAGGAAAGTATTCAACAGGTATTGATATTCTGTCTCGGATTTGTGTTGTTCTGGATGCGCACCTTGATTTGATTTCGAACGACAAAAACAGGTAGTCTAATGGAATCAAATAATCTTATTGATGTATTCGACTGCGAAAAGCAGTGCGAATACAAGGGGCGTCAGTATCTAGTCCGGGATAATGGCGCTATAATGAGGCTACCTAAGGAAGGAGCACGTTTTTGTAAGTATGACAACGTATGGACCTTTGGGCGCAAAGACCCGAAGACTGGATATATGTTGCTTTCCAGTATTATTCGTGTCCATCAAGTAGTATGTACTGCATTCCACGGGCCCGAGCCTCGGCCAGGAATGGTGGTTGACCATATAGATACTAATCGCTGTAATAATCGCCCAGAGAATCTGCGGTGGGTGACCAAGCTCGAAAACATTCTCCTCAATCCTATCACAAGGGCAAAAATAGAACTGATATGTGGTAGCATAGAGAACTTTCTGTCAAATCCTAAGTTGTTGTCTGGCCATGAATCTGAGAATCGGAACTATACCTGGATGAGAACTGTAACGAAAGAAGAGGCTGCGTTTACTTTGAAGCGATGGGCGGAATGGGCGGCAAAGCCTATAGAAGATCGTAAATCAAAAGGTAACAGATTCGAAATAGGTGAGTGGGTTTATTCAGATACAGAAACGAGCTACACACCATCTCCTGAAGAAGAACGAGAGGTCCAAGAAGCAATGCGATGGAACGGGTTTGAACACCTTAAATACGATGTGGCTTCCATACGTCAGAATGATTATGAAAGACGGATGGAATTAGACTATGGGCTAAAAGATTCTTTAACCCCTGGCGCAAAACAATTGAACTGGAAGACCTCGACTGAGTTTTTATTGTGCCCAAAGGCGGGAGAAGATGTATCATTGTCGAACTACCTTATGAATTTATCTAAAGATAGCGTTTTTTCGCGAAATGAATATGGAGAAAGTATGGTCGTAGAAGCGGGTTATAACCCAGATAAAGAGACTCTTTACGTATTAACGACTTTGCCAAGTCCCATCAAACAGTTTGCACTTTGTAAGATTTTCATTAAAAATGATGCATTTGTCCACGAGAGTCTTTGCTCTTTTTTCAAAGAAGATGGAGGAAGGAAACGCTTTACTCTCGCAATGGGTCAAGAGTGGACTGGAGGAGATGTGTTTGATGATCATTGCTAATGTGAAATTCCGCTTCAAATTGACCACCTCGTTGCCCTCTTTGGTCTTAAAGATAAAACCCCAAACAGGGAGCAGGCGAGTGCGGCTTTACCCCCTACTGCTGAATTTAGGAATCTGATGAAGGAAAAGATGACGGCGACAATTTGGTGCGGATTGAGATGTCATTTTAGCGCGTATAATCCTGCTAGTGATTATCTGTTAATCATAAAGTTGTTTATCTTTGTTAACATATAGTCTGCTTAAATATGAAAGGAAGAGCCTCTTACTTGATGAAATTCCTTGATGGATCGCAAAAGCGCTTCATCATACCTGTATATCAAAGGAACTACGACTGGAAAAAGGAGAACTGCAAGCAGCTGTTCGATGACCTGGTCAGTGTCATAAAAGAAGGGAAAGAGACGCACTTCTTCGGAAGCATTGTATCATATGCCCACAGCAGGGATGAGGTTGTCCTGATTGACGGCCAGCAGCGTATCACCACAGTATCGCTCATACTCATCGCCATTCTCAATGCGCTGAAAAGCGGCACCATGAAAACCGATGATGATACGCTTGCGCTGCGCATCGAGGACTACCTGGTCGACAAGTATGACAAGACGGAGCGCAAGGTTCGCCTGAAGCCGTTCCGCGATGATTGCGTCGCCTTTGACCGGCTCATCTACAAGGATGAATCAGAATACATCCCCGAATCCAAAGTCACGATTAACTATCGGTATTTCTACGATCGCATCGTCACATATAAGGAACTTACAGTCGATGAATTGTTTCTTGCCGTCAACAACCTAGAAATCATTGATATTGAACTTGAGCCGGAGCACGGCGATAATCCCCAGCTCATTTTTGAAAGTTTGAACTCCACTGGCCTCGACCTGACGGAGTCCGACAAGATCAGGAACTTTGTGCTTATGAATCTGGAACCTGCAGTGCAGGAGAATTACTACGATAAGTATTGGAACAAGATTGAGAGATGCAGCCGCGATGAACTTGATAGTTTCGTGCGTAACTACTTGACCATTAAACAAGGCATCATTCCTACATTGAAGGGTATCTATCCGGCATTTAAGGCCTATACAAAATCGCAGAGTAACATTGAAAGCGTCCTGCAGGATATGCTTGTCTATGCTGCCGCCTATCAAGATGTGGTGACATTCAATGTAGGAGACGAGGGTGCCAATGAAGTGGCGAAACGACTGGATCTTCTGGATATGACCGTTGCTTATCCTTTCCTGATGGCATTCGTCGCTTATGCGAAGGAAACCAGTATGGATGGAAAGGAAATCTACAATGTTTTTTCCTGTGTAGAAACCTTCATTTTCCGCCGTTTAATGTGCGACTTGCCAACCAGCGCTCTCAACAAGATTTTTGCAACGTTGCACAATTCCGTTATTAAGAACAAGCGAGAGACTGATTCATACTCCTCCGTGATGATATACCTTCTGGAGAGCCGAAGGCTTTCAAGCGCTTTCCCGAAGGACGAGGAGTTTATCAGTGGCTTTACTACCAAGAACATTTATTCTATGCGGGGCAAGAATAAGGAGTACATCTTCGAGCGTCTTGAGAACGGCTCCAGTAAGGAGAAGAATGATGTCGTGGGTAATATCGAGAAGGGCATTCTCACCATCGAGCACATTATGCCTCAGACCTTGACTACAGCGTGGAAACAAGCGCTTGGCGAGGACTGGGAAGCAATCCAGGAACGCTGGTTGCACACCATCTCCAACCTGACGTTAACTGGCTATAACTCCAATTATAGCAACAGGACCTTCCAGGAGAAGAAGACCATGAAGAATGGTTTTGTTGATAGCGGCATACGTCTGAACCACTTTGTCGCCCAGTTTGATAAATGGGATGAGGAAGAGCTGAACAAACGCAAGGCTAAGCTGTCCGAGATGGCACTTGAAATCTGGACGTATCCAATTACTGCCTTTGTGCCCGAGCAGAAGGAAGACGATATAGTGTTCCTTTCTGAAGACAATGGCGTTGCTACGTATAGAGATATCCAGTACTTTATTTTTAGAGAGGAACGTCAAGAAGTTGCAAGTTGGGCCGAGATGATGTGGGAGGTCGTGAACAAGTTATATGTGATGAATCCGGCCATTCTGTATCAAGAAGCAGCTGGCAACAACGTCTGGTTCGCTACCAGCGCAGTATCCAAGAACTACCGCAAACTGGCCGAAGGTCTTTATTATTGTCCGACGAGCAGTAGCACCTGGAACAAGATGGCAATCCTTAAGAATCTTTTCCGTCTATATGGAATTGATGAAGATGATCTTTCATTTGGTCTTCAGCCAAAGAAAGAAGAGGTTGTCCGTGATATTTCACATATAGAAAGAGTTGTGCGTAAGGAGCCTCGAATATGGTTGCTTCCTGCCAACGGTAATTATTTCGATCACGATGGCTGCTTTAAAAAATATGGCTGTATATATTGGCGCCAGAACTATAATTTTCTTAAAGGTGATACTGTTTATGTCTATTCTACAGCACCTATCAGTTCAATTCGTTACAAAGTTATTGTTGAACAGAGTGACTTGGCTTTCTCCGATGAAATGGAGAAAGAGAGGGAATTCTACTTTAATTCAGCTGACTTTGACAGAATGAAGCAACATAATAGAATGGCATTATTCTCTCTTGTTGAAGAAACAGAGTCAGATAAACTTGGTTACGAAGATCTTTTGCAGCATGGAATGAATGGCCCTGTTCAGGGAGTATTAAATCTTTCTCTCTCGGCTTACGCCGAGTTGCTGAAATATATTGAGGATAACTTCTGATACTATAGGGTTTTTAAGAACAAACCGATAAAAAGTAACAACGTGGACAGTATGAACGAGAATAATGGTAGTAATGGTAGTTTCTTTCCTACGCTCATAGCAATTATTTTTGCTGGAATACTTGGATTAAATGTTTACCACACAGAGAAGCTAAAGGAAGAAGTGGCTTCGCTGGGTGAGACGGTGAATCAGCTATATGGACGAATCGATTCGCTTCAGATGCAGAATCACATTCAGAAGCCTGCGCCGGCAAGGGTGGCATCGTCGGTGGTGCAAAAGCCGAAAGCCAGTCAGGCCGCAGTTCCGTCATCGAGTGTCGTCGGAAGGGTTGCTGTGTCAGCCAAGGCTAAGGTGGAGAATAGGTATGTTTTAGGCACGACTTATTTGCCAAAGGTTTCCACTGGGCCGACGGGTGTGGTAGTGATAAATGTTACAATGGATAGGGTCGGCATTGTGAGTGCTGTTTCGGTTAATGGTTCTACGACCATTGCAGACGAGGATGTTATCGATGCTTGTAAGGAAGCTGCTTTGAAAACCAGCTTTGGGTATAACCCGGAAGCTCCAAATAAGTCAACTGGAACGATAACGTATACATTCACTGCAAGGTAGTCATCATTTCCGTTTCCGGAAAAGCCATTTCTGTATGGCCAAATAAGTTTGGAGGAAATTGATTATTCTATAACTTTGCAGTACTTCTAGTGTTGCTTTAGAGTCAACTTCACTAAAGGCATTTCAGCCCCAACTGGAATGCCTTTTTTGTTAGTGCTCGATAAGGACCAACGGGGCAGATTTTTGCCCGGAAAGCATTGCAAGCGGAGGCATCTGCACCGAGCGGGCTGGCAATCCATCGTGAAATCTTCCATACGTTTTCAAAAACAGAAATAGTTTTCAACAAGTAGACGCAACGTCTTGCTTGTGATGGGGTATCGTGCTAGATTTGGGGAAAATATGTGTGCTATGGAGATACCGCAGGGAAACACCCGGGAGGATATCAAGGCCCGGAGACAAATCATCAAAGACTTTTATGCTCAGTGGATATCTGCTCATCCGGAGAAGCGGGTGTGGAATAAATCGCTGAAAGCGTATATCTATGTGAAGTTCCAGTCGATCAATGAAACGCTCGGGCATGCATCTGGTACATTTGAGTCAACGCTTGCTGTGTTTAAGCTAAACGAATTATTGACATCAGCCAAGGTCATTGAGAAAAAGCCCAAGAAACAAGAAGATAAGAATCAGAAGATGTTCTCCGAGATAATTATCCTGAAACTAGGTAACATCAAACTAACAGTTGGTAAGCAGAAAAATACAGGGGACTATATCCAGTATTGTGTCACAGTTCCTGGAGTTAGAATGATAAAAAAATAAAAGCCGCCCAGGCCGCGACTTTAGATGGGGCTCGTATTAACAAATGTTAAGAGGGTTGTCAACCCTTTCCGAAATCCCCGTGACGATTCCATTGCAAAGGTATAAACTATGTTTGATTCTGCAAGATAATCTGCCACATTTTATGTCTTGTCCCGCGAAAGCGCTGGGGCTAACGTGGCGACACGGGAGCTCCCAGCGGGGGATGAATGTCACCGAAAGGCTTTAAGGAGGGTGCCGGTCGCGCTGCTTTAAGGGTTTACCTTCACTAAGTGGGAGAGGGGCGCTTTTGCGGGCCCGGTGATGAGAGAGCGAAGGTGCAGATATAGTCCGTAGCTTGAATGCTTTCCGGGGCAGATTTTTGCCCGGAAAGCATTGCAAGCGGAGGCATCTGCACCGAGCGGATATCGTCCTTCCCGTTTCTGGAAAAACTATTTCTGTTTTAGGCTCTCAATATGGGAGAATTTGAGAAAAACGTTCGTTCTGTGACGAGCGGATGGGTACCTTTGCACAGAATTATTTATAACCGTCATCTTAACTTTTATGTTAAGAAAATAATTGTATCTTTGTATTAATTTATTTGTGACGTATGACTAGGAGAGTAGAGTTCGTTCCTTTATTGTTGACGGAAACCACCGACATCTTTACTATCAGATTAAATGGAGAAGATGAAACGGAGTTCCATAAATTTTTCATCCTGTTCAAGGACACAAAGGATAAGTATTTGAAAGATGACCTTGACAGAATAATAGCTGCTATCGATAAAATAGCAAGTAACGGTGCTTTAGAGAATTACTTTAGGGTCGAAGGGAAGATGAAAGACAGGGTATGTGCTATACCACTGTTGATTTCCAGGAGAAATGTTTCAGAGCATGGATCCTTGAGATTATTTTGTCTACGAGTCTCTGAAAGCCTGATTATTGTAGGAGGTGGAGGACTTAAACTGTCCCGAACATATGAACAAGACGACAATTTGGCAAGTGTTGTTTCGCTTCTTCAGGCTGTGGATGAAAAATTAGTCGAATTAGAGAAGAACGGCATTAATTTGAATGAAGAATTGGAACAAATTGTTGTCGATATAGATTAGTTATGGCATCCATTAAATACATTCATCCTGATTTTAAAGAAGCCGTCTCTGCCGTTTCTCCAGAAATTAAAAAAGAGGTTGGCTATTCGTTTGATATTGCCGCCAGAATTCGTTCAATTTTAGTTAAAAAAGGCTTATCACAAGCAGAATTTGCCCGTATGATTGGCAAAAAAGAGGCAGAGATATCAAGATGGATGAGCGGCACCCATAACTTCACAATTCGGACAATATCAGTGATTGAAACTGTTCTAGGAGAGACCGTGATCAGTGTAAAGAAACCGTATTGATCTATTTGATTGACGTAATATATATAATATTGCAAGCTAAGGCATCTGCACCGAGCGGGCAGGGCAGTTAAATGATTGAGACTAGCAGCAGGTCGTGAGCGAGCTGGTGAAGGCCGCTTTCTATCTTCTTCGCTTGCGTATCCGAGATGTATGTGTCGCCACTTTTGTAGTGGCGCATAAGGCTGGGGGAGATGCCTATCTTTTCGGCGAACTTTGAAACATTGATAAAGTCAAAGGCATTGAATAGCGCAGAGATGTCGTACTTGTATGTAAAAGTGAGATCCTTTAGCTCTGCCGGTAATTCCTGATGGCTGTCACGGTAGAACTCCAGAAGATCGTTGTAGCCGGCCATCATCTCTTCTTTAGCCTCATCTACACTGCTTCCGCTGCCGTGTAAAACAGTCTTGAGGTTCTCGGTAAAAACTGAGTACCCGTCGCCGTCCTTTTCTATTATTGCAAGAGCTTTCATATCATTTTTGTTACAAATATAGCACAAAAATGTGATACAGCAAAACTATTATTGCTGCAATATAGTAGCCATGATCTTACTCCTGGAGGAATAAATCTCAATTTCTCCCAAATTGAGAATAAAGTATGTTCGGGAAAGGATGTTGTGTTTTCGAAGTCAGAAATACTTTCTACAATCGGACAGGCACACAAAAAAAGGTAGCCTGGGACGCTACCTTAAGGGCTCGAATCAAGTTGCCTTGAGAGGGTTGTCATCCCTTCGAAACGAATTCCCTGCGACGATTCCATTGCAAAGGTATAAACTATGTTTGATTCTGCAAGATAATCTGCCACATTTTATGTCTTGCCCCGCGAAAGCGCTGGGGCTAACGTGGCGACACGACAGCTCCCGGCGGGGGATGAATGTCACCGAAAGGCTTTAAGGAGGGT
>JAEETP010000014.1 GCA_016290415.1 Bacteroidales bacterium
ATGAAACCAAAAAATCCAAATCAATTGCGTTATTTATTTCAAAATCACCGCTTAGGGTGCGTCTGAGGGCGGTCAGATGTGCTCCGCTTCCCACCGCCAGACCCAGGTCCCGCGCAAAAGAGCGGATATAGGTCCCCTTGCTGCAGCGCAGCGTCACGGTGGCCACCGGCCGGCCGCTGGTGCCGGTCTTGAAGTCGTCAAGATGGGCCTTTTCTATGGTGATCAGAGACGATTTCAGCTCCACGGCTTCGCCGGCGCGGGCATATTCGTAGGCGCGGGTGCCGCCCACCATCTTGGCGGAAAAGATGGGAGGAACCTGCTCCTGAGGGCCTATAAAGCCCTCAAGGGCATCCTCTAGTATTTGTTTTGTGATGTGTTCGTAAAGATAAAGGTTGTCAATCTCCTTTTCCAGGTCGTAGCTGGGGGTGGTTGCGCCAAACTCAATGTCGGCCACATATTCTTTTGTGTGGGCCTGCAGCGTGTCCACCAGTTTGGTGGCCCTTCCGGCGCAGATAATCAGCAGGCCGGTGGCCAGCGGGTCCAGGGTGCCGGCGTGCCCGACCTTGATCTTGCGGCAGTGGAAGTGCCGCTGGAGCCAGAATTTGACCTTGCGCACGGCGTCGGCGCTGGTCCAGCGGTAGGGCTTGTCCAGCGGGAAAATGAGGCCGTCAGGGTAGTCTTCGAGATTGCCCGACAGCGGCCAGGCAAAATTGCGGTCTGCTATGACGGCACCTATCACAGGCTATTTGCAGGGGATTTTCTCTATCCTGCGCTGGTGGCGGCCGCCCTCGAACTTAGCGTCCAGATAGGCATCCAGAATCCTGACAGCCATCTTGCGGCTTATGAAGCGGGCCGGCATAGAGAGGATGTTGGCGTTGTTGTGCTGCTTGGCCAGAGCCGCGATCTCGGGCTTCCAGCAGAGCGCGGCGCGCACCTTCTGGTGTTTGTTCAGGGTCATTGTGATGCCGTTGCCGCTGCCGCACATAGACACTCCGAAATCTACCTTTCCTGCCTCCAGGGCCTCTGCCAGGGGGTGGGCGGTGTCGGGATAGTCCATACTCTCGGGGGAGTTGGTGCCAAAGTCCACCACCTCGTTGCCCCGTTTCACAAGAATCTTCTTTAGATATTCTTTAAGCTCGTAACCTGCGTGGTCGCAGGCCATTCCAATCTTTGCCATTATTGTTCTGCCTGTTTTTCAAAGTTCTGCATTATCTGTTCTTTGCGCTGCTTGCGGAGCATACGGTCGCGGCGGTCAAAAGCGGTCTCGCTCTCTTTCTGCTGCAAATCTTCTGAATTGTCCACAATAAGCGCCGGTTTGCCCGCATAGCGGTCTTTCTTGGTCACCGAAACCAGGTCGCCGGTGTTGATGGGCAGGCCGTGGCGGACGTAAGTCAGATCTTCGTCGTTGATATTTACGGTGATAATCTTGTCGCGGTTTATCTGGTCTATGTCCACCTGCGGCAGGTCGGTCATCTCGTAGCCGGTGGCCACGATGGTCACGCTGATCATCTCGCCCAGAGAGTCGTCGCGCACCACGCCGCACTTGAAGTTGCTGGCGCCGCCGGTGGCGCTGTTCACATAGTCCATAATCTGCTGCTTCTCTTCTACGCGCAGCTCGCTGGCGGTGATGTTCACCAGCGCCTTGTTGGCCTTGGTGATGTCGCAGTTGCTCATCAGAGGCGATGTCAGGGCTGCCTCCACGGCATCGTGGGCGCGGTTGGTGCCGTCTCCCACGCCGATACCCATAAACGCCATACCGCTGTCTTTCATAATGCGCCTTACGTCGGCAAAGTCGACGTTGATGACGCCGCGGCAGGTGATTATGTCGGTGATGCTCTTCACGGCCGTGGCCAGCACTTCGTTGGCCTTGTTCAGGGCGTCGAAGAATTTGAGGTCGGGATATACGTCGTAGAGCCGCTGGTTATCAATGATAAGCAGCGAATCCACGTGGCGGCTAAGTTCGCGGATACCCTCGGTGGCGCGGTACATAGCGTCGGGGCCCTCGTCGCGGAAGGGGATGGTGACCACGGCCACTGTGAGCAGGCCCTTGGATTTGGCCGCCTCGGCAATCACGGGGGCTGCGCCGGTGCCGGTGCCGCCGCCCATACCGCAGGTCACAAACACCATCTCATTGGTGCCGGTGAGGATATTGTTGATGTCGTCAATGGACTCGGTGGCAGCTTTCTTGCCCACCAGGTAGTCGGTGCCGGCGCCCAGACCTTTGGTAATGACGCCGCCCAGCTGCAGTTTCTGCGGCACCGGGCTGGTGCTCAGGTGCTGGAAGTCGGTGTTGCACACCACATAATCGATGTGCTCCATCCGCTGCTCGTACATATAGCTCACGGCATTGGTTCCGCCGCCGCCTACGCCAATGACCTTGATAATATTACCCTTCTCAATCCAGTCGTCGGGAATTATATCTTCGTATTGCTTTTTCATATCACTAATTGCCTGATGTGTCAAATAAATCACGGATAAAGCCGGTGAGGCGTTTCTCTACCTTGCTTGGCTCGCGCGGAGGTTCGGGCTCCTCAACTTCCTCTTCCTCCTCTTCTTCCTCTTCCTCTGCGAGTTCTGCGGCCAGCTTGGCCTTGCGCTCGGCCTCTTTCTGGGCGGCCTTGGCCTCTGCCTGCTGCTGTTTGATGCGGCGCTTCTCTTCTTTTTCAAGACGCGCTTTCTCGCGGCGGCTCAGCTTGGTAATGTTCTGCCCTGCAAATATGTCATTCTCTTTTACCGGGGCGGCTTTGATGGTGCTGCCCACCCGCCAGCCGTCAATCTCGCTCTCGTGGTTGAAGCTGTCTATCAGCGCGCCCACGATAGAGCTGGAGTTGGTGTCAAAGCAGCTGATCTTAGAAGATTCGCTTATGTTGCCCTGGGCGTTTGCCAGGCGGACGCGCATTCCGGTGATGGCCCTTGCAAGCTCTTTGATGTGCTCCAGATAGGCCGTGCCGCCGGTAATAACCAGTCCGGTGGGAATCTTGTTCAGATAGCCCGATTTCTCAATTATGTAGTAGGCGGCTTCCAGAATCTCGCTGGCGCGGGCCTCTACAATCTGCTCCAGGAAGTCCAGGGGGACATCTTTGGTCTCGCCCTGGCCCACACCCTGTATCACAAGCTTCTTGTTCTCCGACAGCCCCTCGTCCAGGCAGGTGCCGTATTTCATCTTGATTATTTCGGCGATGTCGGTGGTCAGGCAGGTGTGGAAGCGGATGTCGCTGGTGATGGTGTTGCCGGCAAACGGAATCACGCCCACGGCGCGCACGATGCGGTCCTTTACCACCACCACGTCGGTGGTGCCGGCTCCGATGTCCAGCAGGGCGGCGCCGTTTTCCCACTCGTTTTCATTGAGGGTGGCGATGGCGCTGCCGATAGGGCTCAGAACGGTGCGGACAACCTTCATCCCGCACTTTTCCACCACGTCGCGTTTGTTGCGGTCGGCTGCGACCTTGCCCAGAATCAGCCTGTACTTGGCCTCGACATACCGGCCGGGCATACCCTCCACGGCGTCGGGCGGATTGCCCATACTGTCGTCTATGTCATACGACTGGGGGATGGCATCCAGCACCATTTCGCCGGCCATTGTTTCGGCATTGAGGGCGGCGGTGCGCCAGCGCTCAATCTCGTCGGCATTGATGTAGTCGCCGCCGGAGCGCTTTGCCTTGAGGGTGAAGTCCACGGTGCGGAGTCCCTGGCTGCCGGCGCAGAGAATCACCTCTTCCACACTCTCCCCAAACTCCGATTCTATCTCGCGCTTGCAACGCCCCAGGGCCTCTATTATGCGCTGGGAGTTCTGCACGTCGCCGCGGGACATACCCTTGCTCACGGGCACGACCTTGTGGTGAATCACCTTGATGCCGCTGGCCGTTGTCTCGGCAATGGCCATTGCGACCTTGGAGGTGCACAGTTCAACTGCTACTAAGTAATCGTTCATATTTATTTGCAAATAATTTGATCTTTATATTTGAGATTTACAGTCTTGTAGGTCTTGCCTTCGGCCTTGGCCTTGGGCTTGATGGTGCGGTAGTAGCCCGCCATCTTGGTCAGCTTGTCGTCTATGTCGTTAAGCGACCCGAATATGAATTTTTCGTCGCCGCTGCGGGTATACAGCACCACGTCGGAGTTCTCTTCTACCCATATCTGCTCTATCTCGCGGCTCCAGTAAGAATTGTTGCGGATGGTCTCGGTGAGGCGGAGCATACTTTCCAGATAGTCGCGGCCGCGGGTGGGGTAGCCGCTCATTCTGGCGGGCAGGTCAAACATCAGCTTGCCGCTCACCACCGGCAGGTCCAGGGTCACCTTGCCCAGCAGGGGGAGGATAAAGCCACTGCTGTCGCAGTAGAAGCCGCCGGATGCCGTCTGGAAGCGGGCCACCGGATTGCGCTGGGTCACCTCCAGACTCAGGGTGGAGGGCATCCTGAGGTAGGCTTCTGCCTTGCAGATGGCGCTGGAGGCGCACAGCCGCTGCTCCAGGCCGTGGATGTTTATCTCATCCATCTTTTTGCCTATGGCGGCCGAACGGACCATTTCGGTGACCTCTTCTTTGGATATGAAGTCCTGTGCGTTGCTGTTGGTGATGACTACATCGATCTTGTCGCAGCGCACCCCGGCGGTCTGCTGGCGTGCGTAGCGGTCGGCGCAGTAGAAGTATCCGCTGAACAGGGCGCATACAACCACGAAACCTACTATGACAAGTATCTTGCGGAACATCTGCTACAGGGTTTTGAGGTATTCTTCTATCTTGGGTATGAAACGGTCTATGTCGCCGGCGCCAAAGGTCACCAGGCAGTCTATATCTTTATTTTTAATAGTGTCCATAAGGGCATCCTTCTCTACCAGCATCTTGTCTTTGAGGGTGACCTTGTCCAGAATCATCTGCGAATTGACGCCCTCTATAGGGAGTTCGCGGGCAGGGTAGATGGGGAGCATTATCAGGCTGTCCAGGCCGCTGAGCGCCTGGGCGAATTCGTCGGCGAAATCGCGGGTGCGGGTATAGAGGTGGGGCTGGAAAATGCCGCACAGCCGCCTTCCGGCAAATATCTCGCGCATAGAACTTATGGCAGATGCAATCTCGCGCGGATGGTGGGCATAATCGTCTATATATGCCACTTTGGGGGTGTTTACGTGGATGTCAAACCGGCGTTCCACGCCGCGGAAGCTGGTCAGCGCCTCCCTGATCTTCTCAGGATCCACGCCGTAGAGCAGCGCCACCGACCCTGCGGCCACGGCATTCTCTACATTGACCCAACCCGGAACGCCCACGGTGCAGTCGGTGAGCTTGCCGCCGGGATGGTTCAGGGTAAAGGAGAAATATCCCCCTTCCAGGGGCTTTATGTCGGAGGCGTAGAAGTCGCACGGCTTGTCGTAGCTGTAGCGCAGAATCTTGGCCTTGATGCCTTCTGTGTGGAGGTCGGCGCAAAGCTTTGCAATCACGTAGCCGTCGGCGGCAACCTGTCCGGCAAATAGGCGGAAGGCCTCCTTGACCTCTTCGTGGGTGCCGTAGATGTCCAGATGGTCGGCGTCTATGGATGTCACAACCGCAATCTTGGGGTGCAGCTGCAGGAAAGAGCGGTCAAACTCGTCCGCCTCTGCCACCAGCACGTTGCCGCGGCTAAGCAGCAGGTTGTTGTGGTAGTTCTTGGAGATGCCGCCCAGAAAAGCGGTGCAGCCGTCTTCTGTGCCGGAGGCAAAGATATGTGCCAGAAGGGTGGAGGTGGTGGTTTTTCCGTGGGTACCGCTTATTGCCAGGCAATCCTTGTCGCTGGCAATCTCGCCCAGCGCGCGGGAGCGCTTGCACATACTGTAGCCCTTCTCCTGCACATACTGCATCTCGCCCAGGTCGGCGGGGATGGCGGGGGTGTATATCACAAATGTCTTGGCCACGTTAATCGGGACCAGGTCGGGACGGTCTTCGTAGTGGATCTGTATCCCTTCGCTCTCCAGCTCTGCGGTGAGGCGCGACGGGGTGCGGTCGTAGCCAGACACGTTTTTGCCGATATGCTTGAAATAGCGGGCCAGGGCACTCATCCCTATGCCGCCTATACCTATGAAATAATAATTGTCGTACATAATGCCTATTTGCAAAGTTTCAAAACCTCGTCCGCAATGTCTTTAGCGGCTCTCTTCTTGCCCAGCTTGAGTATCTCGCGCTCCATAGAGGCAATCTTGTCGTGGTCGGCCAGCAGCGCCTCGGCGGTATCCATCAGTTTCTCACGGGCTTCGGCGTCCAGCACCATCATAGCGGCGCCCTTGTCCACCAGAGCCATCGCGTTGTGCCGCTGGTGGTCTTCGGCCACAATGGGACTCGGCACAAATATGGTCGCCTTGCCCTCTACGCACAGCTCGGAGATGGTGCCGGCGCCGGCGCGTGAAACAATCACGTCGGCCACCGCATAGGCCAGGTCCATACGGTCTATGAAGGTCAGGTTCTTGACATTGGCTGCCGGATGCTCTTTAAGGAAAGCATCCACCTCGTCTTTATAATATTTGCCGCTCTGCCAGAGTATCTGGAAGGGAGCCTCGGCGCTCTTGTCTACAATCCATTTCTGGACACTCTCGTTAAGGGTGCGGGCCCCAAGGCTGCCGCCCACCACAAAGAGGGTTTTCTTTTTGGAATCCAGGCCGTAATATTCATAGCCTTCGCGACGCTGAGCCTCTGTGGGCGGGTTTATGTCGTCGCGCAGCGGGTTGCCGGTAAAGATTATTTTTTCTGCCGGGAAAAACCGCTCCATACCGTCGTAGGCCACGCAAATCTTCTGCACGTGGGCGGCGAGTTTGCGGTTGGTGAGGCCGGCGTAGGAGTTCTGCTCTTGAATCAGGCAGGGGATGCCCATCTTGGAAGCCGCCATCAGAAGGGGGGCGCTGGCATAGCCGCCGACTCCCACAGCCACGTCGGGCTTGAAGTTGCGCAGTATGCTGCGGGCCTTGACAAGGCTGGCCAGAACCTTGAACGGAAGCACCAGATTCTTAAGCGAGAGCTTGCGCTGCAGGCCCGCCACGGGAAGGCCTATAATCTTGTAGCCCGCCTTGGGCACGCGCTCCATCTCCATTTTGCCCTTGGCCCCTACAAACAGTATCTCGCATTCGGGATCCTCTGCCCTAAGGGCGTCTGCAATGGAAATCGCCGGGAAAATGTGGCCGCCGGTGCCGCCTCCGCTTATTATGAATCTTCTCATATTGCCTGTTGTTCAGTTTCTTTTGTCTCTGTGACGGCCGTCTGGGACCCGTCCTGATTTTCTGCCGCAGCTGCGGCCTCTGCTGCCAGCCTCTCCTCTTCCATCTTGCTCACGGTGCGGCTCACAGAGAGAATAATGCCAAAGGCGGCGCTGAGCACCAGATATGCGGTGCCGCCGTGGCTGATAAGGGGCAGGGTATGCCCCGTTATGGGTATCAGGCGCACATTCACCAGTATGTGGAGGAACGCCTGGGTGGTAATCAAAAATGCAAGGCCCAGCACCAGCGCCTGCGAAAAGGCGTCGGGGCACTTGAACGACAGCCGGATGCACCGGAACAGGAATATCAGGTACAGCAGCACTATCACAATGCCGCCTATAAGTCCCGTTTCTTCTACAATAGCCGCAAAGATAAAGTCAGAGAATGCCATAGAGAGGCTATAGCGGGCGGTGCCGTTGCCCACGCCTTTGCCAAATATGCCGCCCTCTTTGATGGCGATTTTTGCACTTTCGCTCTGGCGCTCGTCGCGGTCTATCTGTTCCAGCTGTTCCCGTGTGAGTTTGGTCAGGTCGGCGGTGGAATCCTTGTCGTTGCTTGCAAAGTTCTTGACGCGGTTTTCCGCCGTCTTTATACGGTTAAAGATTTTTGCCTCGGCCGCCTTGGGGCTGATGGCCAGCGCGGCGTGGTAGATGCCGAATACCAGCACAATCAGCGCCACGGCTCCCGCGGCGGTGATGGCCAGATACTTGAATTTGACATCCATAAAATAGAACACCATCATACTCACCACGCCCAGCAGCAGGGCGCTGGAGAAACTGTTCACCATAATGATGGCGCACACGCCAATTACCCACACCAGAAGCCTCAGGGCAAACCCCTTGAAGGTGCGGATGTCCTTGCTGTATTTCTCTATGCCCCAGCTGATAAACAACACGAGGCCCACCTTTACGAACTCGAACACCTGAATGGTGTGACCCATAAGCTTGAGTCCACGCACGGCGCCGTTGCGCTCGTCCTGAAGGCCGGGCACGAACAGCATCACCAGCATCAGCACGGAGATGCCGAACACATACGGCGCAATCTTCCGGTAGAAATTATAGTTGAAGGCATAACACAGGAACAACGCCGCAAAACCCAGCGCCACACTGCCGAACTGCTCCAGCCAGATGTCGGTCTTGCTCATTATTTCGGGGTTGTTCTTGGTCAGGAAAGAGCCCACGGAGAAGACGGCGATGATGGATATCATCGCAAATATGGCCACTATGAACCATATCACACGGTCTCCTCTGAGTCTTATCTTTGCCATTGCCTACAGGTTTCTTACTGCCTCTTTAAACTGGCGGCCGCGGTCTTCGTAGCTCTTGAACAAGTCAAAACTTGCGCAGCAGGGGCTCAGCAGCACGGTGTCGCCTTCAACTGCCAGCTTACTGGCTGTCTTCACCGCCTCTTCTGCACTGGAGGTGTCCACAATGGTGGCCACCTTGTCTTCAAACGCGGCGTGAATCTTGGCGTTGTCCACGCCCATACATACTATTGCGCGCACTTTGTTCTTCACCAGGTCGAACAGGGGAGAGTAGTCGTTGCCCTTGTCCTTGCCGCCCAGAATCAGCACCACGGGGGTGGTCATACACTCCAGTGCATACCAGGTAGAGTTTACGTTGGTGGCCTTGGAGTCGTTTACATACAGCACGCCGCCCACGCTCAGGACCTTCTCCATACGGTGCTCCACCGGCATAAACGATGTCAGCGCCTTGCGGATGTTCTCGTTGGTTATGTTCATCAGCTTGCCGGTGAGTGCGGCAGCCATAGAGTTATATACATTGTGGCGTCCCTGCAGCGTGAGGTCGCTGATCTCCATCTCGTAGGGGTCGTGGCCGTAGTTGACCCTCATATGCCCGTCCAGGGTATAGGCGCCCCGGGCCACCTCCTGCTCCTGGCTTATGGGGAGCATCTGCGCCTTGATCACAATCTGGTTGAGGTTCTTGATGGTGATTTCGTCGTCGGAGCAGAAAATGAAGCAGTCCTCAGCCGCCATATTCTGGGTGATGCGGAACTTGGCGTTGACATAGTTCTGCAGGTCGTAGCCGTAGCGGTCCAGATGGTCGGGGGTGATGTTCAGCAAAATGGCGATGTCGGCCTTGAAGTCGTACATATTGTCCAGCTGGAAGCTGCTAAGCTCCAGCACGTAGATGTCAAAGTGCTCGGTGGCCACCTGATATGCGTAGCTGCGGCCTATGTTGCCGCCCAGCCCGACGTTCAATCCGACATTCTTCAACATATAATATATAAGTGAAGTGGTCGTGGTCTTGCCGTTGCTGCCGGTGATGCATATTTTTTTTGCGGTGTCGTAGCGCCCCGCGAACTCAATCTCGGAGATGATGGGGATGCCCGCCTCAATGGCCTTTGCCACCAGCGGGGCGGTGTCGGGGATGCCGGGACTCTTTATGATCTCGCTGGCATTCAGAATTTTCTCGGGAGTGTGGCCTCCCTCTTCGTATTCGATGCCGTATTTCTCCAACACTTCCTTGTGGTCGGCACGCAGGGTGGACATATCCGACAGGAATGTGTCAAAACCCTTTACCTTGGCCAGTACCGCTGCGCCTACGCCGCTTTCGCCGCCGCCCAAAATCGCAATCCTTTGCATATTATCTGATCTTAAGTGTTACTATTGCCAGTACGGCCAGGATTATTGATACAATCCAGAAGCGGGACACAATGCGCGCCTCGGGCTGTATCTCCCGCGGCCTCTGAATCAGGGCCTTGGGGTCCTCTTTCTGGAAATGATGGTGCAGGGGGGACATTCTGAACACCCTCACGCCCTCGCCGTATTTCTTTTTTGTGTATTTAAAATATCCTCTTTGGATAATCACAGAGAGGCTCTCTGCTACCCAGATTCCGCACAGGATGGGGAGCAGCAGCTCTTTGCGGATGAGCACTGCGCACACTCCAATCACGCCGCCCAGCATAAGGCTGCCGGTGTCTCCCATAAATACTTTTGCAGGGAAGGAGTTGTACCAGAGGAAGCCCAGCAGGGCGCCCACCAGCGCAGCCATATACACCGCAATCTCTCCGCTGTGCGGTATATACATAATATTCAGGTAGTTGGCGTAGCCGACGTGGCCGGAGAGATAGGCCAGTATGCCCAGCGTCGCCCCCACTATGGCCGTGACTCCGGCCGACAGTCCGTCCATTCCGTCGGTGAGGTTGGCGCCGTTGGAGCAGGCGGTTATAATAAAGATGATGACCAGGATATACAGAATCCAGGTCCACCACTGACCCGCCTTGCCCTTGAGGGGAGAGAGCCAGGAGTAGTCGAATTCGTTGTTCTTTACAAACGGAATGGTGGTCTTGGCGTTGTTTTCCACAACCACAGAGGCAACCTGCTCTTCGTTCTGGTCGCCGTAGCCGTTGTTGCTGCCCACGCGGAAGCCCAGCTGGCTGCTGAAGCACAGTGTGAGACCCACCACAAGGCCCAGGATGACCTGCGCCAGAATTTTCTTTTTGCCGGAGAGGCCGTCCTTGTTGTGCTTTACAATCTTGGCGTGGTCGTCAAGATAGCCAATGAAGCCCATCCAGACAGTGGCGATAATCAGCAGGATGTTGTTCAGGTTGGTCAGGTCGCCGAAAAGCAGAATCGGCACCAGGATAGAGAGGACGATGATCATACCGCCCATAGTGGGGGTGCCCTTCTTGCTGAGCTGCCCCTCCAGCCCCAGGTCGCGGATTTCCTCTCCTATCTGTTTCTTTTTGAGTTTGGCAATTATGACTTTGCCCGACCACAGCGCAGTGATGATGGACACCAGCGCACAGCAGACTACCCTGAAAGAGATGTAGTTCATCAGCCTGACGCCGGCAAAGTCGACGCCATTGGACTGAAGCCAGTTGAAAAGGTGGTACAGCATATCTTATTGTTTCTTTATCGAGTCAAACACTCCGGCGATAACCTCTTTGTCGTCAAAGTGATGTTTTACGGTTCCAATTATCTGATAGTCTTCGTGGCCCTTGCCTGCAACCAGTATCACCGCACCGGCGGGGGCAAAGAGTATGGCGCTGCGGATGGCCTCGGCGCGGTCGGTGATGAATACCGACTTGGCCCTGGCGGCAGTGTCCATACCGGCCTTGATGTCGTTTATAATGTCCTCTGGCTGCTCGGTGCGCGGGTTGTCAGATGTGACCACCACCCGGTCGGCATATTTTGCGGCAATCTGACCCATTTCGGGACGCTTGGTCTTGTCGCGGTCGCCGCCGCAGCCGAACACGCATATCAGGTATTCGCCGCAGGCGGCTGCCTTGAGGGTCTTGAGCACATTCTCCAGGGCATCGGGGGTGTGGGCGTAGTCTACCACGGCGGTGATGTTGTCGCCGCCCTTGATATATTCCAGACGTCCGTCCACCGCTTTCATAGCGCTCAGGCGGGTCAGGGTCTCGTCTTTGTCGGCACCCAGAAGTATCGCCGTGGAATAGACAGCCAGCAGGTTGTAGGCGTTGTGGGCGCCTATGAACCGGGTCCAAACCTGGACGCCGTCAATTACCAGCTGCATACCGTCCATAGTCTCTTCCAGCAGACGGCACTTGAAGTCGGCCATCTTCTTGCAGGAATAGCGGTAGATGTGTGCCTTGCAGTTCTGCACCATCACCTCGCCGTTGGCGTCGTCTATATTCACCAGCGCAAAAGCGTCTTTTGGCAGGCCGTCAAAGAAGGCCTTCTTGCAGTCGCGGTAGTTGTCAAAGGTTTTATGATAGTCCAGATGGTCGTGTGTCAGATTGGAGAAGATGCCTCCCTTGAAGGTCAGGCCGGCAATGCGGTCCTGGCTCACGGCGTGGCTGCTGACCTCCATAAAGCAGTAGGCGCAGCCTTCGTTCACCATCTGGGCCAGCAGGGCGTTGAGCTCCAGCGGGTCGGGAGTGGTGTGCTCTGTGTGATAGCGCTTCTCGCCCACATAGTTGGCTATGGTGGATATCAGGCCGCAGGCATAACCCATAGAGGTAAACAGGCGGTAGAGCAGGGTGGCGGTGGTGGTCTTGCCGTTGGTGCCGGTCACGCCCACCAGATTCAGCTTGGAAGATGGATTGTCATAATATTCCGATGCCAGAGCGGCCAGTGCCTTGCGGCTGTACTCGACCTTGACGTAGGTTATCCCCTCCTGCTTTTCAAAGGCGCCGTCGTTCTGATACACAACGGTGCGGGCGCCGCTCTCAATGGCCTTGGGTATGAACTTGTGGCCGTCCACAGCATTGCCCTCCACTGCCACGAACAGGCAGCCGGGGGTGCATTTGCGAGAGTCGGTCTCTATGGCGCTTATCTTTTTGAGGTCTATATCTTCCAGTTTCATAGCTTTTCTGCCAGCTGAAGTGTTACACAATTGTTCTCTACATCCATATCCACAATCTTGCCGCGGCCCTTGGATTCTACTTTATATCCCTGTGATTCAAGCAGATATATAGCGTCGCGCAAGCCCATGCCCTTGACGTTGGGCACGCCGGTGGAGTCGCTGCCGGCCTCTTTGATCTCGGCAATCTGCGGCATTGCGCCGGAGGATATCACGGGCGCATTCCATTCGGGAGACTTGGCGTAGATGTTGTCTATGATTTCGCACGCCACCGGGCCGCCCCAGGTGCCGCCGTAGAAGTTCTTTGCCGCCAGACGGGAATAAACCACCACGATAATCGAATACTTGGGATTCTCGTAAGGGAAGAAGCCCACGAAAGAACCCTGGTGCTTCTTGCGGCCGGAGGCGTCCATATAGCCGCCGCGCGGGAGTGCGATACGGGCCGTGCCGGTTTTGCCGGCCACGTGCACCTTGCAGTTGGCAAATGCCCTGCGGGCAGTACCGTTCTCGCCAATCACCACTCCGCGCAGCGCCTCCTTGGCCAGCGCGGCGGTCTCCTTTGAGCAGACGCGGCCGACGGTCTCGATGGGGTAGGTGTATTCTATGTTGCCGCCGCGCTGCAGATTCACAAACAGGTGCGGCTTTACCATAACGCCGTCGTTGGCAATGGCGTTGTAGAAACTCAAAATGTGCAGCGGAGTCACCTGCACGGCATAACCCATACCTATCTGGGGCAGGTCAGAAGGGCTCCAGAGCTTGTCTTTGGGGTCGCGGGCGCGGGCCTTGCCCATACCGGGCAGGTCAAAGTCATAGTTGTAGGTTATGCGGCGCTCTTTGTTGATCTTGTCCACAAAATCCTGCGGATTGCGGCCGTATTTCTCGCCGGCGATGCGGCGGAACACGTTGTTGGAGGATATCTCCAGGCCCTTGCGGACGGTGATGCTGCTGTAGTTGCGCAGATAGGTGTCTTCGAAGGCGGTTTTGCCGTAATGCCATATCACGTCGCCCGGCTGGCGGGTGTCCAGCGTGACTTTCTTGTCTTCCAGGGCGGTGACCAGGGTGGCCAGTTTGAACACACTGCCCGGCTCGCCCAGGCGGCCTATTGCGTAGTTGTACTGCTCTGTGAAGCGGCCCTTCTCGTCCTTTTCCATATTGACCATAGCGCGGATTTCGCCGGTGGCAACCTCCATCACTATCACGGTGCCGGCCTCCAGGTCGTCCTCGCCCTCAATCTTGTGCAGCAGCGCCTTCTGGGCGATGTCCTGCATATCAATGTCGATGGAGATCTGCACGTCCTGGCCGTTGATGGCGGGAATTTCCTGCCGCTCGGCGTCGGGAATCCAGATGCCCTTGTCAATCAGGCGCATCGGGCGCACGCCCGGCTTGCCGCGGAGGGTGGAATCCAGGGCGCCTTCTACACCGATGTGGGGGCGGTCTTCGCTGCTGCGGAGGTAGCCCAGCGCGCGGTAGGCCAGTTTGTCGTAGGGATATTCGCGGTGGTCTATCTGCTCTACCAAAAGCCCGCCGCGGGCGCGGCCCAGGTTAAGCAGGGGATACTGGCTTATGGCCTTCATTTCGTCGTAGCCCACGTGCTGGCGCAGCAAACGGGTGTAGCCCTTGCCCTCGGCGCGGCGCTGGCGCAGCAGGCGGACATATTCGTCGGCGCTCTTCTCTTTGTAGTTTCTGGCCAGAGCCTCTGCCAGGGGACGCACGTTGGCTTCGAACACGGTGTCGTGGGCCACGGTGCAGTCCAGGGCTATGAAATATTCCGGGGTGGAGAAGGCCAGGTGGCGGCCGTCGGCGGCCAGGATGCTGCCGCGCATAGGCTTTATAGGGTCTTCACGGACGGTCTTTTTGCCGTATTCCTCGGTCTTGATGTCCTTCTCAAAAAACTGCAAATCCACCATCCTTGCCACAGCCGCACCGGCTATCAGCAAGAAAATCACGTAGATAATAGCGACTTTGATGGCGTTCTGCTTCATTCTATCACAATCCTTTTGGGAGGATCCATGGGGGCGTGCAGGCTGGTGTTGCCGCTGCCCACCAGCATTTTCTCTATGCGGGTGCGCTGGTCCAGGCCGGTCAGCTTCAGATCCTTCTCGTGATATTCTATCTTGAGCTCTTCAATAATCTTTTCATTCCTGTTGATGGCCGCCATACGGTCCTCTACCCAGAGACCCCACACCAGATAAAGGCTCACGAGCATAAAACAGAAAAAGATGAACAGAAGTTGTCTGTCAACACCTTTTTTTGTGATATACTCGCCACCGAACAACCCGGTGAACCAGTCTTTCATTCTCTGCCCGAATCCCATAGCAGCTATCGATATTCCATTTCAGTCCTTTTTGCCACGCGCAGTTTCGCGCTGCGGGCGCGCGTGTTGCCCTCAATCTCGCTCTCGGCCGGCAAAACCGGTTTTGAGGTCACCTTTTCCATAAGGCCATCGTGAATGGCGTCACGAATGGCATTCTTCACAATCCGGTCTTCCAGGGAGTGGTAGGTTATCACCGCCAGTATGCCGCCCTGGGCAAGCGACTTGACGGCCATCGGCACAAAGTGCTCCAGCGCCGTCATCTCGTCGTTGACCTCTATGCGCAGCGCCTGATAGACCTTTGCCAGATACTTGTGCTGCCCGAATGCGGGCGTCGCCTTTTCCAGCGCGGCGTTAAGCGCGGCGGTGGTGTTCACGCACCCGCGCGCGCGCGCTTCGCATATCAGTTTTGCCGCAAACCGGCTGTTTGCCACCTCCCCATATTCCCTCAATATCTTTTCCAGCGCCTCTTCGCTGTAACTGTTCACTACATCCTTTGCGGTTTTCAAGGCCGCATCGCTCATCCGCATATCCAGTTCGCTGTCAAAACGGAAAGAGAAGCCTCTCTCTTCTGTGTCAAACTGGTGCGACGATACTCCCAAATCGGCCAATATGCCGTCCACCTTTTCAAAGCCGCTGTGGCGGACCCAGTTGTGGACAAACCTGAAGTTTGACCTGACCGGTATCAGCCGTTCGTCCTGCGGCGCGTTTGCCAGCGCCTCGGCATCCTGATCAATGGCGATAAGACGACCCTGGGCCGACAACTGCTCCAGTATGGCTTTGCTGTGGCCGCCGCCGCCGAATGTGGCATCTACATAAACTCCGTCCGGTTTAATGGAGAGGGCCGATACACTCTCTTTCAGAAGAACAGGTGTATGATATTCAGACATAACCCTTTAGCCTCCCTAACCAAGCGTCTTTTCTGCAAGTGCTACATATTCGTCATCGGATAATGTGGTGCTTTCTAGGCTATCCTTGGCCCAAATCTCTATCTTGAAGTCCCTTCCGCAGAACACGGCTTCCTTTTCGATACCTACCGAGTCCAGAAGGTTCTTCGGGATGGAAATCCTGCCGAGTTTTTCGTCCGGAACAACGTAGGTGCGGTTGCTGGTGTATGCACGCCAGAACCGCTCGTCGTCCCTGTTGAAAAGGTTCAACCTTGATCGCACTGCCTCGGACTCTTTTTCCCACGATTCGTACGTGTACATCTCGAGGCAGTTCGCGAACAAAGTTTTCTTAACGACGAATCCCTGCTTGATGCTGTCGCCGCAGATGGCCTTGAAGGCGGCAGGGAAGACCAGCCTCCCCTTGTCGTCCACTTTAGCCTTGTATTCGCCGATAAAGTTGATCATATAAATAGAGTGATGTGTGTAGGCAAAGGTATAACACTTTTTTCGAACTTTTTACATTTTTTTACAAAAATTTCCAAAATTTTACATAAACCCCTAAATTTGTGTGCGACAAACGATTTGGATATGAGATTAAAATATATGATTACAGTGGCGGCGGCTTTGCTGATGATGGCCGGCTGCACCGCTCCGGGCGGCGGAAATACCCCCGAAAAACCCGCTTCTGAGCGCCGCGCAAAAGCGCCCCGCGCCAAGGCCGAAGTGGACACCACCGCGATGACCTACGAGCACGGAATTCCCGTGGACCTCTATTCTGTGGACGACGGAGTGGTAGAGGAGGGCGACTATTTCTCTGTGCTGATGGAGAAGCTGGGAGTGGGGCAGACCACCGCCAACGAATTGATAGAGGCCTCCCGCAAAGTCTTCGATGTTAAGGACATCCGCGTGGGCAACCATTATCACGCATATTACGCCCCCGATACCACCGGAGACGACAACCTGGCTTACTTTGTCTACGACCGCGACCGCAAGAGCGTGGTGGTCTTCGCTTTGGAAGACGGGCCAAAGGTTTATATAGATCAGAAGGAGTCGGTCTCACGGCTCCACTACGACGAGGTTACCATAAACAGTTCGCTCTGGTACGACACCCAGAAGGCGGGCTGCACCCCGCTGCTGGCCATCAGGCTCTCTGACATATACGCCTGGACCATAGACTTCTTCGGTCTGCAGAAGGGAGACAGCTACAAGGCTGTCTATGAGACCGAAGAGTGTGACGGACAAGTGTTGGAAGTCGGCAAGGTCTACTATGCCTCATTTATCCACGCCGGCAAGGAGTATCAGGCATATTATTTCGACGAAGGTGCCGGCAAGGGCAACAAATACTGGAACGAAAAGGGCGAAGGGTCGCGCAAGGCCTTTCTCAAGGCCCCGCTCAAGTACTCCCGCATCTCCTCAGGATTCTCCTATGCCCGCCGCCATCCCGTGACCCGCCGCGTGCAGCCGCACACCGGTGTCGATTACGCCGCGCCCAAGGGGACCCCGGTGGTCAGCATCGGCGACGGAGTGGTGACCGCGGCCCACTATGCGGGTGCCGGCGGCAACACTGTGCATATCAAGCACGACCGGGTATACCGCACGGCATATCTTCATCTCTCACGATACGGTAAGGGCATCCGCCCCGGCGTACACGTCACCCAGGGACAGGTTATCGGCTATGTGGGCAGCACCGGCCGCAGCACCGGCCCGCACCTCGATTTCCGCATCTGGGAAAACGAAAAGCCGGTGAACCCCTTGAAGATGATAACGCCTCCCGCCGAGCCCATCTCCCAGAAGAATATGCCCGCCTTTGAAAAGGCCAAAAAGCGTGCCTTTGAAATGAGAGATTCGCTGCAGGTAGTCTCTTACTACCGGCAGGCCGTGCTCGCCCCGCTGGGGGAATAGCCTGGTAGATTATTTTTCCTGAAACTTACGGTAGCGCAACCACTCGGCCTGCAGGTCCGATGTGTGGTCGCCGGTGAAAAAGGTCGCCTCTATCTCCGGCCTGAACGGGGTCCAGTTGCCGCATATCAGGCCGTCGTGAGCAATCACGGGCTGGAAGATACCGCTGTTGTTGTGGGCCTTATGTGAGAATTCGGGCGAGAGCACAATGTCGCGGCTCTTGTAGCCAATCAGATACTCATCGTATGGGGGAATCAGCAGGTAGCCGCCCTTGCGCAGGCCACGGGTGCGGCAGTTGTCGGTGATGAAGAATTCGCGCCCTCTCCAACGCTCCGGATGGATTTTGTTTCCCAACAGTTCTATGCCGCGGAGGCACTCTCCTTTGCCCAGGCCGGACCACCATTGGAAATCTTCAAGTGTGGCGGGCTGGTGGCTCTGGAAGTACTTGAGTGTGAATCGCATCAGGGCTTCGTCGCGGTCAATGCCGCCGGGCCGCCGGCCCACTTTATCTTCTGTGAGGGCGTAGGTCGCCTTCATAGGCAGCAGGTCGCCGCTGCAAAGCACCCCGGATATTTCTGCCATCCGGATGTGGTACGACAGCCGGTGGGCGTCCATAGTGATGCCTTTGCTCGCCAGAGCCTGCACGAAATCCTCTTTGGTGGCGCTGCCTAAATCCGAGGCTGTCCGGGCCAGAATCTCGCGATAGCGCAGATACTCTTCTTCAGGTATGTGGATTTTGTTGCTGGCCATCCATCCGTTGGTCACTGCCGCCGCCTTGGCACTGCAGAGCTCCACAAAAGGCCAGTAGTCCTCTGCCGTGACCAGCTGCCAGGTGCCGCGCATCAGGTGCAGCCTCACAATCCTGCCGCTGTCAAACGCCGCCTTGAACCTCGCCGCAGAAGGCCGCCGGCAGCGCATCTCCACCGCCCACCGCATCAGCCTGTATTCTTGCGCCTGCATAGCCCCGAAATGTCCCACCACCTCCGCCGCATCGCTGAATTGCGGGGCGGCGAGCTGCTGGTTCAAAAGGCGTATCGAGACGGGATTCATCAGCGCAAAGATAGAGCAAAAAAGAAAGCGGGCAAGGTGTCCGGTATTCGATTCCGGCCTTGCCCGCTTCTTGATGAATAGAAAACCCTATTCTTTCTCACCAAGGAGTTTCATAATCTCTATGACGCACTTGGCGATGCGGGTACCGGGGCCGAAGATGGCTGCTGCGCCCGCCTTGTAAAGGAAGTCGTAGTCCTGAGGAGGGATCACGCCGCCCACAACCACGATGATGTCCTCGCGGCCGTACTTCTTGAGTTCGGCGATAACCTGAGGCACGAGAGTCTTGTGACCAGCTGCCAGCGAGGATACGCCCAGCACGTGAACGTCGTTTTCTACAGCCTCTTTCACAGCCTCTTCGGGAGTCTGGAACAGAGGACCCATATCCACGTCGAAGCCGCAGTCGGCATAACCGGTGGCTACCACCTTGGCGCCGCGGTCGTGACCGTCCTGGCCAAGTTTGGCAACCATAACGCGGGGCTGACGGCCCTCTTTCTTTGCGAAAGATGCCACCATCTCCTTGGCTTTCTCAAACTCGGCGTCCTTCTTGATTTCTGAAGAATATACACCTGTGTTCATACGGATAACGGCTTTATAACGTCCAACAACTTTTTCGCAAGCGTCGCTGATCTCACCCAGGGTGGCGCGCAGCTTGGCTGCCTCCACTGCGAGCTCCAGCAGGTTGCCCTCGCCGGTCTCTACGCACTTGGTGATAGCATTCAGGGCAGCCTCCACAGCGGCGTTGTCGCGCTTTGCGCGAAGCTCTTTGAGGCGTGCCACCTGGCTCTCGCGAACCTTGGTGTTGTCCACGTCCAGAATCTCGATGGGATCCTCGTGGTCAAGCACGTACTCGTTGATACCGATAATCTTCTCCAGTCCGGAGTCGATGCGGGCCTGCTTGCGTGCAGCGGCCTCCTCGATGCGGAGTTTGGGGATACCGGTCTCGATGGCCTTGGCCATACCGCCAAGCTCCTCCACCTCCTGGATGTGCTTCCAGGCAGAGTGTGCCATCTCGTTGGTGAGGGACTCGATGTAATAAGAACCTGCCCAAGGGTCAACGCTCTTGCAGATGTTGGTCTCTTCCTGAATGTAGATCTGGGTGTTACGTGCGATACGGGCACTGAAGTCGGTGGGCAGCGCGATGGCCTCGTCCAGCGCGTTGGTGTGCAAGCTCTGGGTGTGTCCCAGGGCGGCGCCCATAGCCTCGATGCAGGTACGTGCCACGTTGTTGAACGGATCCTGTGCGGTCAGGCTCCAGCCGGAAGTCTGGCTGTGGGTACGCAGCGCAAGACTCTTAGGGTTCTTGGGGTTGAACTGCTTTACGATCTTGGCCCAGAGCATACGTGCTGCACGCATCTTGGCAATCTCCATAAAGTGGTTCATACCGATGGCCCAGAAGAATGACAGACGCGGTGCGAAAGCATCCACCTCTATGCCGGCCTTGATGCCGGTGCGCAAGTATTCCAGACCGTCGGCCAGGGTGTAGGCGATTTCGATGTCGTTGGTGGCACCGGCCTCCTGCATATGGTAACCCGAAATGGAAATCGAGTTGAACTTGGGCATATACTTGGAGGTGTAGGCAAAGATGTCACCGATGATACGCATAGAGAATGCCGGCGGGTAGATGTAGGTGTTGCGCACCATAAACTCCTTGAGGATATCGTTCTGGATGGTACCGGCCATCTCTTCCAGGGCAACGCCCTGCTCCATACCGGCCACGATGTAGAAGGCCATAATGGGCAGCACGGCACCGTTCATAGTCATAGATACGGACATCTTGCCCAGAGGGATCTGGTCGAAGAGCACCTTCATATCCTCTACCGAGCAGATGGATACACCGGCTTTGCCGACATCACCCACAACGCGCGGGTGGTCTGCGTCGTAGCCGCGGTGGGTTGCCAGGTCAAATGCGACCGACAGACCTTTCTGGCCGGAAGCCAGGTTGCGGCGGTAAAATGCGTTGGATTCCTCTGCCGTGGAGAAACCTGCGTACTGACGGATGGTCCAGGGACGCATCACGTACATTGTGGAGTAAGGTCCGCGGAGGTTGGGGGCGATACCTGCTGCATAGTTCAGGTGCTCCATATCCTCGAGATCCTTTGCGGTATACAGACTTTTGACGTCTATCTTTTCGGGGGTGTGCCAGAGTTCTTCCTGGCCTTTGCCGCAGTCACAAGCCGCAGCCTTGCCGCCCTTGAATTCTATATCTTTGAAATTCGGTCTCATAGTGATGATGATTTAGAGCTCCTTGATACCCATTTTAGCCTGATACTCTTTGAGAGTGTCAAGGACGTTGCACCTGATGTTAATGTAGTTCATAATGCCCTTGGCCTCGAGGTCGGGACGGCATTCGGGATCGCCGGCCACAACTACCACAGCCTTGTCACCGATAGCCTCGGCAATCTGGGGAACAGCCTCGGCATATTCATCGTCGGCAGAGCAGGCCACCACGATGTCGGCCTTGGCCTCCAGAGCGGCCTTGACGCCCTCTTCGATAGAAGAGAAGCGGTTGTTGTCCACCACCTTGAAACCGGCCACTGCAAAGAAGTTGCAGCTGAACTGGGCGCGTGCGCGGCACATCGCAAGGTTGCCGAAGGTGAGCATAAACGCCATAGGCTGCTTGCCGCTGCGGTCGGTTGCCAGACGCAGGGCCTCGAAAGCCTGAGCGCCGCGGTAAGCCTCCAGGGGCTCTGCCTCGGGAGTGCAACTGCATTCGGGCTTGGAAGCGCCCCTCTTCACGATTTCGGGAGTGATTTCGTCAGAAGCCTTCTCCAGGAAGTTAGGATACTGGTTGGTACCCAGAATGGTCTCTCTGCGGCGGGCGATGTTCAGATCGCGCTTTGCAGAAACCTCCTTGATGGCCTTTTGCACGCTGCCGGCCTTGAATGCTGCCACGTAGCCGCCTTCTGCCTCAACAGCCTTGAAGATATCCCAAGCCGACTTCATAATGGAAGCGGTGAGATTCTCGATGTAGTAGCTGCCGCCTGCGGGGTCAACCACTTTGTTGAAGTGAGCCTCTTCCTTGAGGATGCTCTGCACGTTGCGGGCCATACGGTTGGAGAACTCGTTGGGTTTGCGGTATGCGTAGTCAAAAGGAAGAACCTCTATGGAGTGAACGCCTGCGATGGCCGCCGACATAGTCTCGGTGGTGTCGCGGAGCATATTCACATATGAGTCGTATACTGTCTGGTTCCATTCGCTGGTCACTGCGTGGCTCTGGATCTTCTGGGCCTCGGGGCACTCAACGCCAAAGGCCTTTACGATGTTGGCCCACATCACGCGGGCGGCGCGGAACTTGGCAATCTCGAAGAAATAGTTGCCGCTGATGGCAAAGGTGAATTTGATGCGCTTTGCAACCTCTTCTGCCTCCAGGCCGCGGTCGGTGAGGGCGGCCATATACTCGCTGGCAACGGCCATTCCGTAGCCCAGCTCCTGGCTGATGCTGCTGCCGGCGTTGTTGAAGTCATAGGCCTCTACGTTGATCACGCGGATGTTGGGGTAATCCTTGACAGCCTTGACGCAGTTAGCGAGCTTGTCAAAGGCGTCGTCGCAGATGTGACCCTTCACGGTGAGGTTGTGCAGCGGGCTGAAATCGAAAGAAGCGCGGATGTCCTCTTTCTTCACGCCCTGGGCGGCTGCGACCTTGAGGAAGCTCTCAATCAGAGGGAAGGTCTTGCCGGGGCAGCAACCGCAGAAGTTGATTTCCACTGCGCTGATGGCGATGCCCTTAAGCAGGGTCTCCATCTCGGCGTCGGTGAGGCCTTTTTTGCCGTCAACCCAGAAACCGAGGGAATTGACACCCTTCATAAGGCCGTCCAGAGCCAGCTCGTTGGCCTTGGCGGGACCTTCGCACAGGCAGTAGTCCTGGCGGATCAGCCACTCGTTGTCGTTCTTGGTGCCGCGCACAAACGGGAACTGGCCCGGCACGGAGTCCAGGAACGGAATTTCAGACAGGTTCTCCGCACGGTAGTACGGACGAACCGAAAAGCCCTCTTGGGTTTTCCAGACCAGCTTTTTATCGTAGTCTGCGCCCTTGAGGTCTTTGTTTATCACCTCTTCCCACTGCTCGGTGGTCACCGGGGGGAATTCGGTAAACAGTTTTTCGGACATAGTAATGGTTTGATTTTATTAGTTTGTTTTGAACTTATATTCAATTTTGGATAGATCCAGGTTGGCCTTGGCGACCTTGTCTTTAAGCGAAGCCTTGAAGGCGGCCATCTTCTGTGCCATTGCGGGGTCGGCGGTAGCCAGGATCTGCAGTGCGAAAATGGCTGCGTTCTTGGCGCCGTCCAGGGCCATAGTGGCCACGGGGATGCCGCTGGGCATCTGCAGTATCGACAGCACCGAATCCCAGCCGTCCATAGAGTTGGAAGATTTAACCGGGACGCCGATCACCGGCAGCGGGGTGGAGGCGGCAATCACGCCCGGCAGGTGGGCTGCACCTCCGGCTGCGGCTATTATCACCTTCACGCCGCGCGCGGCTGCGCCCTGGGCAAAGCTGGCCACCTGCTCCGGAGTGCGGTGTGCGCTAAGGGCATTCAGTTCGAACGGAATGCCGTTTTCGTCCAGGAAATCTGCGGCGGGCTTCAACACGGGCATATCTGATACACTGCCCATTATGATGCTGACAAGTGGAGTCATTTCTCTTTTTTATATAAGTTTGCAAAAATACTCTTAAATTTGCACAATAACAAACCAGAAAGTCTAATTTCGTTATTGCTATGAAATTATTAAAGAAAGTAAAAAAGCGCGTATTTATAGTAATATCCGTAAGCATGATAGTATTGCTTACGCCATCTGTTATCAACAAAATTAGCGGCCAGTATATCCACAGTTTTTCCGGAACCGTTAAAGATGAAACAGGAGAGCCTATTGCAGGGGTTACAGTTATTTGCACGACATGCATCCATGGTCATGGCCTGCCCTTCGTAGGCACCGTAACAGATTTAGATGGTTATTATCTACTGACAGGAATTAACCATATGGGACATACATTTCAATTTTCATGCGTCGGGTATAAGACAACACAAGTATTAGTTAACCAGTATGTCAATGATGTTGTACTTGAGGAAGATGATTAATAAAACAGTACTTGCGGCATTGTTATTATTATCTTCCTTCGTCAGGTCATATGCCCAAGAATCAGACAACAGTTTTATCCCAAGAACGTTCGGGGATATTGAACTAGGGGAATACCTGACTGAGCAGATGGTTATGGATTCTTTTGGCTTGGAAGTGCGATATCGCACTCTAAATTTATACGATATTACAACATATATAATCCATACACCTGTTTCATATTTGGGATATAATTGGAATGAGATAACTGTTGATAAATCAAAGGATGACTATTGTACGACAGCTATTTGCTTTAAAATTGTACTAGGGAATGTTTCTGAGTTGATGGCCAAGTATAATAATATGAAAGGCCGTTTTTGCGATTCCTGGGGCGAGGGAACCGAATTAACGTATGCTTTAGCTGAAGTTACCAGTAAGTGGGAAGATTCATGTACGGTTGCGCGATTAAGTGCCCGTGTCCGCGACAATACCCCTGAGATACTATTATCTTTTATTGATAAACTACCTGTTGCCCCCTTCTGACAAACCAATCTTCAAATCGTGACGGAAAACATCTCCGGTAGATGATTCGCCCTGGAACTGTGTTTTCGGCTGGAGTTTGTTCAGGCGGAATGATACCGTGAGCAGATAGAAGCGGCCGTAGGTCGGGCTCCAGGTCTGCACCGTGTGGTCGTCTTTTGTTGCAATCGAATAGCTCGCCCCCGAATTGAGCAGGTCGTTGCCGCTTAGAGTAATCTTCATGCGGCCTTTCAGGAACCTTGCCCCGATGCCTGCGCCGAGGTTGTGGTGGGTTATGGCAGGGAGACTGCCGTATAGGAAAGTGTGGTTGCGGATGCTGTATTTCGGGCTGATGAAAAGGTATTTGCCGATATTGTAGGTCAGCGAGGCGCTGGCAGTGCCGTTTATGGCCTGGGTAAGCATTTCCCCCAAGCTGTTTTTTGATTGCAGATAAGTTAGATTGACTCTCAGGCCTCCGGACAGGTTTTTTGTCGGGCGCAGGCGTGCGTTTACTGATATTCCCGGTGCCAGGTCCCGGCTGAACATTTTCTCGTCTCCCTGAAAATAAGGCCGCTGGCTGTAAGAACCGCCCAGGTCAATCATAAGGGTCAACCCGAGTTTCTGTATTCTGGTATTAAGCTGTGTAAACCCGTTTATATCCCAAGTGCCGTTGCTGTTGACGTATGTGGACAAGGTTGACCCGGGCAGTGCGGTGTAATCAAAATGCTCAAGATAAGCCCCTTCAGGGTAGTAATATCTCCTGTTTACGATAGCGTCGGATACAAATCTACTGGTGATACTGAATGATATTTGGGAGGCCAGCTTTGGAAGGGGTAAAGAGTAAGAGGCCTGAAAGCGATGATTGATGGCGCGCTTGAGAAAAGGGTTGCCGGCGGTGAGCAGCAGAGGATTGTCGTCGCACAGCCGGTCGCGGTACTGTTCGGTGGCGGGGATACTGCTTATCATCTCGTATATGAGCTGAACCCCTTTGAAGTGAGCGTTGAAGACTGCGAGCGGAAGGAAAAAGTCGTGCTTGTCTGGTATGTGAGCCGGGAAGTACTCGTCATCCCTCTGTGTGGCAGCCTCGAAACCCAATATGGTCATCAGGTTAAAACCCTTGGAGCCATAGCTGTAACTTATAGTTGGGCCGTGAGAGACATAATTGCGCGTAAACCGGAATGTGTTGACCGCGTTAGTGTCGGGCTTGAACAGGGGGCCGTCTGCGTCCCAGAGGTCGAACGCCAACTGGGTGCGCCGGCTGTTTTCATAGTTGAGCGAATACGATAGATTCAAGGAGGACGATTGTTTTTCGGTGTTGCTCAACTTGATGTTTACACTGGCATCGATGTGTGCGGTTAAGTTATTGCTGCCCGACTCAGCAGAAATATAGCGGCGGCTCAGAGAGCTGGCGCTGGTGTCTATGGTCCAGGAAGAACCGCTCTCGGGGTTGAGAGTCAATCGGGCTCCGAAGCTGGGCGTTATCTTGGGGTTGGAAGAAGCGTCCCTCCAGGAGAGAACTGCGTGGCCGCTGTTTTGCCGGCCTTTGGAGCCGATATCTTCTATAATGGCCGACTCGCCGCCGGATGCAAGCCTGTTCCACTGCCTGCGCAGCGTGTTGCTGTGCGAATTGGTGATATTCCAGTTGGACTGGATCACCAGCTGCTTGGTTTTAGGATTGTTGAGTGTCAGAGACATGCCTATACTATGGGTGCCGTTCAGGCTGTTTGTCCGGGTGGTGTCGGACAGGGCGCGGGCTTCACTGTCGTCATAGCCGGGCCAGGAAAGCAGCGAACGCTTGAATTGTCTGCGGGCGTCAGACTCGTAAGAATAGTTGAAACCGAAATTGCTGCCCAGCAGGCGGTCTCCCCAGTAGCGCTGCAGCCCGGCAGAGGCATAAGAATCCAGCTGATACTGCTGCTGGCTGGACACATGGTCCAGAATATTCAGTCTGTTGTTTGTCAGCCCCAGGTTGTTGGAGTAGGCGTTGACCCAGGTCAGGAAGCGTTCGGAAAAGAAGTTGGCGTTGGCGCCGGCGAAGTAGCGCCCCTGGACACTGCCATTCTCCTTTGGGGTTTCGTCTGCGCCGCCGGCCACCTGCGCAAATGCATCCCAGGCGCTCACCAGCGGCTCTTTGGTGATGATGTCTATCACTCGTTCCTGCTCTCCCTGCTTCTCGCCCCTGAGCCGGCTTTCCACACTCTGCTCTTCATAGGTCTTTATCTGGCGCACGTCTTCTGCCAGTATCGAGTTGAGCGGTGCCATCGGTTCGTTACCGAACAGCAGCAGGCCGTTCACATAAGCACGCTTGACCTGCTGCCCGTTAATGAAAATTGAGTTCTTCTTGATTTCTACGCCGGGCATATTCCGCAACACTTCCAGGGCGTTTTCTCCCTCCATAGTCTTGATGGCCGCGGCGTTGAAGATGATGGTGTCGCCACGCTGCAAGAACGGGACCACCTGGGCGGACACAAAGGCAGGGGAGATATTCAGATAATCATCGACCATTTGCACCATAAAGGCATTGTCGCCCGGCAGGACATCTACTTCCATCAGGGTCGGGCGGCAGGCGATGTGAGTGGCCAGGATGGTTTTCTTGCCTGGGACGATGTCTTTAAAAGCGAACGAACCATCAATGGCGCCCTGCGTCCTTAGTGTGTCCTTACCCGAAATCAGGCTGACGAAGGCGTTAGGCACAGGAGAAAGCCTGGATTCGTGTTTTGTGAAAACCCGGCCGGTGATAGTCGCCAGCGAATCGGGTGGCGCCTGCTGCGGTGCCCCTGTGCCGGATCCTCTCGCAAAAGCAGCCAGTCCAACCAGCGCCAGAAGGCAAGTTATGATGATATGTCGAATCATAATCCCAAGCAGGTTGTGGAGATTGTCCAAAAATACTTTTAAATTTGCACAATCACAAACCTAAGTTTAGCTTCAGGCTATGGAATCAATCAGAATCAACGGTAAGGACTTCGTGCCCTACATTACGAACGAAAAGATTATCGCTGCGGTGGATAAGGTCGCCGCGGAGCTCAACAACGACTTTTTTGGCAGCGGGGTCACTCCGGTGATGCTGTGCGTGCTCAACGGCTCCATCATCTTCTGCGGGCACCTGATGCCCCGGCTCAAGTTTTCCTGCGAGCTGGCCTCCATCAGGCTCAAGTCCTACGAGGGGACCAAGTCCACGGGCGACGTGAAAGAGGTAATAGGCCTGGACATTGATTTGAAGGGCCGCACGGTGATTATCGTAGAGGACATCGTGGACACCGGCGCCACCATAGAATCGCTTGTGGGGCAGCTCAAAGAGAAGGGCGCCGCCGATGTGCGCGTGTGCACCTTCAGTCTCAAGAGCGATGTGTACAAGCGCAACATCAAGATCGACTATGTCGGGCTGGAAATAGCCAACAAGTTCATTGTGGGCTGGGGTCTGGACTACGACCAGATGGGCCGCCAGCTGGCTGACATTTACATTCTGAAAGATCAAATCGAATAGCTATGAAATACTACGTACTTTTTGGCCCTCCCGGCGCAGGCAAGGGCACTTTTGCTAAGCTTCTGGTAGAAAACCACGGCTATTACCACATCTCCACCGGCGATATGCTCCGCAAAGAGATTGCCGCCGGCAGCGAGCTTGGTCTTAAGGCCAAAGACCTGATAGAGAAGGGCAATCTGGTGCCCGACGAGGTGGTTTGCGGAATGATCCGCTCTGAGTTTGCAGCCAATGGCGGCGTGCGCGGCTTCCTGCTGGACGGCTTCCCCCGCACCGTGGCTCAGGCAGAGGCGCTGGACAAGATGCTTTCAGAGATGGGCGATGAACTCACCCGCGTAGTATCCATCTACATCACCGACGAAGAGGTGCGCCGCCGCATCAAGGGCCGTGCCCTGGTAGAGAACCGCGCCGACGACGCCGACGACGAAATCATCTCTACCCGCATCCGCAACTACCACGAGAAGACCGAGCCCGTAATCAACTACTACAAAGCTCAGGGCAAGTACTTCGAGGTAATCGCCGACGGCACCATACCTGAGAACTACGCCAAGGTAGAGGCTCTGGTAGATTAACTACGTAATAATCAGGATTTTGCTTTTGCCGCTCAGGGTAGTGGCAAAGAGGTGGTGTGTGCCGCCGTCGGGGATGCCCAGGCGGGAGCGCAGGGCGTCGGTCGCCAGTGGGAAATTGAGGGCGGTCATCTCCAACCGGTCGTAAGTCTGCTTGAGTTCTTTTAGCGAGGCCTTGCTCCATTCCATCACCGATTCCACTTCTAAGCATTTGCCTGGGAAGCCTTCCGGAAAGTTGTCAGCGGTGTAAAGATGTGTGCTCGGGGCCAGCTTCTCAAGATTGTATCTATGGGACAGCAGGCGGAACGCGCCCGCTTTGAGCACGGCCTTGGAGGGTTGGAGCAGGTACTTGCCGATTCTTGCGGCATAGCGGACTTCGGCCGCAGGCTCTTCCGACAGGCGGAATTCGAAGTGGTGAGCGCCGTCGTGCAGTATGTCGTGGGCGACAATCAGCGGCTCGTCCTCAGGTTTTCCCTTTTCCAACATCAGCAGAAGTTCCTTCACCTCGCCGGAGACCGCCAGCACGTGCAGTTCGCGGGCTTCGGGAAACTGATTCAGCGTGCGGCTGATATCGGCCATCGGGGATATCTTGGCCAGGACGCGGCGCCCCTTGCTCAGCAAGAGGTCTTTGACTTCCAGCAGATTGGGCTCGCAGTCGGCGATGTCGTAAACCCGCCTGGCGGCAGTGTCGCGCCGTGCCGGGTCCAGGTATATCAGGTCAAAGTGCCTGGTCTGTTGCTGGAGCCATTCTATGCCGTCGCCTTCGTGCACTGCGATGTGCGAGCCCTTCCGGGAGATGGCTCCGTTCTGCGTTGCTCCGTCATCTGCAGCCACGTCCGAGCTGCTTAATGCCTTGAAGTTGTGCCTTGCTGCAGCGCAAAGTTCTCCGTGGCGCTCGCAGTAGTGGGCTTCGGCGGCGCCTCGGCTCAAGAACCAGCAGTCCACGCCAAGGCCGCCAGTGAGGTCGGCAATGCGCGCTCCGTCGGGCACGAATGCCTGCTTGTATAGCGCCGTAGCCTCGCTGCTGGCCTGCTCCAGCGGCAGACTGCCGGGATACTCCAACTCGGGATGGGCATACCAAGATGGTATCTTGGTGCGGATCTTGGCCCGCGCACCGATATTGCGCGCCGCCCGTCTCACATCAATTTCCGGCCACCTGCCCGCCGACAGCAGCAGCCGCTGCGGGTCATCCTTCTCGTGCTCCGTCACGAACTGTATGTAAGCATCTTCCGACATATTAGTCATTACTTATTGTGCTCCCAATGGCAGCAAAATGACGCCATTAGGAGCAAAAACGGCCTTTTTTGCGCCCAATGGCCCTGTTTTTATCCCATTGGGAGCAGTGCGCCGAGCAGACCTTCAGTATGAAAGCCATGCTCCCTGTCGCTTCGCCCGCTTCGCTCGCGCCAGGAATGCGCTCGCTCCCACGACCTCGCTAACGCCGGTCGCATGTGCTTTCATACTTCGGCACTTTCTGCCCGGCGCAGATACTAATCTTCGTTGGTATTGATCACTGCGAAGAATTCGCCGCGCTTGAGCAGGCGGTAGAGGTCGCCGTTGGGATATTCGAACAGCAGGTACTGAAGGGTCGCCTCCTTGAAAGATTTGGGTCTCCAGCTGCCGTAGACGAACACGTGGCCGTCGGCATCGGCTGCCATAGACATAATCATCAGCGCCTGGCGGCCGTCCTGGTCGATAATGGGGCCGTGATCCTTGATTTCGCGGTGCAGGCCGCCTTCAGAGAGCGAGATGCTGCGCAGGTGGATCTTGCGGTCCACATAAGCGGGGCTGTCGGGATCTATCTCGCGCTCGTCTTCGCTAAAGATGGTGCGGGCGTCCTCAAGATCTTCGTACTGGCAGAAATAGAGGCGGTCGCCGCCCACTGCGGTCTCGAAATAAGACGAGCCGATGTAGGCCACGGGCACGAATGCCTCGCCCGAAACGATATCCTTGGAAGGATCGAAAATCCACAGGCGCTCGTCGCCGCCGCCCAGGGTGCCCTGGATAAAGTAGCACTTGTCGCGGCCGGGGAAGGGGCTCAGCCAGGTCCAGGCGCGCTGCTCGTTGCGGGCCTCGGAAACGGGAGTCTCGTCTATCAGCTGACCTTTGGGCAGCACATTGTCGTATACCTTAATGCTGTCTGCCGAAGGGTTGTAGCAGTACAGGTTGCCGAAGTCGTTTTCATACACATAGTTGCGCTTCCAGAGGGTGAACCAGACATTGCTGTCCTTGTCTACAAAGAACCAGAAAGAGGCTCCCAGGCGGCCGTCCACCACCTTGCCGCAATCCTTCTTTTCGCCGGTGACCATATCTATGCTCATCAGGTGGCAGCCGTCGCTCTTGTAGAGTTCGGGCACGAAAGGCACGCTGAACACATAGAGTTTCTTCAGCACCGGGTCCACGGCAATGGCAGAATAGATAGAGTAGCGCTCTTTAACGATGCCGTAGTCGCGGAAATTGCCGGTGGCCATCTCATAGCCGAACACGTGGGCGCCGGGATAGGCCTCGATGCCCTCTTTCCAATAGTTGGACAGGTGGGTGCAGAAATAGAGCCAGCCGTCGCACTCCACAATGGGGCTGTGGATCTTGCCCTGCTGGAACGGCAGGTCCTGCTCGCCGCACTGATAGGTCATATCCTCCACAATCATTGTGTGGCGATAGGTGCGCGGGTCAAACTTGTGGAAACCGGCGCCGTGACTCTTGGCGTGGGTAGATGAACCAAAGTAGCAATTACCGTCGCTGGCCACGGCCATACCCTGCCACTGGCCGTCCCACTCCTTGCATATCTTGTTCATAGATATGGAGTAGACCTTGTTTTTCATAGCCTCGGTGTCAGGTTCTTCCTGCTGCGGTGCAGGAGTGTTTTGGCAAGAGCAGAACATAAGCGAAAGTGCGGCTGCGGCCGCGAAGATGATTTTCTTCATATTATTGATTTTTTTCAGTTATCAGATTACGGTCGCGAAGTTGCCGGATGCCTTCTTCCCAGCTGCCGCCGCCGGCCCACATATAATAAGAGAAGTAGGTGGTGTTGCCTCGGAAAATCTCCATCCAGGGCTGCAGCTCGCAATAGTAGAAACGGGTGTCGCGGTTGCGCGGGTGGTTGTGCCACATATGCAGCGTAAACGGCTGGTCCACAGGAAATGCGCCGGCAAAATAGACATCCTCTGCGGGGTCATAATCCACGTTCCAGCCCTCTACGGGGAAGAGGAACTTACCCCAGTAGTCGGCCATATCCACGTGGTAGTCGCTGAGGCCCTCTTTCTCGGGCACGATGATCTTGTCTTGCACATCGTGCGCCTTGCCCACCTCCAGGATGGGCTGGGGGCCCAGCACGTTGAACTCGGGGTTGACCATATTCAGCGCAAAGCGGATGCTAAGCAGGGGAGTGTCGCCGTACAGGGTGAAAACCTTCTCTATCTGGTTGCCATAATAGTCGGCCACCATACGCACTTCGGCATACTCGCCGCCCTCCTTAAGCACCTCGCAGTCATACACTTCGTGGGTCTCTACGCTGGCCTGCCCCAGGAAATCCTCAAAGCCGCCGAAGGGCCAGAAATTGCGCTTGCGGTACGGGCGCTCGGGGTCGTAGGGCTCGTTGGGCCAGTTCTTGAAAAAGACGTTGTCGTCCTTCTCCTTCACATAATATTCCATAATGCGGGCGCCTATTGCAAGCAGCATCACCCGCACCTTGCTGTTTTCCATATAGATTTCGTCGATTCCGTCGCCGTTGACATCCTCTTTCCAGAGTTTCACTGCCTCCTGAGCCTCGGAGCCGATGCCAAGCTGAGTGACGGCGGTTGCGCCCATAGCCGTGGTGGTCACGGTATAGCTGCCGGCGGGCAGCTGCAGGCAGAAGTTGACAGTGTCGGCGGCGGCTTTGGCCAGTGTCAGGCTGCGCTCGGCCTCATAAGCAACACCGCTGTCCGATGCCACAGAAACCTTGACGTCGACCTTCTTGCCGTTGGTGAAATTATACACCGATACTGGGAATTGGCAGCCGGAGGTGGTGCCGTAGAGCAGTTTGTGGGTTGCCACGGCCTGCGGCATATCCATCTCTGCCAGCACTTTCTTAGACGATTTGCCCCAGTCATAACTGATGGTGATGGCACTGCGGCGGCCCATCGCATCGGGGCTGGGGTCAAGCTCAAACGAGAGTTCCTTGACGCCGCCGGCGGGTATTCTAAGCTGCTGCTTTGCGCTGCCCTTAAGCGCCACAGTGGCGGGAAGCTGCACCGCAAAGTCGCCGCTGACGGCCTTGCCGCCAAAGTTGGTGAGGGCCACTTTCAGGGTGGTGCCTTCCACGACGCCCTTTATGCCGACCTGGTCGCCGAAGTAGTTTTCAATGAAGCTGCGCTCTATCATCATAAGCTCCACGGGACGGCGGAAGGCGTCGCTGCCCATCACGTCAAACTCCTCTACCGCCGACTCAATGGCCACCTCGCGGCGGTCCATAATGGCGGCCCACATAGCCTCGCGGCTGAACGGTTCGCCCTTGGGTGTGAAGAGCACCATCGGATTTGAGGCGCCGTTAATGACATTGCCATTGAGAATTACGAATGGCATAGAGCAGGTGTCCACAATCTCTTTGTTGCCGGCCGACGCGTAATAGCCGTCGTATATTTCGGTGCCAGTGCCGGCATAGTCGCCCCAGTCCTGAATGGGTCGGAACAGATAGCCGCCGCGTGCGTCGCGCTCCTTGGCGTATTCGTACTGATTGTCTTTGAGAAGTTGCTCCTGGAAGCCCTCCCAGTCGCGGCAGTCAAAGAGGGAATGTGTGCCCACGGCCGCCTCTACGCCGCTTCCCGATTCGGATATCCATCGCTCCAGCTCGGGTTTTACAAGACGCTCGTATTCGCCGCTGAACACAAACCAGCTGTTGCCCTCGTTCATACCGGCGGCCATAGACTCTATGGGGGTCATAGCGCTGCAGCTCACGGTGCGGATGTCGGTGTGCACGCCAAACCAGCCGCGCTTCATATCGTATTTATTTACAAGGTCTTGCGTCTCTGCCAGCAGGTCTTTCAAAATCGCCAGGTCTTCCGGCTTTCCGACGGCGGCGTAGATGTTTTTGCCGCCCTTCTTCTGTACAAATGCCTGCAGCGGGTCTTTTACGCCGCCATGCAGCTGGTAGGCGGGGATGTCGCACTTAAATTCGGGCGCCTTGCGGGCAAGTTTCGTCCCGAGTTCCGATTCGCGCGACACAAATACCAGCACCGCCTTTGCCTTGCGCAAAGCATCGTTCATCTCCTTCTCAGAGGGGTTGTCCAGAACCTCATATTCTTCGCCCAGCAGCCCGTCCAGAAAGCCCTCCTGCATCTGCAAATACGGCAGCCCAAGCTCCACAGCCAGGTCGAACCGCCTCTGCTGCAGGACTTTCTCCGCATCGGGCACGGCTATCTTGCTAAGGTTGCCCAGCCGGGACATTTGTTTGTAATCACTGTTCCACCAATTGGTATATCCGCTCCAGGAAATGCTGTCGGAGGGCAGGGTGGATTGTTGTTTAGGGCAGCAGCCGGCTAAGGTCAGAGCCGCCAGAACGGCGCAGATAGCGAGAGATTGTTTCATTTTTGAAGAATTTGGATACAAAGATAATCAAAACCACATATAGAGAAAAATGAAACAAAATGGACCGAAATGCATCGAAATACCAATATTCTTTTATAGCTTTGAACGATTTATGTGCTTGAAATTATGAAGTTTAGGGCATCCATCTTAATACTTTTCATATTCTTGCTCTCCTTGCCTTTCAATTTGAAAGCGCAACCGGGGGGGGGCTTTCAAATCCAAACTAAAATCGTCGGAAAAGTGGTGGACGAAGCCGGTGTTCCCATCCCCGGCGTGTTCGTTTATCCCCGCGGCGTGCCCGGCGAGGGTACGGCCACCATTGAAGACGGTAGTTTCCAGATTAACGTCAAGTCAAACAATGTCGTGCTGGTATTCTCCGCCATTGGCTATGTGGCCCGCGACATCAAGGCATCCGAGGCCAAGCGGGTGGTGCTTAAAGAGGACCACGAGACTCTGGACGAATCGGTCGTGACCGGTATCTTTACCCGCAAGAAGGAATCCTTTACAGGTGCGGTGCAGACCATCTCGTCTGAAGAACTGACCCGCGTGGGCAATGCCAACATCGTGGAGAGCCTGAAGCGTATCGACCCTTCGCTGCTGATACTGGAAAATCTGGATGCCGGTTCCAACCCCAACGTGATGGCCCAGATGCAACTTCGCGGCGCCTCGGCCCTCACTATGGAGACCACCAGCCTCAAGAGCAACTTTGTGACGGCTGCCAATATGCCGCTGTTCATCCTGGACGGCTTCGAGACCAATATCGAGAAAATCACCGATATGGATATGAACCGCGTGCAGAGCATCACCATCTTAAAGGATGCCTCCGCCAAGGCGATTTACGGTTCCAAAGGCGCCAACGGCGTGATAGTGATTGAGACCAAGGCGCTTGGCAGCG
>JAEETP010000080.1 GCA_016290415.1 Bacteroidales bacterium
GACTGCAGCAACTATAAATGTGCTAATGGAAGCAAGACATCCCTGACAAAATACAACACCCGCAGCGAGTGTGGCACCGTGGATAATAAAACGAGACTGCTCAAGGAAGATGATGCAGCCTCCGCAGCCACTAAAGGCGGATGGAGGATGCCCACCAGAGAAGATCTGGAAGAGCTTCTGTCTTCCTGCACCTGGGAGAAGACCACTCTCAAGACCGAAAGCGGAGATGTCTTTGGCTATACCGTTAAGAGCAAGACCAACGACCAGTCCATATTCCTGCCAGCCGCCGGTTGTATAGCGGGCAGCGACCCGAACAAGCGGGGCGAATACGGTTTGTATCCATCGGCAGATGTCTGCACGGCCGAAAATAATTGGTATGGTTATATGGACGATTACTGCTGGTATCTGTTCTTCCAGTCAGGCGAGAAAATAATCTACGGCGACAGCCGTGCCCGCGGCTGGGCCATCCGTCCCGTAAAGGACAAATAGCAGGACTCCTCGCCCTACAGCCTTCTGATCCAGATATTGCGGAAGCTGATGGCGGGGCTGCGGTCGCCGTGTGCCTGCAGGCCTATTCGGCAGTCGCCGTGCGGGGCCACATCCGGCAGACCCAGATATCTGGTGTTGCCGTAAATAACCGCGCCGTTCTGAATCACCACGCCGTTGTGCAGCACTGTGACGCGCGGCGGCAGGCGGAAAGTACCGTCTTCGTTGAAGATGGGTGCGTTGTAGATGATGTCATATACGTTCCACTGGCCAGGCGGCAGCATTGCATTTACCAGCGGAGCCGTCTGCTTATAGATTGATCCGGCCTGCCCGTTTACGTAGGTTTCGTGCTGGTAGCTGTCCAGAATCTGCAGCTCGTAGTGCCCGACTTGCAGATAAACGCCGCTGTTGCCCCTCCCCTGCCCGGCAAACGCCTCGTCCATAGGCGGCACGCACCACTCTATATGCAGCTGGTAACTGCCAAAAGTCTCTTTGGTGTGGATGTCTCCGGCCGATTTATCTACCGTGAGGATGCCGTCTTTTACGGGCCATTTTGCTGGACCGCCGTCCTTGGCGCAGATCCAGGCGTCCAGACCGCCGCCGTCAAAGAGGATGATGGCATCGGACGGCGCTCCTCCAGTTGCAGGATTGCCGGGCGTGACCACAGCCGGCTTTGGTTCCCACACCTCGGTGTATTCCGGACGCATCTGTGCCCGGGCCGAAACGGAAACAAGGCAAGCCGCCACCGCGGTGACGGCAAATAAAATGCAAGACCTCTTCATTTTAGCGGGCAGCGATGCACTCGATCTCTACAAGAGCGCCTTTGGGAAGTGTTTTTACGGCAACGGCGCTGCGGGCAGGGAACGGAGCAGAGAAAAACTGTGCATACACCTCGTTCATCGCAGCAAAATCTCCCATATCCGCAAGAAATACGGTGGTCTTTACGACGTTGGACAAATTAAGTCCTGCTATCTCAAGTATTGCTTTAGCATTCAGAAGACTCTGCTTTGTCTGCTCTTTTACGCCTCCTTCTGGGAATGCTCCGGTAGCGGGATCAATGGGGAGCTGACCCGACACAAACACCAGGCCCGCGCCAGAATCTATTGCCTGACTGTAGGGACCAATGGCCGCCGGTGCTTTATCTGTACTAATCTGTTTCATAATTGGTTATAAAAATATTTTTCTATAAATCTATAAATATATTTTTATAGTTTATGATACTTTTTAAGCAGGTCCACTATGGCCTCGTTGTACAATTCGTCGTACTTGGCGCCGGTCTCAAACTTGAGCTGACCCAGCTTCAAAAAAGTGGCGTTGTCGATATGGAAACTCACAAGTTTTCGGTTAGCGTTTTTCGAAACTTTTGCAGTCGTAACTGAAGGCTGCGGTGCGGGCTCGGGTTTGGCAGAAGGACGGGCAGAGGCAGCGCTACTTAAAGCACCGCTTAAAGAACCGGAAGAGCCCAGAGTGGCTTGCCGGAACTTGTCAAAGGGGTCAGATTTCTTAGCCATTTCTATAAATATATTTTTATGTTTTTGTATAATTATATTTTTCTATTTATCTATAATTTGCGTCCAGAGATGCGTTTGCCAAGGGTTTGAGCAATCTCAAGATACTGCTTAGTGACCTTACCCGACGGGTCATACTCGTAGATATTCTGGTTGAAAGAGCCGGCCTGGGCTATCTTGGTTGCCTTGCTCAAAACAGGTTCGATAAAAGCATCACCCATCTCCTGCCTGATCTTCTCTACATACATATCAGAAAGCTTGTTGCGCTCATATTTGCTGATTATAACGCCGGTGAGCTTCAAATCGGGGTTCAGGCGGGGATTAGACTTTACATCAGCGTAGAGATTGGCTACCATCACCATTCCCTGATAGGCCAAACCGTCCGGCGTAGCAACCATTACAAGGTGATCTGATGCAATTAAGGCGTTATATGTGATAAGACCCAGCGCAGGCGGGCAGTCTATTATAATAAAGTCATATTTGGTCTTTAACGGCTTTAAAAGATCCAATAGGAGATACTCCCGGCCGGTGATGGCAGCTGTGTCGCGGTCAAAATTGGAGAGCGAGAGCTCAGAAGGCACCAAATCTACGCGCTCGGCAGCGTGCTCCACAGCAAACTTGCTCTTGTCCAGAAACGCATCCCTGATGCTGGATTCGTGCTCGTCAAGAGCCAGGGGGCTAACCATAGCAGTGAGGTTGGCCTGCGAGTCCAAATCTACGAATAAAACCTTTTTACCCATCTTGGCCCAGGCATAGCCCATAGCCACAGCGGTGGTGGTTTTACCAACGCCGCCTTTGTTGTTTGCAAAACATACAATCTGTCCCATATATCTATATCTCAATTAGTTATACAAATATATAGAAAAATATTTGTATAACAAAATATAAATATAGAAATATTGTTTTCTATAAATTTGGGAAGATTCCGTATAGTGCGCTGCCACTTCCGGTCATAGCTGCGTACACTGCTCCACGGTCATAAAGCGACTGTTTAATCTGGGCGAGAATTGGATATTGGGCAAAAGCGTACGCCTCAAAGTCATTCACGACATTCTCACGCCATTGATCTATTCCAGCACCAATCCGCTCTTTCAGCCCGGCGTCAGCCGAGTCGATTGCCTGAAGCATTTCAGCCGCGAGCACATCATCGGCGCCGATGCCGAATTTAATGGCATCTACGCCTTTATATGCTTCAGGGGTAGAAATATTTATTCCGGGGGTAACAACCTCTATATGATAGCCCGAAAGATCGAGAGGGTAGGGCTCCAGTATTTCGCCGCGGCCGGAGGCAAACATAGGCTGGTTGTAGATGAAAAACGGGCAGTCGCTGCCAAGCTGCGCGGCAATGCCGGCCAGCGTGTCTAAAGAAAGCCCCAGCTCAAACACATCGTTGATGGCCATAAGGGTGAACGCCGCATCGCTGCTGCCGCCCCCGAGCCCTGCCCCCATCGGTATATTTTTATATAAAAATATATTAATATTGCCGATGCCATAGAGCTTCTGCATCAGCCGGAAGGCCTTGAAACACAGGTTTTTCTCTACCTCAACGCCGCAGGGTGTGCCGTACTGGAACAGGGCGGCCTCAGGGGCCTTGACTATCTCCAGCACATCGCGCAGGCCGGGCACCGGAACGAACACCGTTTCGATGTCGTGAAAGCCGTCGTCGCGGCGCCGAAGCACCTCGAGGCCCAGGTTTATTTTGGCGTTGGGGCAGACAATCATACTAGAACATATAGTCCCAGACGGGCAGCATAACGGGCTTGGTATTAAGAGCCTCCAGCGCCTTTGCATCCAGATATTTCTTATTGATAACCACGCGGAACATATATTCGCTGAACCATTCGTCGGTAAAGGTCAGATAGCCGTTGTGGCCGGCTGCGGGACCCCAGCTGTTCTCGAACTGCCATTTTGTCGGCACATCGTTCTGGTCTGTATCACAAGCCATTAGCAACATTGCGTGGGAAGATCCGCTCTGGCGGGTCAGAATCCGGGCCTTTTTGTCCATTTTGAGGTCGATACCAAGCAGACTGCCGTAGTCGTAGTTGTTCACATCCAGAACGCCGGTGGCGCGGTTGGCCTGCTTGCCCACGTCGCAACTTGCATACATAGGCTCTCCGGCCTTGAGAGAAGCCAGCGCCGCAGCCTTGATGTCCTCGTTGGGCAGATTGAGATATACCCAGTTGATGCCCTCGTAGGTGTTGCGGTAATTGTCTATCTCATAGCGCTTATAGTATTCGCGTGTGGGGTCGTTCATTATCATTATGTAACTGTCGGCGCCAAAATCCGCAGGCCTAATCTCCTTCCAGAAATCCAGCGGGGTAGAGGAGAGGCTCTCTATCTTGCCGTCTTTGGTCTGATAGCGCCAGGTGAACTCTGCCGGCGGCTCGCCAAGGCAGAGCGCCAGCACGCGGTAAACGTCCTTAAGGGCGGCCATTTTAATGGCGAACACCTTGTCGGCGCGCTGGGCAACGGCCTTCTTGCCTTTAGCGGGAACAGCCGAAGCCTCGCGGATCTCATATCCCGCCTTGCGCAGGCGCTCGCTAAGGATGCTAAGCATCTGACTGGTGTTGTTGCTGTTGGCCGTCTCCGGCATTACAGAGGCCGGCACAATGCCGTATTTCTCCACCACGTTATAGAAGAGATTCCACACGCCGCCGTCGGCCACGGGAGCCCTGAAAAAAGTGACTACCGCCCGGTCGTCAAAATCGCGGTCGGCAGTGGCTATTACATTCTCCAAGAACAGGTTAGCCTTCTCGAAGATATCCCAGAAATAGCAGTAATTATTGGAGAAATTAAAGCTTGCCAGGTTGTATTTTTTCATTACCTGCGGGCGAATCTGGTTGGTGGAGGTAAACAGCCAGCACCGGCCGCTGCGCTGCTGGTCGGTGATGCCGCTCACATCTGCTTTATACTTGAAAAGGTGATCTACGGCCCCTTCGTTTGCGTGGCTCAGCGCGGCGCTTTTAATATCGGCCGTGGCGGTGAGGATGTTCTGCATTGCGACGGTTGCTGCTGCGTCGCGGTCAAAGCTTTGCTGAACCTCTTTTATGACTTCGCTGGACAGGGTCTGTGCAGATAAGACCGCCGCCAAAAACAGGGCGGGAAGGGCTATAAATCGTTTCATATTCGTGTCAAAAAGTGATTTGTGCAACAAATTTAATATATTTGAGAAGAATTACCTTAAATGAAATATGTTTAGCAAAGAAACCTATATCGCACGCCGCAAAAAGCTGGCAACCAGTGTCAGCGGCGGCATTCTTGTATTTTTGGGCAACAACGAATCCCCGGCGAATTATACCGACAACACCTATACTTTCAGGCAGGACAGCACGTTCCTGTATTATTTCGGGCTGGACAAGCCCGGCCTGGCGGCCGTGATTGACATTGACAGCGGCGGAGAGATTGTTTTTGGCAACGATGTCGATATTGACGACATCATATGGATGGGTCCGCAGAAGAGCATTGCAGACCAGGCCGCCGAGGTCGGAGTAGGGAAGACCTACCCGTTTGCACGTCTGGCCGGCTTTGTGGCCGAGGCCCTGGCCAAAGGACGCACGGTGCATTATATCCCGCAATACCGCGCCGACAACATCATTCTGCTCTCCGAAATCCTGGACCGCAAACCCGCCACGGTAAATGAGGGCGCCAGCGAAGAGTTTATCAAAGCCATTGTGGCCCAGAGACTTATAAAGGAGCCTTGCGAGATAGCAGAGATTGACCGCGCCTGCGACCTGGGCTATGCAATGCACTACACCGCAATGAAGCTTATGCGCCCAGGGATGATAGAGCAGGAGGTGGTGGGCGCAATGGAGGGCGTTGTGATCAGCGGCGGCTATATGCCTTCATTCCCGACCATTCTGTCGCAGCACGGAGAGACTCTTCACAACCATATGCACGACAAGGTTCTGGAGGTCGGCAAGCTGTGCGTGATTGACGCCGGCGCCGAGGTTCCCAGCCACTATTGCAGCGACTTTACCCGCACACTGCCCGTCGGCGGCAAGTTTGACAGCCGTCAGGCCGACATTTATACCATAGTTTCCACCGCCAACACCTTTGCGGCCGAGATGGCCCGTCCCGGCATCACCTATCGCGAGGTGCATCTGGCCGCCTGCCGGCTTATGCTGCAGGGACTCAAGAACGTCGGCCTGGTGAAGGGCGACATAGACGAAGCGCTGGCGCTGGGCGTACAGGGCTTGTTCATGCCTCACGGACTGGGCCACAATATGGGTCTGGACGTGCACGATATGGAAAATCTGGGAGAGGATCTCGTGGGCTATGACCCCGGTCAGGAGCGCATCCGCCAGCTGGGTCTGGGCTCGCTGCGAATGGCCCGCAAACTGGTTCCCGGCCACGTAATCACCGACGAACCCGGCATCTATTTCATCCCCGCCCTGATAGAGCAGTGGCGCTCAGAGGGCAAGTTCTCCGATTTCATTAACTATCAGGCTCTTGAGAGCTACTACGACTTTGGCGGCATAAGGCTGGAAGACGACCTTCTCATCACCGAGAGCGGATGCCGCCGCCTGGGCCAGAGGCGCCTCCCCGTCACCGTGGAAGAGGTGGAGGCCGCTATGGCCTGTTAGCTGCGTGTGACAATTTGTCATAAAACGGCAGGTGGCACTTATTTTGTCTTTATAGGTGCCGTTGGAAATTATTATAACAATTAAAAATATTCACATTATGATTAAACCATTAGCAGACAGAGTGTTGGTTCAGGCACAAGAGGCTGAGACCAAGACCGCGAGCGGACTTTTCATCCCCGATTCGGCAAAGGAAAAACCCCAGCAGGGTGTCATTATCGCAGTTGGCGGCGGCAAGAGCGACGAGCCCATGGAACTCAAGGTGGGTGACAAGGTTATGTACGGCAAATATGCCGGCACCGAAGTCTCTTTCGAAGGCCAGGACTACCTCATTATGCGTCAGAGCGATGTAATCGCCGTTATCGAATAATCCTCTTAAACAGAAATCATTATGGCAAAAGATATCAAATTCAACATTGAGGCGCGCAACCTTATGAAAGAAGGCGCTGACGCGCTGGCAGATGCAGTCAAGGTGACCCTGGGTCCCAAAGGCCGCAACGTTATCATTGACAAGAAATTCGGTGCTCCGCAGGTAACCAAGGACGGCGTTACCGTGGCTAAAGAGGTTGAGCTCGAAGACCGCTTCCAGAATATGGGCGCACAGATGGTAAAGCAGGTCGCTTCCAAGACCAACGACCAGGCCGGTGACGGTACCACCACCGCAACCGTGCTGGCACAGGCCATCATCAACGTAGGTCTCAAGAATGTCACCGCTGGTGCCAACCCCATGGACCTCAAGCGCGGTATAGACAAGGCCGTTGCCGCTGTAGTGGCAGACCTCCAGAAGCAGAGCCAGGCTGTGGGTGACGACTACTCCAAGATAGAGCAGGTTGCCACCATCAGTGCAAATAACGACGAATACATCGGCAAACTGATTGCCGAGGCAATGAGCAAGGTTAAGAAAGACGGCGTCATCACTGTAGAAGAGGGCAAAGGCACCGAGACTGAGGTGCGCGTGGTAGAAGGTATGCAGTTCGACCGCGGCTATATCTCAGCCTACTTTATGACCAACCCCGACAAGATGGAGGCCGTTCTGGAGAACCCTTACATCCTGATCACCGACAAGAAGATCTCTGCAATGAAAGACCTGATGCCGCTGCTCGAGCCCGTTGCTCGCGAAGGCCGCGCCCTGCTGATCATTGCCGAGGATGTAGACGGCGAGGCACTCACCACCTTGGTCGTCAACAAACTGCGTGGCACTCTGAAGGTGGCTGCCGTGAAGGCTCCGGGCTTTGGCGACCGTCGCAAAGAGATGCTGCAGGATATCGCTATCCTCACAGGCGGACAGGTTATCAGCGAGGAGAGGGGCATAACCTTCGAGAACGCTACCGTTGATATGCTGGGCCAGGCAGAGAAGGTATCCATTGACAAGGACACCACCACTATCGTGGACGGTGCCGGCGACAAGGCTGCCGTTAAGCAGCGCGCCGCACAGATCCGCACCCAGATAGAGAACACCAAGAGCGACTACGACCGCGAGAAATTCCAGGAGCGCCTGGGCAAGCTCGCCGGCGGCGTGGCAGTGCTCTACGTGGGTGCAGCCAGCGAGGTCGAGATGAAAGAGAAGAAAGACCGCGTGGAAGACGCCCTTAACGCTACCCGCGCAGCCGTTGAAGAGGGTATCGTGGCCGGCGGCGGCGTGGCTTACATCCGCGCTACCGAGGCTCTCAAGAAACTCAAAGGCGACAACGAAGACGAGCAGACCGGTATCAACATCGTGGCCCGCGCCATCGAGGAGCCTCTGCGCACCATCGTTGCCAACGCAGGCCTGGAGGGCAGCGTAGTGGTTCAGAAGGTTAAGGAGGGCAAGAAAGACTTCGGCTTCAACGCCCGCACCGAGACCTACGAGAATCTGCTGGCAGCCGGCGTAATCGACCCGACCAAGGTCAGCCGCGTGGCTCTGGAGAATGCCGCATCTGTGGCCGGTATGTTCCTGGCTACCGAGTGCGCCATTGTGGACAAGCCCGAGAAGGCTCCCGCAATGATGCCCAACCCCAACGGCGGTATGGACGGTATGATGTAATTAAGACCAACCCAACAAAAAGAAACGCCCCGGATTGTTTCCGAGGCGTTTCTTTTAATCAGCAGGATGTCTTACTTAGGCTGCTTGAACCTGACAGTAAAGAGGCGAT
>JAEETP010000081.1 GCA_016290415.1 Bacteroidales bacterium
CTCGTCGTGGAAATAGATGCAGACTTCAGGCACCACAGGATGGCCGTCGGAGTCTTTGGCGGCAGCTATCTCTATGGCGGTGAGCAGATTCTCCTTGGCATCGGAGCGGATAATCTCAACCGGCAGCTGGCTTCCTGTAAGAATCACCGGCTTGCCTATATTCTCCAGCATAAAGCTAAGTGCGGAGGCGGTGAAAGCCATAGTGTCGGTGCCGTGAAGAATCACAAAGCCGTCGTAGGAGTCATAGTTGTCGCTGATGATTTTAACAATGCGGCCCCAATGCTGCGGATTCATATCAGAAGAGTCTATCGGGTCGCCGAAAGAGACCATCTCTACATCTGCGCCGCAGTATTTCATTTCGGGAATGTTGGCTGCCAGATTCTCTGCGGTAAACGCCTCAAGCGAGCCTGTTTCGGGATTGCGGACCATACCGATGGTGCCTCCCGTATATATCATCAGTATCTTTGACATAATACGCGAAGTTACAATTTTTTGCAGATTCAAAAAATAGTTATACATTTGCAATCCCAATAGGGAACTATCCGGTCGATTCGTCTAACGGTTAGGACAAGAGATTCTCAATCTCTAAATAGGAGTTCGATTCTCCTATCGACTACCAAAACCCAAGCTGCCCAATCATTGGGGCGGCTTTTTTTATTATCGGAATATGAGCAAAGTAAGAGTGCGTTTTGCGCCCAGCCCCACCGGAGCGCTTCATATCGGAGGCGTCCGTACAGCCCTTTACAACTATCTTTTTGCACGTCACAACGGCGGCGAGTTTCTGCTTCGTATAGAGGATACCGACAGCCAGAGGTTTGTGCCCGGAGCAGAGGAATATATTATCGAATCCCTCAAATGGTGCGGGATAGAAGTTGACGAAGGTGTGGGCGTCGGCGGCCCTCACGCCCCCTACCGTCAGAGTGAGCGCAAGGATATCTATCTTAAATATGCACTTCAGCTTGTAGAGAGCGGCAACGCATATTATGCCTTTGACACAGCAGAAGAGCTCAACTCCCTGCGAAGTGCCTGCGAGGCCAAGGGAGAGACTTTCTCTTACGATGCCAAGAGCCGCGGCTCTTTGAAAAATTCACTCTCGCTTCCTGCAGAGGAAGTAAAGCGCCGCATCGATGCCGGTGACCAGTGGGTCATCCGCTTCAAGATGCCCGAAAACGAAAATGTGGAGATGGACGACATTATCCGCGGCCATATCACAATAAACACCTCTACACTGGACGACAAAGTGCTCTATAAGAGCGCCGACGCGCTGCCCACATACCATCTGGCAAATATCGTGGATGACCATCTGATGGAAATCAGCCACGTGATCCGCGGAGAGGAGTGGCTGCCCAGCCTGCCGCTTCACTTCCTGCTTTACAAGGCATTCGGGTGGACCGATAGCCAGCCGCTGTTTGCACATCTGCCGCTGCTGCTCAAGCCGCAGGGACAGGGCAAGCTTAGCAAGCGCGATGGCGACAAGTTCGGCTTCCCGGTGTTCCCGCTGGAGTGGCACGCCCCCGACGGCGAGGTCTCGATGGGATATCGCGAGAGTGGCTATCTGCCCCAGGCCTTTGTGAATATGCTGGCCCTGCTGGGCTGGAATCCCGGCACTGAGCAGGAAATTTTCTCTATGGAAGAGCTCTGCGAGCAGTTCTCGCTGGACAAAGTGAGCAAGAGCGGCGCCCGCTTCAATGCAGAGAAGGCCAAATGGTTCAACGCTCAGTATATGCGCGCCGCCAGCGATGAATTCCTGGCAGGCCTGCTGTTGCCTCAGCTTAAAGAGGCCGGCATTAAGACCACCGCAGAGCGTGCAGCAGATGCAGTGGCCATTATTAAAGAGAGGGCCACTTTCCCCAAGGATTTGCTGGATCTTACAATCTATATGTTCCGCGCTCCCGAATCGTATGACGAAAAGAGCGTGAACAAGTTCTGGAAAGAAGAGAACGTGGCATATATGAGAGAGCTCCGCGAGATTGTGGCTGACCTTGAGGTCTTTGAAAAAGAGAGCGCAGAGCACATTGTGCGCGAGTGGATAGAGGCCGGTCAGCTGCCTATGGGCAAGATTATGAACTGCCTGCGCATCGCCATTATGGGAATAGGGCAGGGACCCGACATCTTCTCTATCTGTGAATTCATAGGCAAAGAAGAGACCCTGCGCCGTATAGACGCAGCCCTTGCAAAGATACAGACGGCCTAAAGCGTCTGTACCAGAGCGTCGTAATACCTTTTGCTTACGGGAATCAGAGTGTCGTCGGCCGTGTCCAGCTCGGCCACGATGGCATTCTCTTTATCTTTTCTGAGCGCCTTCACGTGAGAAGGATTGATAAAGTATGAGCGGTGGCAGCGGAGTATTCCGTTCTCTTCGCACACACTCTCTATGCTCTTCATAGAGCAGCGCATATCGTAGGTCTTGCGCTTGTCCCCCTCGTTATAGTGTATGGTGATGTAATTCTCATCCGCCTTGATGAACAGCACGTGCTCGGCACCTACCACAAACTTCAGGGCGTGGCGGTTGTCGTAGAAATGCAACTTATTGTCTTGCACGTCGGCTACGCTGGCGTTTTTTGCCGCAGTCAGGTTCAATGCCAGGTCCAGGAATACATATGGGAACATCAGCACCAGGAACAAATAGGCCGCTGAATCCACAAGGACATCCAGGTAAGTAAGATTGTAGTTGCCAATCAGAGTCATATACAGCGCCACGAAAAAGGCGCACACTACAATCTCCCCGATGCACCACACCCGGTACCAGTTCATAGATATGTGCCGGATGATGCGGGTGAAATAGAGAATCATCCTTGAGGTAAGCAGCACCAAAAGGATGATGCACATTATTATTGCTATGTTAAACGCAAAAGAAGCCTTGGGCACGTTAAGTGTCGTGTCCATATTGAAAGGCTTGTAAAGCGCGGCAAAAATCAGGAAAAAGAATGGTATGACGCTGAAGTAAAGCGCCTGTGCTGCAAATTTCTTGAATGTATCGGGCAATGGTCTCGAAGATGCCTGCATACGCGGTTGTTTTGCCGGCAAAACTACAACTTTCAAGCCAGTAAAACAAGAGGCCGCCGCCCCTGCGGGGGGCGACGGCCGGTGGATGATGAGAAATGTTGAGAAGGAGTATGAGTCACTAGAAAGTGACAGTCTGTTCTTCAACTTCTACCCAGTCGACTACTCGGAGGATGAAGTTGATATCGCTTACTTCAAGGTCCTGATCGTCTTCGAGATTGTCCTCACCGATGTCGGTGGGGTCGTTGGGATCGGGATGGTTGCCGTCGTCGGGAATGCCGGCGCGGGTAATTATTATCTCATATTCATAAGAGTGGTTGCGCTTTACGCCAAAGTGCTCGTCGCCGTCCACAAAGGCATCGTCTGTCCACACCGAGCCGTTGTTGACCGGTATGGACCAGTAGTAGCGCTGGCCGTCAATCTTGCCGGTGACACAAAGGCGGATGGCGCCGCTTCCGGAGGTCAGCACTTCGGTGGGACGCTGATAGCAGAAGAAGTGGTGCGGGGTGGTGTCTGTCTGGCCGTCGCCGATGGTGCCAATCAGGTCGTATACCTCAAAGGTATTCTGCTTTGCAGAGAACAGACCTGAAGAGTAAATGGTTCCGGGAGTGCCTTCATAGGTTTGTGAAGTGGGGAAGTTCTTTACATACATTGCCACTTCGCTCACCGATTTGCCGGCAAGTGCACCGCTGAACTGGAACTTGAGCGAATTCACACTCACCTTGCTCACCAGTCTTGTGACGTCTATCAACACCGTGGTGGTAGCGTCTGTGATGGTCTGGTTGTTTTCTCCAACCATAACCATATCGGTAAGAGCTTCCGAAGAGAGCTGCGAGACCATCGACAATAGCGCTGCCGGCGATGTTGCCGCGCCGTAAGTGAACTCTTCGTTAGGATTGACCACAGCGATAAAGCGGCGCAAACCCTTGGTGACTTTGATGGTGCCGGTGGTGGATGTCACATATGCAGAACCGTCCAGGCGGTTGCCGTCAAACGCAAACACATAGGCCGTGTTCACGGCGTCGTCGTCAATCCCGCCGGTGGCCTTGGTGGCGTAACCCAGGGAAAAATTGACCAGCACTTCACCTTCTCTTTCCAGAGACGAACCCGTCTCCATCTTGCCGCACGAACTCATCACAACGCCCGCCGCAAGTGTCAGCAATAAAAGATTCCTTTTCATTTGTTTGTTGTTTAAAATGTTAATAATAAGGGTTGTATGTGTGTGTTACAGTGAATCGTAGTAGATGTATCGGCTTTCGTCAAAACAATAGCCTTCTATCAGCAGGTTGCCATTGTTGTCATAGTTGAACTCATATTCCCGGTCGTCTTGCATCTGCACCGTCATTGTGGTTTGGTACCAGCGGTAGGTAAATGAACCCTGAACCAGTTCTCCGGTGTCCTGGTCATAAGAAGCAGGGAAGAAATAGCGGGCAATCTGCTGGCTGCTTTCCCAGCTCTTTACCAGGGTTATGGTCACTATTATGTTGTCTGGCTGCTCCTGGCTGTTGGGATTGATATAGTCCCTCACCATAGTGTTTATCTGGATGTTGTAGAACCGCTTGCGGTATTCGAACACCGTTATCATTTTGGTGTAAGTCTTCGAGAACCGGTTTCCGAAACCGTCAATCAGACTGCCTGTGAGCGTGTAATGTATGTCGCCGTTCACGGTGCAGGTCCCTATCAGGCGGTAACCGTTGGTTGTGCGCTCAAGAAAGCTGGAGTTTGTGGTAAAGGTCAGCATCGGCTCGAGGTCGCATACAGGACTTCTGTAGCATTGTATATTGGTAACCACTATCGGCCTGTGGTCAGTGTCGCCGTATTTCTTGTTGACATTCTGGTAGAAGGTGGCGGTGTAGAAGTCGTCAGATTTCACAACTTCCCCTTCTGAAGAAAAGCTGACCGTCCGTCCCGATTCGGTATAGTTCAGCAACAGTTCCATCGCTGTGGTCTCGAACGGGGCCTGGAGTCCCTCTTCATCTATTATCCACTCGCCGTCACTGTTGTCTATAGTGGCCAGGGCGTCTTGGCCGCTAAGAACTCTTGACGAGCCATCCTGATAGTGTACTGTAACCTCGAAATTCCTGGTAAAACTGCCGGCGCCAAGCACCCAGCCGAATTCTTTAAGGTAATTTGGCTCTATGCTGACGGGAACTGACGGCTGCACTACGTGTATGATGCCGGTGCCGAAAACGCCGCTGCCGTCGGTGACGGTCGCCCTGATTTCGGCCGTGCCAAGGGAGTGTGGGGTGACCACCCCGTTCTGGTCTACTGTGGCCACCGAAGGGTTGTCGCTGCTCCATATGACGCTCTGATCGGCACCGGCGGGCAGTACTTCTGCCGTGAGGGTAGTTGTGCCCGAGACGCCCACGAATGTGTATTCAGGCGGAATCACCCTGACCAGGGTGGCGTAGGGCATCAGGTCGTCGTCCACCCGCCAGCTCTCTTCGTCCACGCCATTGTCGTGCAGTTTGAGCACTATATGATAGTGATGATTCCGCACCACGCTGAAGTCGGTGGTGGTGTTCTCCCCCAGGTAAAATCGGTAGGTAAAGTTGCCCCTTCGGGGATTGTCAGAATGCAGATCGTTGTAATATCCCTCCAACTCCACATAACTGCACAGCTGCTCGTAAATGCTGCCTTCTTCAAAAAATTTGGTTGTGCAGGAGGTGTTGCCGGGCAGCAGTTCGCCCTGCTTGTTTTCAAACATATAGAAACCCACCGGGTCACCGTTGTTGAAGGTTGACAGTTCGGCTGGGGCGGCATAGTCGCCGTTGGGGGTGCAGTCCTGTGCGCTGGTTGCCGCGCTGTGCCCGAACAGACACACCTTGCTGGCGGCGTTCCTGACTCTAATGGAGTTTATGCTGATGTCGGAGTTTTCCAGCTCTGAATCATCTATCCTTATGGAAACCAGCGCCACGCAGCGGGTGAGGTCTATTACTATGTTCATACCGGCGGCAATGGTGATAAAGCAGGTGCATCCGGTCATCGGCACTGCTCCCGTAATATCCACAATGTCGCTGTAGCTGTTCACCGTGTACTGGTATCCCTCAAGGCCGGTCACATTTCTGAATAACGGATTGCCCGTGATATCGCCGATGTTGCACACGCAGTAGAACTTATATGAGCGGCCAATCGCAGAGGTGAGACTCATCGTGGTCACTTTCCCGGTTGGACAGTAGCTGGATGCAACCAGTTGTCCCTGTGCATCATACATCATTATGTTGCAGTTGGATATCTGCGTGTCGTTAACCTGAAGAGTTTTGGTCGTGGCCGAGTCGTAGCGGAAATATACCGTGGCGACACCGTGTTCAGCTACGGGGAGGTCGTGATGGCTGCACCCGCAGAAAAGCAGGGCCAGAAATGCTAGAAAAAACAGTTTCTTCATTTCGTGTACTTTAATAGGTTATTGTAAAGATGCCGTGGCGGGTCCAGTCGGAGACACGTATCACAAGCAGCACGCTGGCAGTGCCTATTGTAAGGTCCAGGATTATCGGATTCTGGTTTACAAGCGAGATGTCTTCTCCCATATCGCTTAGCATTTCGCCAACGGGATAGGTATTGTCTATACGGATGTCGTCCCTTACAAACGACAGCCTGAGCTGAGCCGCTGTGGCACTGGTCTGTGTCATTATCATTGTTTGATACATATGGTAGGGCGCCTCTCCGCCGCCGGTTTCTGTGGGAACTGGTACAAGGGTGCCAGTGCCGCCGGTGGCCATACCGTCGTATAGAAGCGCGCCGCTGATGTTTTCCAGTACCGGTCTTATGTCAGTAATGTTCTGCAGCATTCCTCTTACGATTATTGTCACTGGAATGTACTGCCGGTCGGGAATGACCTTTACATAGGCGTCTTCGCACCGGGCGTTGATGCGGTTGCTGTAGCTCCACAGACTGTCAGGCTTTTCGCCCGGCTTAATTGTCATTCTATCATCGTCCCTCACACTGCCATAAAGGTTACCCCAGGCGCTGAAGTCAAACTCGCTTTTGTCAATGCTCATAATAAGCGTGTCGCCTATGGCCGATTCCCTGACCGGATACCACTCTGCAGGGCTGCCGTCGGCCTTGAGCATCAGATCCATCTTGTGGACATAGTGCGGATCCACCTGAGTCAGATCCACGTGAAGGTAGCAGGGGCAGTGGGTGCGGTCTTCCTTTATGCAGGAACTCAGCGCCAGTGCCGCCACCATTATTATATAAAGCCGTTTCATTTCTGCCACAGATAATTGATGGATATGGTAATGTCCGGGAAGATCAGGAGTCCCCTGTTCCGGCCGTCTATCCTGCCGCATAACGGCCCCAGATAGCGGGTGGTGTCGTGCAGTGCAGCGGCGATGCCGGCACCAAGGGTGATGTTCCATTTGTCGGAGAGCATCTTGCTCCATCCGGCGCCCGCCTCCAGGGCAACCAGCTGCCCCTCAAGGCATTTGTCGCAAAACACGTTGGCTACATTGTATACCGAAGCCGCCAGCCGTCCCTGGGCGTACCAGCCGGTAAACGGGGTGTCAAACCAGTACCTGACGCCGATAAACGGGGTGGCCTGCCGCATCTGGGTCTGCTGCGGAGTCCCTTTGCTGAAGGTGAACGGGTTGTATTTGAAACCCGCCATCAACCCAAGATGTTCCCAGGCACTGTAGTGTAACTCAATATTGGGGCATACAAGCTCCGCCCAGTCGGCCAGGTCGGTGCCGATGGCCCATATGCGTGCGGGAGTGCATTCCTGTTCGTCTTGGGCTCTTGCGAGTCCGATGGCTGCCGTAAACAGCAGGGCCGTCAAAACAAATCGCTTAATCATTTCCGTGCGTTTTTTCGATGGCAAAAATATGGCGGCAGTATGCCTCAAAACGGAAAGTTTCGGGATTTGTGTCAAAGTGTTTCCGATTGCAAAAACGAATTGCTAATTTCGCGGTATGAAAAATACCCCCATACTGCTTCTTACGGGATATCTGGGCAGTGGAAAGACCACTCTGGTCAACAGAATCCTTGCAAACAGAAAAGGAATCAAATTTGCCGTAATTGTAAACGACATTGGCGAAGTCAACATAGATGCCGACCTAATTGCAAAGGGTGGAGTAGTGGGCAAGAAAGACGACAGTCTGGTGGCCCTGCAGAACGGCTGCATATGCTGCACTTTAAAGATGGACCTTGTAGAGCAGATTGCAGGTCTGGTAGAGCAGCAGGCTTTTGACTACATTGTGATTGAGGCCAGCGGCATTTGCGAGCCGGCCCCCATTGCACAGACCATATGCTCTATACCTTCGCTCGGGCCTCAATTCAACCGAGGCGGCACCTGCCATCTGGACAGCATTGTCTCTGTGGTGGATGCCCTCCGCCTTAAAGATTAATTTGACTGCGGCGGCGCACTTCAGCGCAGCGGCATAGAAGAGGATGACATAGAAAATCTGCTGATACAGCAGATAGAGTTCTGCAACGTGATATTGCTGAACAAGGCATCTGAACTGACTCCTACAGAACTGGGCCGTGTCAAGGCCATTGTGCGCGCCATCCAGCCCACCGCAGAGATGCTGGA
>JAEETP010000082.1 GCA_016290415.1 Bacteroidales bacterium
TAGATTACCCCAACCTCAAAGAGGCTATGTTTGCCAACACCGTTTTTGCCGGCGACAAGAATTCGATATATCTATCGGCCCCGGGCGGCAGGCGCACCACAGAGATGGGCAAGTGCCGCAAGATGTACAAGGAGTTTGACACCGACCGCGCCGAGGGTTGCATCCGCGACATAGAGCACGCCTACCTGAACGACGGCGGCATCGCTGTACTTTACGGCAACATCGCCCCCGACGGTTGCATAGTCAAGACCGCCGGCGTCCCCGAAGAGATTCTGACATTCACCGGCAAGGCCATTGTCTTCGAGAGTCAGGAAGATGCCGTAGAAGGCATCCTGGGCGACAAGGTCAAGGCGGGCGACGTGGTGGTTATCCGCTACGAAGGCCCCAAGGGCGGCCCCGGAATGCAGGAGATGCTCTATCCCACCTCGTTCCTTAAGAGCAAGCATCTGGGTCAGAAATGCGCCCTTATCACCGACGGCCGCTTCTCCGGCGGCACCAGCGGCCTCTCCATAGGCCACGTATCACCCGAGGCTGCAAACAAGGGTCCTATAGCACTCATCAAAGACGGCGACATAATCCGCATAGATGTCCCCAACCGCACTATCAACGTCGATATCACAGAAGACGAGATGGCGGCAAGGCGGCTGGCGCAGAAAGAATACAAACCGGCAAACCGCAACCGAGTGGTGAGCAAGGCCCTGCAGGCTTATGCAGCGCTGGCCGACAGTGCAGACAAAGGCGGAGTAAGAATCATCAAATAAGACTTCAATGCAGAAAGCAAAACATATATCGGGCGCTGACGCCCTTATAGAAAGCATCTTGGCAGAGGGTATCGAAACCGTATTCGGATATCCCGGCGGCTCCATCATCCCAATTTATGACCGTCTCTACGACTATCGCGACCGCCTGAACCACGTTCTGGTGCGCCACGAGCAGGGTGCGGTCCACGCCGCAGAAGGTTATGCCCGCGCCTCCGGCAAGGTCGGCGTGTGCCTGGCCACCAGCGGCCCCGGCGCCACCAATTTCGTGACCGGCATCGCCGACGCTATGATGGACTCCACACCCATCGTGTGCATCACCGCGCAGGTGGATGCCGACAAGCTTGGCACCAACTTTTTCCAGGAAGCCGATATGCTGGGCATCACCACCCCCATCACCAAGTGGAACTATCAGATAACCAAGGCCAGCGAAATCGCGGTCGTGGTGCCGCAGGCATTCCATATCGCCCGCAGCGACCGTCCGGGGCCGGTGCTCATAAGCCTGACCAAGAACGCCCAGACGGAGATGTGCGACTATATCTATGATAAAGATTACGCACTGAGCCAGATGGTGCAGGTGGTCCGTCCCGACGAAAGTGCGAAAATCTCAAAGCGCATAGAGAAGGCCATTGAGCTGCTGAACAATGCCGAGAAGCCGCTCATCATCGCGGGTCAGGGAGTCATAATCTCCGGCGCCGAGAACATTCTGGCCAAATGTGCCAACAAGGCCTGCATCCCCGTGGCCTGCACCCTGCTGGGCCGCAGCGCAATGAATTTCCACGACCATTACTACATAGGTATGGTGGGTATGCACGGCAACATCCCGGCCAACAAGATGACCCAGGAGGCCGACGTGATACTGGCAGTGGGTATGAGATTCTCCGACCGTGTGACCGGCCGAGTTTCCAAGTATGCTCCCAAGGCCAAAATCATCCATATTGACATAGACAAGACGGAGTTCAACAAGAACGTCACGGTGGATGTCAAGATTCACGGCGACGCCAAGGAGGTGCTGGAGCGCATCTACCCCAACCTGGTGTTCAAAGATCGCGAGAATTGGCGCCGCTACGGCTACGACCAGTATGCCTTCGAGCGCGAGAAGGTAATCATCCCCAAGCTGAACAGCGTTTCGCTGAATATGGCCCAGGTGGTGAATGCCATCAACGACCACTATATAGAGCGCGTGTCAGAACGCAAGAACACCGAGTTCGGCGAGAATGTGATTATGGTCACCGACGTGGGTCAGAACCAGATGTTTGCCGCACGCTATCTTAAGCTGACCCGCAAGTCGGGCTGGATCACCAGCGGCGGCCTTGGCACAATGGGCTTTGGCCTGCCGGCAGCAATAGGTGCAAAATGCGGCCGTCCTGACGCCCAGGTGGTGCTTATCTGCGGCGACGGCGGCTTCCAGATGACTATGGAAGAGCTGGGCACGATACTGCAGGCGGGCATTGACATCAAGATTGTCCTGCTGAACAACTCCTTCCTGGGTATGGTGCGCCAGTGGCAGGATCTGTTCTACGACAAGCGATTCTCAAACACCCGTCTGGTAAACCCCGACTTTGAACTAATCTGCAAGGCATACAAAATAAAATACCGCTGCTGCTCTTCTTCTGCCGACATAGAGAATGCCGTAGAAGAAATGGCGGCCAGCAAGGGTCCCTTTATGCTGGATGCATATGTGGATGCCGAATCCAACGTTTTCCCTATGATACCCGGCGGCAAGAGCCTGGACGATATCAGAATCAAATAAGCGACAATGGAACAGCAAATGGACAAATATGTAGTGGATGCAATGGTGCGCAACCGTCTGGACATCCTGAACCGCATTACTTCGCTTTTTATTGTGAAGAATCTGCCGGTGCTCACCGTGACTTTTACCGCTACCGAAAATAATATGGCAGTCATCAATCTGATTTGCCTCTGCCCCGACGAGTTCATAATGAAGCGCATTATGAATCAGGCAAACAATTTCGTGGATATTTCTGAAATCTATTATACCAAAGCATTTAATCCTAAAAAATAAACACAATGGCAAAAATCAATTTTGGCGGTGTCGAGGAACAGGTTGTGACCCGCGCCGAATTCCCTCTCGAAAAAGCTAAGGCCGTATTGGCAAATGAGACAATAGCAGTTTTGGGCTATGGCGTACAGGGCCCCGGCCAGTCACTGAACCTGCGTGACAACGGTTTCAACGTAATAGTAGGCCAGCGCAAAGGCTCCAAGAGCTGGGACAAGGCCATCGCAGACGGATGGGTTCCCGGCGAGACTCTGTTTGAGATAGAAGAGGCTTGCCAGAAGGCAACCGTGATTGAGTTCCTGCTCAGCGACGCAGGTCAGATTGCTGCCTGGCCCATCGTCAAGAAGCATCTCACCGCAGGCAAATGCCTCTATTTCTCCCACGGCTTCGCCATCACCTATAGCGAGCGCACCGGCATTGTGCCGCCCGCAGACGTCGATGTTGTTCTGGTAGCTCCCAAGGGTAGCGGCACTTCGCTGCGCCGTCTCTTCCTCCAGGGCCGCGGCATCAACTCTTCCTATGCGATTGGCCAGGACGCTACAGGCAAGGCTTATGACCGCACCATCGCCCTTGGCGTAGGTATCGGCAGCGGTTATCTGTTCGAGACCACCTTCAAGCGCGAGACCTATTCTGACCTCACCGGCGAGCGCGGTACTCTGATGGGCGCCATCCAGGGTATCTTCGCAGCTCAGTACGACGTGCTCCGCGCCAACGGCCACACCCCCAGCGAGGCCTTCAACGAGACTGTAGAGGAGCTCTCACAGAGCCTTCTGCCGCTGGTTGGCGAGAATGGTATGGACTGGATGTACGCAAACTGCTCCACCACCGCACAGCGCGGTGCCCTGGACTGGTGGAAGAAATTCCGCGACGCTACCAAGCCCGTGTTCGAGGATCTGTACAAGAGCGTAGCTTCCGGCAACGAAGCTCAGATCTCCATCGACTCCAACGGCAAGCCCGGCTATCGCGAAGGTCTTGAGGCAGAGCTCAAGGAGATGCGCGAGAGCGAGATGTGGCAGGCCGGCAAGGCTGTCCGCGCCCTCCGTCCCGAGAACGCAAAATAGTTCTCAATGGAACATATCTCACTAATACATAGCGAGTTGCAAAAAATCACTCCCACTTTTTTATGGGAGTGATTTTGTATATATTGCTGTATTACAACGCTTTATCCTCCAGCCCTTCGCTGGCTCGCGGCAGCAATGCTTCAGGCAATCGCCGATTGCTCCGCAACCACTTCGTTTCGGCGCCCCCCATTTCCCCTTCTTTGCTCGGCCTTATATCAAAGCCTCGCAAAGCGGGGTGATATATTGCCTTGAAGCATTCAGCCGACTTCGCTGATTGCGAAGGGCAGATGAATGATACAACTACTACCCCTGCAGCGCTATGGCTGTGGGGGTATTTTGTTTCAGGAGTTCTTCGGGGGTGCCCTGGAAGATGAGTTGGCCGCCGCGGTCGCCGGCGTCAGGGCCGAGCTCGATGATGTGGTCGGCGGCGCGGATGATGTCCAGATTGTGCTCGACTACAATAATTGAATGTCCTTTCTGGATCAGGGCATCGAAAGAGCGAAGCAGCTTTTCGATATCGTAGAAATGAAGGCCGGTGGTGGGCTCGTCAAATATGAAGAGAATAGGCCCGGAGGTATTGTCCTTTCCAAGGAACGAAGCCAGTTTGATGCGCTGGCTCTCGCCGCCCGAGAGGGTGCTGCTGCTCTGCCCCAGCTTGAGATAGGCCAGACCGACATCCATAAGCGGCTGGAGACGATCTGCAATGCGCTTTGCCCCAGCATCGTCTTTGCTTCCGAAGAACTCAACCGCCTCGCGGACACTCATATCCAGCACATCGCTGATGCTCTTGCCGTGATACTTCACCTCCAGGATGTCGGGCAGGAAGCGCTTCCCGCCGCAGGAGGGGCAAACCATAGTGACATCGGCCATAAACTGCATCTCGACCCTTATCACACCCTCTCCCTGACATTCGGGACACCGCCCGCCGTCTATATTGAATGAGAAGTGCGAATGGCCGTAGCCATTCATCTTGGCGTAAGGCTGCTCCGAGAACAGCTTGCGGATATCGTCGTAGACCTTGGTGTAGGTCACCGGATTGGATCGGCTGCTCTTCCCTATCGGATTCTGGTCTACATATTCTATCTGGGATATCTTGTTCAAGTCTCCGCTTAGGCCCTTGAAAGCGCCCGGCGCATTGCCCAGCTGATTGATATGACGATACAGCGCAGGATACAGGATATCCCCCACAAGCGAACTCTTGCCGCTGCCGGACACGCCCGTCACGGCCACCAGGCAGCGGAGCGGGAAATGGACATCTATGTTTTTCAGATTGTTGGCGCCGGCCCCCTCCACAACTATCTCATACTTGGGCTGATGCTTCTTCTCCGGCATATAACCTTTGCGGCGGCCGGCAAGATATTCCAGCGTGAGAGACTTGTTGGTGTCCCAGTCTACCTTGGGCATCAGCGGTCCCTGGTAAACCACCTCTCCGCCGAACAGGCCGGCTCTAGGACCGATGTCTATCACATAGTCGGCGGCGGTGATTATCTCGCGGTCGTGCTCCACCACTACCACGGTGTTGCCCAGGTCGCGCAGCTTCTTTAGCACCGCGATAAGCCTCTGGGTATCACGGCTGTGCAGCCCCACAGACGGCTCGTCCAGGACATACATAGATCCCACTAGATTGTTGCCGATGACCTTGACCAGATTGATGCGCTGGCTCTCGCCGCCGGAGAGAGTGTTGGAAGCCCGGTCCAAAGTCAGATAGCCCAGTCCGACATCCACAATATACTGCAGTCTCTGGCGTATTTCCGTCAGCGGCATATGGGCCAGTTCCTCTTCGTAAGGCTCCAGCTTAAGATTGTCAAAGAAATCCAGCAGGGCATCTATCTGCATTGCCATAAGCTCCGCAATATCGCGCCCGCCTATTTTCACATACAAGGCCTCTTTGCGCAGCCTGCTGCCTCCGCACTCGCGGCAGGTAGTCTTGCCGCTATAGCGGCTAAGCATATATTTGAACTGTATCTTGTAGCGGTTCTTCTCTACCCACGCAAAGAATCCGTCGATGCCGGTGAAATATTCATTTCCTTTCCAGAGCAGATCCTTCTCTGCCTTGCTTAGCTCGTTATATGGCTTGAAAACAGGGAAATCGAACTTGTAGGCATTCTGCACCAGCTCGTCCTTGAAATAGTTCATCATCTCGCCGCGCCAGCAGGCCACTGCACCGTCGTAGACGCTAAGGGTCGGGTTGGGAATCACCAGATTCTCGTCAATGCCCACAATCTTGCCAAAGCCGCCGCAAACCGGACAGGCTCCAAGCGGGCTGTTGTAGCTGAACAGATTTTCGTCGGGACGGTCAAAGCTGATGCCGTCCGCCTCGAACAAATTGGAGAAATGACGCAACTCTGGCGGAATGCCGCACCAGATATGGCCTCCTCCTCGGGTAAAAGCCGTCTTCAGGGAATCCAGGCTGCGGGCGGTGAAATCATCGTCGCTGGAATCACTTATCCTGACCCGGTCAACCAGCAGTGCAAGCGATGCCGTATCTCCAGGGGCAGCCTTGTGTGAGAGAATGTCGTCAATCTTGAAAACATCTCCAGTAGAGGTGCTAACCATACGGGTAAAACCCTCTTCTTTCAACGCAAGAAACAACTCTGTTGCATTAGCCTCATCAATCTGGATTGCCGCAGCTATCAGAGCATATTCACCCTTGGGAAGGGTCAGCATATAATCCAGTACACTCTTCTCCGAATCGCACACCACCTCGCGCCCTGTGACGGGAGAATAGGTGCGGCCTATCTTTGCAAACAGCAGCTTCAGATAGTTATAAATCTCCGTTGTCGTGGCAATCGTAGAGCGGCTGTTGGTAGTATTGATTTTCTGCTCTACGGCGATGGCCGGAGGAATGCCGGTGATATAATCCACGGCCGGTTTTGGCACGCGGCCCAGGAACTGCCTGGCAAAAGAAGAGAGGCTCTCGGCAAAACGGCGGTGCCCCTCGGCATACAGGGTATCGAACGCCAGCGAACTCTTGCCGCTGCCGGAGATACCGGTAATCACCGTAAACTTGCCGCGGGGAATCTCTACGTCAATGTTTTTAAGGTTATTGCACCTCGCCCCCTTGATGAATATATTGTCGGAATGCTCCATCTACTGCCTTGCTACCTGACGTACGTTTTTAAGTTTGCGCAACCCGGCCAGAATCTTGTCCAGCATAAGATTGCTGCTCACAAAGATAGTGGCATCTATTTCAATTTCGCCACGCTTGTTGCGGCTGCCGGTGAGAAGTTTGCGGACCAGTGCGTGATAAGAGCTTATCACCGTAAGGACATCGTTCACGGCGCTCTCTTCGTCAATTATGATCTTGAGAGCAACCTGGCTGCTGCTGGTGCCGGCATCCTTTTTCCAGCGCACTTTCTGCACCCTGTGGGGATAATTCTCTATCAGGCGGGCGGCGTTGGGGCACGAGAGACGGTGTATCTTGATGCCTTCGTTTATGGTTACAAAGCCGAACACGTCGTCGCCGTATACCGGATTGCAACACTTGGCCATCTTGTACTCCACCCCGCTCAGGGATCTGTTGCCGCCAATTTCCAGATAATCCTTGCCGCTTTCGCGCCGGTTGACATATACCGGACGGTCGTCACTCACTGCCGGGGCCGGAGCCTCTTTAAGCAGTTCGGCCTTGATCTCCGCCATATCAATCTTCTCTTCACCGATGGCGCCGAAGAGCTCGTTGGCAGTGCGGAATTTATATTTCTTGATGAGGGCGGTGAGCTGCTCGTCCGCCATTGTCATCTTCCAATTCTTGAGCCTGCGGTCCAGTATATCCTTGCCCGCTTTAGCCAGGGCATTCTCGCGCTCCTTGAGCTTCTGTTTAATCTTTGTGCGGGCCTTGCTGGTGACCACAAAATTGAGCCAGTCCTCATTGGGTTTCTGGTTCTTGGAGGTCAGAATCTCCACCTGGTCACCGGTTTTCAAGGGCTCCCGTATAGAGACCATCTTGCCGTTAATACGGCCTCCGGTGCACCTGAGGCCAAGGTTTGAATGGATATCGAAGGCAAAGTCCAGCACGCAACTGCCCGCCTTCAGCTGACGCAACTCTCCGTCTGGAGTAAAAACAAACACATCCTGCTCAAGCAGATTCTCTGCCGCATCCTGATAGGTTGCGTGGTCAGGGCTCTCCATAAGGCTGCGGACCGTTTGCAGCCACTCTCCTATCACGGCATCGCGCTTGACTCCTTTGTAGCTCCAGTGGGCCGCGCCGCCCAACTCCGCCTCATAGTCCATCCTCTCAGAACGGATCTGAACCTCAACCCACTGCCCGCCTACATTCACAGTGCAGTGCAGCGACTGGTAGCCGTTGGGCTTTGGCCGGTCCAGCCACTGACGCAGCCGGCGCTCGTCCTGGGGATAATTCTCGGTCACAAGGGCAAAAACATCCCAGCAGGTGGATATTTCCTTTTCGGGCGGAACATCCACAATAAAGCGGATGGCGAACACGTCGTATACCTCGCCTATAGGGATGTTCTGCACCTGCATCTTTTTCCAGATGGAATATGCGCTTTTGGTGCGGGCCTTCAGATGATAATTGATGCCTCTGGCCGATATCGTGGCCTCCAGAGGTTTTATGAACGACTCTACCAGAGCATTCCTGTCTTCTGCTGTGGCTTTGAGGTAGTTGGTAATTGCGCGCCAGCTCTCAGGATTGGCATAGCGCAGCCAGAGGTCC
>JAEETP010000083.1 GCA_016290415.1 Bacteroidales bacterium
GCGGCGCTATGCCCTTTATACTGGGAGAGGTATACGGCGCCCCGGTGCTGGGCTGCTTTTTGCTCGCGGCCATTATGGGATCCACCGACAGTGCGTCGGTGTTTTCTATCCTGCACGGCAAAAACCTGCATCTGCGCGAGAACCTGGGCTCGATGCTGGAGCTGGAGTCCGGTAGCAACGACCCTATGGCATACACCATCACCATCATTCTGGTGGAGATACTCTCCTCTCCCAAAGGCGAGGCCGTGAGCACGGGTTCAATGCTTCTGACGGGGCTTCTGGTGCTAATTGTCCAGCTGGTTGTGGGCGTGGCCATAGGTCTGGCCGTGGGACATATTGCCAAGTGGGTCCTGAACAGAATCAAGCTGCCCGGCATCGCCCTCTATTCCATCCTGATACTCAGTATCGGCTTCTTTGCAAACGGCCTGGCCGCAGTGCTTCACGGCAACGGCCTGCTGGCGCTTTACATAGCCGCCATCATCATTGGCAACAAAGCCGAGCTGCCCCGGCGCAAAGAGATCCTGAGTTTCTTTGACGGTATGACCTGGCTGATGCAGCTGGTTATGTTCCTGCTGCTGGGTCTGCTGGCAAGACCTTCCCAGATGGTTCCTATGATAATTCCCGCCCTGCTGATAGGCCTGTTTATGATGTTCATAGCGCGGCCGGCAAGCGTGCTGCTGTGCCTGCTGCCCTTCAGAAAACTCTCTTTCAGGGCCAAATTATTCACATCGTGGGTAGGCATCAAGGGCGCCGGCCCCATCCTGTTTGCCCTCGCGCCGGTGCTTGCCGGCCTCGACGGCGCCTCCGATATGTTCAACATCGTGTTCCTGATAACCCTCTTCTCGCTGCTGCTGCAGGGAATGACCCTGGGGCCGGTGGCACGCATCTTGCGCCTCAGCTACAAAGAAGACCCCAAGGTCGAAACCTTCGGAATGGAGATACCGGAAGAGATGGGCCTGCTGCGCGACCACACCGTCACGGCAGAGGACCTGGAGCGGGGCGTCACCCTGCGCGACCTGAGCCTGCCCCACGGCATCCGCGTTATGATGGTGCGCCGCGGAGAGAGGTTCCTGGTCCCCCACGGCAGTATGCCGCTCGAAGAAGGCGACCGCCTGGTGATTATTATGGGAGATTCGGACGACTGATATTTTTGACAATAAAAAACTAACGATATGAAAAGACTCATTTCATCACTTGCCCTGGTAATAGCCTCTGTAGTGGCCCTGGCACAAACCCCCGCCGCACGCGTTGAGCTGGCCCGCGCAGAAGACGACGGCAACCTGTTCACTGTATTCACCTTCAAGGATGCCGACGGCACCCAAGGATACTATCTGGGACTTGGCACACCCAACGACATTCCCGGCACCGTGATAGTGTTTGACGATGTTGCCGAAACCTGCATCTTCCTGGGAGAGACCCTCGCCGAGGCCGCAAAAACTATGGACGATATCCTGGCCCTGTATGGCCAGGGCGCCGGCACCACCGCCAGCTTCACCGCCCGTATGGGCGTCGGCCCTATGGTTCTGGAAAAGGGCATCGCCACCGCCGTGGTCAAGAACCGCTTCCTGGCAGGCAAACGCCTGAGCTTCTTCTATACCAGCTCCCGCTACACCACCGAGACCTATCTGCGCAAGCCCGCCGCCAAGAAACTGGCCGCCGCCCTTGCAGAGTAACTGTTAAAACAATTAAACAAGCCATTACCGATATGAAATCACCTATTCTCGTTCTTGTTTCTGCAATGGCGGCTGCGGTGCTGGCGCTGAACGCCTGCCAGGACACCAAAGCTCCCGTGCAGACCAAAGTCTATGCTTTTGAAGATTCCACCGCCCACGCCAGTATGAAGTTTTCGGCAGAGTTGCCGTGCGGCACCGACAGGGTTTCCAAGACCATCCTGGAAGATCTCAAGGTGATTATGGACGAGCAGCTTGGACATATTGCTTCCTATGAGGGAGAGCGTCAATACGATGCCTATGACGGCGAGTGGAGCGACACAGAGGCGTTTGTCAAGTATTATTTTGACAAGACGCTGGACATTCTGGCCCGCGAATCTGACAAGGATGCCCGCGACCGCGAGCTTTATATGACAGAAGAGGCTATGGACGATGCCGAGAGAGAAGACATCCTGTCCCGTATGCCCGGCTGGGAATATGAGTTCAACCTGAGCAAGGCAGACGATACCGAAGCCTACGCAGTGTTCCATTCGCAGGAGTATATCTATATGGGCGGTGCCCACGGCGGTGTCACAGGGGCCGGCTCTCTGACCTACGACAAGAAGACCGGAGAGCGGATAGAGGCGTTTCTTGACCCCGACTGCGTGGAGGACATCCAGCCGCTGATCCGAAAGGGCCTCACCGACTACTTCTCTTCCGGGGATATGGACGTCACCGAAGAGAATCTGAACGACTTCCTGCTGCTGGACGGCGACCTGATTCCCCTCCCCTCCTGGCAGCCGTTCCCGAGCAAGGATGGCCTGGTGTTCACATATCAGCAGTATGAGATAGCACCCTATGCCGCAGGTATGCCAGCTTTCACCATCCCTTACGAGGATATCGCCCCGTACGTACTGGTAGAGGTGCGGCCCATCCTCGGTCTGTAGCAACCTTGTTACCTGCCGCCTCGCCGCGGACCAAAGTTTTTCCGGAGCAAAAGCCGCTTTAAAGCACGGCTGGTCGGTTTTGTTAATAACCCCGTTGAAAACTTCCCCATTTCGGATGCTTCAAGGCGGGGTTCTTTTCGTTAGTTTTACAATCGGAAAACGAAAACAGACAGGATTGCCCCAAATGCAGTCCCGCCGTTTTTGTCCTCCTACCTTGTACTCACATTTAGCCATAACACGAAAACTACTCTGCAATGGACGTTAGAAAGACGAACGGAACCTACGAAGAATTCGACAACGAAAAGCTGAAACGCGGCATCCGCCAGGCTTATATGGCCACCGGCCAGCAATGCCCTGAAGAGGTGGTAGTATCCATCACCGACAACCTTTACATCTACGACAAGATTTCCAGCCAGGAGATCCGCCGCCAGGTGGTGGAGTCCCTGATGTCTATCAACAAGAAGGCAGCGCTGGAATACATCGAGCGCTTTGACTCCGGCCTTGACCTGCGCAAGAAGCGCGACTTTATCAAGGACTACATCAACGCCTCCAACGCCGCCACCGGGAGCAAGTTCGACGCCAACGCCAACATCACTAGAAAAAATATAGTCACTCTCGGGCAGGAGCTCTACAAAGAGAACAACATCAAGCAGAACCGCTACATTATGCGCGACAAAATCAAGTCGCTCTACGGCCGTGAACTGGCCGACAGATATGTAGCCGACCTTGAGAGCCACGTCCTTTACAAGCACGACGAGAGCGGCACACCCGGCTACCCCTACTGCGTAGCCATCACTATGTATCCGTTCCTTGAGAGCGGCCTCAAAGAGCTGGGCGGCGTGTCCGTTGCCCCTACCGACCTCAAGAGCTTCTGCGGCGAGTTCATCAACCTGGTGTACTCTGTAAGTTCCCAGTTTATGGGCGCCGTGGCCACTCCGGAGTTTTTGATGTACTTTGACTATTTCCTGCGCAAGGACTATGGCGACGACTATTTGTCCAAACTGGATACAGTTGTAGAGAACAACCTCAAGCAGCGCACCCTGGTCAAGGTCATTGACAACTACTTCCAGCAGGTTGTCCACTCTATGAATATGCCTGCCGGCAACCGCGGCTACCAGACGGTGTTCTGGAACATCGGTTACTTTGACAAGCCCTATTTCGAGGGCGTGTTCGGCGACTTCCGCTTCCCCGACGGCTCCGCTCCCATCTGGGACACCCTCAGCTGGCTGCAGAAGCACTTTATGAACTGGTTCAACGAAGAGCGCAACCACTACGTCCTCACCTTCCCGGTGGAGACGATGGCCCTTCTGACCGACGGCGGCGACGACTATGCCGATAAGGAATATGCCGATTTCACCGCCCGTATGTGGAGCAAGGGACACAGCTTCTTCTGCTACATCTCCAATTCGCCCGACAGCCTCTCCAGCTGCTGCCGCCTGCGCAACGAGATTCAGAAAGAGGACGGCCACAACCACAACACCCATCAGTACTCTATGGGTACCGCTTCGGTTGCCACCGGCAGCAAGAGCGTGATGACCATCAACCTCAACCGTCTGGTGCAGAACGCCGCCCGCAAGTATTTCAAGAACGAGAAGCGCGTGGATATGAAGAAGGGCGAGGCCCTCAAGATTGACGAGTACGACCGCGAGAAACTCTATCAGTACATCCGAGACGAGGTCACCGACGAAACCGTGGCTGTGCACAAGTACCAGACAGCCTTCAACGAAATCATCAAGGATTTCCTCAAGGCCGATATGCTGGATGTTTACCGCGCCGGCTTCATCTCAATGAACAAGCAGTACCTCACCGTGGGTGTCAACGGCCTCACCGACGCCGCCGAATTCCTGGGTCTGGAGATCTCTCCCAACAACGACTACAAGGACTTCGTGAATATGATGCTGGAGACCATCAACGTGGCCAACCGCAAGGACAAGACCAAAGACACTATGTTCAACACCGAGTTCGTGCCCGGCGAGAACCTCTCCGGCAAGAACTACAAGTGGGATATGCGCGACGGCTACTTTGTATCTCCCCATCACAATATGTACAGCTCTTACTTCTACAATCCGGAGGACACCAAGCTCTCTATGATTGACAAGTTCAAGCTGCACGGAGAGGACTACGTGAAGTATCTGGACGGCGGCAGCGCCCTGCATATGAACGTAGAGGAGCACCTGAGCTTTGAGCAGTACCGCCAGCTGCTTAACGTGGCCGCCCACTACGGCACCAACTACTTTACCTTCAACTGCCGCAACACCGTTTGCAACGACTGCGGCTACATAAGCAAGGACACCTTGCAGAAGTGCCCCAAGTGCGGCAGCGAGAATCTGGACTACCTGACCCGCGTCATCGGCTACCTCAAGAGAGTCTCCTCTTTCAGCGAGATGCGCCAGACCGAGGCCAAGGCCCGCTACTACAACCCCAGCGAGGTGCCCACATCCATAGAGGAAAAATAGCGCTATGATCAAATATGTTCCACAGGCGACATCTGTGGTTCTGGAAGAGATACCCGGCAAGGTATCTCTTGCCGTAGATGTCAGCAACTGCCCGATGCGCTGCCCGGGCTGCCACTCCCCTTTTCTCCAGACCGACGTCGGGGAAGAGCTCACCACGGAGGTCATAGACGCCCTGCTGGCCGACAACTTCGGGGTGAACTGCTTCCTTTTCTTTGGCGAAGGACAGGACGACGAAACTTTCCTGGATCTGGCGTGGCACCTGCGGGACAACCACCCTGAAGTGGAAATCGCCCTCTACAGCGGCCGCACCGAGGTGCCCAACACCTACTGGCGCGTGTTCAACTACATCAAGCTGGGCCCCTACATAGAGAAACTCGGCCCCCTGAATGTGCGCACCACCAACCAGCGCCTCTACAAGGTGGAGGGCCCCGTGCACAAGGACATCACCCACCTCATCTGGGAGCGCGGCATCGACCCCAATCGCAAATAAAGCGATCCTGCGGCCCGTCCACCTTATGCACTGGCAACCCGAAATTCGCACCGGCCGGCAGGTGGCCTCTGGTGGATGTATGGGGCGGATTCCTGGCCGCTGTGCGCCGATTTTGCCGCGCGGCGGCTGCAGATGTGCCCTGCAGTGCCCTCTGACCCACATCGCCGGCCGGTGCGAATTTCGGGTTGGTGCGCCGCACACAGTTCTCGGGCGGGAAAATAAAAAACGGGCGGCAAAACTGCCGTCCGCTTTCCTGCTCCCCTAAACAACGAAATCTTGAACCTTTGGAAAGGGTTTGTTAAGCTTGTCCATTACATTGACGCAAATAAGGAATGGCTGGACCGAGATATGGAACTTTGTTTAAGCCTTGAACAGGAATAATGTGTATCCTGGAAAGGGAGAACGAAGCGATAATTATTTGCCCGAATTAGCCCGTTTTTCTGCCTTCTGGCGCATTCTGGTCCAGAGAATGTGTTTGTATTTCTTGCGTGTTTTATGCCGCAAAACAAGCGTAAAATCACCTCAACGAGCCTGAAAAGAGTAGCCCCCCTCCCTGAACCCCCTCATTCCCGGCTACCTCACCCCCTACCTCCAAGGGCACAGAACAATTGGCTGAAAATATTTTTCCCCATTTTTTCGCCTCAAAAAAGGGCTACCTACCGCTTTTTTCCTCAACCAAGCTATTTATTGGAAAAAGCAGAACTATGAAGCAAACTATCTATTACAGAGAGAAAAAGCGAATGCCAGAGGAGCAACGCCGGAAGATAAGCGAAGCCTTGAAGGGCAGGAAGAAAGACCCTCAGACAAAGAAAGCGATATCCAGGGGGCTAAAACGCTATTGGTCAAATGTCGTGTGGGAGGACGAAGGCAATGGGCAAGCAGATTGACAAGATTAAGCAACAAATGCAGCTGACCGGACCCGAAATACTTGCCCAGCTCATTTACAGCAGAGCAATCAAATCCAAAGACCGCATATTCAAGCAGCCCTATTTCGGTTATCCGTGCTACATAGAGTATTGCCACGAACATCAAGACGAAGGCTTCCAGCTGGATTGCCTGTACCTGGGGCAAGAACAGAGCTATATGCTTGTTCAGCCGGATTACAAGAGCGCATTGGCGGTTGCTCCCCAAATCCTGGAATGGCTTGACGCGGTATATGCCACTTGCTGTCCTCCGGAACCACCAAGAGCCAAGGGAGGCAGAGGGAACCGGGTCTCCAATCGCCAGCAGATAGCCAATTCGGTGCTTGATATGAGAGGCAAAAATGACCAAAGAAGAACCCCCAAGAAGCCCCCTCTTAATGGCTCAAAAAATAATATGTAAGCCATTGATAATCAGCGAGAAAAAACATCAAAAAATCTGCCGAAAAATGGCGGCTTGGCACGCGGTTTGCAGCTATTATAAATGTCAAACGACAACGAAGTTCTTTACTTATTGGAGGATTGATTTAGGCTCTTCCTTTGGGGAGCCACGACTACTTGCAACCTCACTAAAACAAGTGCTAAAGGTCGGTTTCGTATAAGCGGAGACCTTGCCTTTTGGTCCCCGCTTTTTTTTCACCGACCGGCTATACGAAGCAACCGAAGAACGAGCTCTACACTCCGGTTTGCTGGTACTCTTGGGTAGAACTATAGCTACCCAATATGGGCGAAGTATGCCCTTTTATAACGATGAAGATTTATTAACACATTAACACTTTGATTATTATGAAAGAATATTGTATTTGGGGAACTACAAAGCCATTCAAAACAAAGAATGACTTCTTTAAGGCAGTGAGAAATCAGGCATTTGGAAAGACAGAGGATAACTTTTGCGATATAGAATACCCTCACAGCTACTTTAGCTTTGCTTGGTCTGGTGGTTATCTGGTCATCAACTTCTATAACACCCAAACAGGCAGGACGGAATGTTATCATACCAGAAAAAAGACCCTCTCATATTCTTATTTCACGGAACTGCTTGATGGAACTATTGGGTATATGCTTCCCAGCCTGTACAAGTATCCCACCGGACCTGACAAGAACGGATTTTGGGAGATAGTCTGGTCAATATTCAAATGGGTTTTTCAAGCTCTGTTTTGGTTGCTTGGGGCTATACTCAAAGGACTCTGGACGCTAATCAAAGGTATTTTTTCTGTAATTTTTGGCTAATAGTCCTAGCAATTCTTCGTAATGGATATTATGATGTAGTTCTGCTACTCTAATCGCGCTATTAGCCCTTAAATACAATTATTACGAGGTCTTTTCCCGAAGTACCTCTTCAAAACCTCCGGGGCTTTAATACTATTATTTTTATGTTTAACAAATTAAATGAAGACATTAAGAATGCTATGCTTACCAAGAGTTATCAAAGTATAGCGGATTATGAAGGTCTTACTATCGTTTGCGACCCTCTCGGCTACTCTATTGACGAGAAGAACTTCTTTGTCGGCATTTTGGACGACGAGTGTGGGGTTTATATCGCTGCTGGTTATTTCAATTCGGAGACCGATTGGGAGAAGGCTGCGGTTTGGGTCAATGAAGTCATAGAGACTTACAAACAATGGATTGAAGAGGATGAGGAAGACCCTGACAACGAAGCTGCAAAAGAGTTGGTATTCAATGCTGTAAAAGAAATGGTCGTTTATTATTTGCGAGAGAACGATAATGGCGGCTATAGGGTGAAGCCATTCAGTATGGACAAAACCACAATCTGGGAGGCGTATTCTCAACCTTGGTTCTTGAAGTACCTATGGCAGAATATGGATTGTGAAGGTATTGCCTGGGCGGTCCAAAGCGTTTTGAGCCAGGCATTGGACGAACTCGGTTTTGAGTATGAAGAGGACTATGATTTTGATGACGGAACCGAGGTAAAGGTCTTTGCCGAAAACCTTCCAGTAGAGCCATTCAAATCAATGTACCAAGAGTAATAGCTGGAGTTTCG
>JAEETP010000084.1 GCA_016290415.1 Bacteroidales bacterium
GACCTGCTGGAGCAAGTTCTGAACTCGCTGGGCATCAGCATAATAATGACCCTTACCGACCCCGACAGAATCCCGCAGGTAGTCACCCACGCATACTATATGCACCGCGGCCGTCTTTCCGCCAAGATGCCCGCCGGGGCTACTCAAAACACCAAGGGCAGCATCCAAATCGATACGGCAGCTATCGCCAATGCGAAGCAGTATTTCCACGAGGCGGAAGCGTTTGACAAGGTGGTGGAGATGCGCAATATCAACATCAGCTACGGCGAGCGGCAGATTTTCCACGACCTCAACTGGACGGTGCGCAGCGGCGAACGCTGGAACGTGACTGGACCCAACGGCAGCGGCAAGAGCACCTTGCTGAGCCTGGTGAATGCCGACAATCCGCGGGCCTACTCGCTGGACATCACCCTGTTTGACCGGCGGCGCGGCACCGGCGAGAGCATCTGGGACATCAAGCGGCACATCGGCTACCTATCCAGCGAAATGCACAGCAGCTTCCGCGAGAACCTCCCCGTGCTGGAGATTGTCCGCAGCGGGATGGACTACGGCTGCCACATTGACGATGAGGCCCTGCTGCAATGGCTTAGGCTGTTCGGGGCGGAGCATCTGGCGCAGCGCAGCTACCTGACCCTGTCCAGTGGCGAGCAGCGTTACATCTTGCTGATCAGGGCTTTCGTGAAAGACCCCGACCTGCTGATACTGGACGAACCGTTCCAGGGGCTGGACCCCGCCCTGCGACATCGCGCCGCCGCCGTGATCGAGGCCTTCTGCGCCGCAAAGAACAAGACACTGATTTTCGTGACACACTACCTGGACGAAGTCCCCGGCGTAGTAACCCACACCCTACAATTGTAGCGAAACCATCCGCAACACTTCGTGATGGAATTCGTTGACCAATTCGAAAGGTCTTCTTAAATTTGTTGCAAATAAATCACTACAATGAACAAAAAAGTACTCGTGACAGGCGGCTGCGGCTACATCGGATCGCACACCTGTGTAGAGCTGGCCGAGGCCGGCTTTGAACCGATTATCGTGGACAATTTGTCTAACTCCGAGAAGATTGCGCTTGAAGGCGTGGAGAAGATCCTTGGCCGCAAGATCGAATTCATAAAGGCCGACTGCTGCGACCCTGTGGCGATGGAAGAGATCTTCGCAAACCACGATTTCAGTTCGGTAATACACTTTGCAGCATACAAGGCTGTGGGAGAGAGCGTAAGCAAGCCGCTGGATTACTATCGCAACAATCTGGGTTCCCTGATAAATATGCTCTCGCTGATGCGCAAGCACAACGTGCCCAACATCGTGTTCAGCTCTTCTGCCACCGTATATGGCCAGGCCGACGTTCTGCCAGTCACCGAGCGCACTCCCCGCAAGGAGGCCACTTCGCCTTACGGCAGCACCAAGCAGATGTGCGAGGATATCCTGCACAGCTGCGCGATAGCATATCCCAAGATCAACGTGATAGCGCTGCGCTACTTCAACCCGATAGGAGCGCACCCCTCTGCCCTGATAGGCGAGCTGCCGCGCGGCGTGCCCAACAACCTGATTCCTTTTGTGACCCAGACCGCTGCGGGCATCCGCGAGTGCCTGAGCATCTTCGGCAATGACTACAGCACCCCCGACGGCACCTGCATCCGCGACTATATCGATGTCACCGATCTGGCCAAAGCGCACGTGAGCGCCGTGACCCGTATGATAGAGGGCACCGGCCACTCCAACTACGAGGTGTTCAACGTGGGCACCGGCCGCGGCGTTTCTACCCTCGAGGTGGTTCAGACTTTCGAGAAGGTCAACAACCTGAAGCTCAACTGGAAGTTTGCCGACAGGCGCGACGGCGACATAGAGGCGGTGTGGGCAGACACCACTTATGCCAACGAAGAGCTTGGCTGGAAGGCGATTATGCCGCTGGACGAGACTCTGCGCAATGCCTGGAAGTGGCAGCAGTACATCGACTCCAAGAAGAAATAGCGGCTGCATTTTAAACCCTTCGCAGGTTACAAAAAACTTCGCTCCGGGCCAGGGAGAACATAGAACCCCTGTTCCCTACGCGAAGTTTTTTTTCGCTTATTTGCGAAGGGTTTTAGTACCTGTAGTACTCCCGGGCTAACTCCAGATAGGCCTCGCGGTCTTTGTTCCAATAGTCCAGGATATCGTCCACGCGATAGCGCTTGCTGAAAAGCTCGCGCACGCGGCTGCCGCCCATAATCTTGTCAAGGCCGACATATTTGGAACTTTCTGTGCTGCCCACCAAAGGGCTGCGCTTGGGATACATTGCGTGAACCTCCTGTATCACATAGAATTGCAGCAGCGCAGTGGGGGCAATGTGATAGTTTGTAAAATAGAACTGCACCCCCTTGAGCAGCTTGCCCGCGGCACCGCCGTAGAATGGCTTATAATAAATAGGGCGGAAGCGGACTCCAGGCAGTTCAAGGCCGTTGAGGCGCTCGGCCAGCTTTTCGGGATTATCGATCCACTCAGCGGCAAATGTTTCGAACGGAAGCGTGTAGCCTACGCCGATATTCAGGTAGCTGCCCATATCGCCGGCGATGCCGGAGCAGGGATAGGCTTGTGCCGACGATGCCTGAGGGATGTGCGGTGACGGCATCACCCACGGCAGTCCGGTCTCCTGAAACAGCATATCGCGGCGCCATCCTTCCATCTCCACCACCGTCAGGTGGCACTTGCGGAATTTGTCGGTCCCCTTCTGGCCGCGGTTCATCCCCTCTTCGTTTATCATTGTAGCCAGTTCTCCCACCGTGAGGCCGTAGACGTACGGAATCCTGTACATTCCCACGAAAGAGAAGTAGCCGTCCTCTACCAGGGGGCCATCCACCTGAAGGCCGCCCAGCGGGTTGGGACGGTCCAGCACCACGACCTCAATGCCGGCCTCGGCGCAGGCGCTCATCACCAGACCCAGCGTGCTGATAAAGGTGTAGGAGCGGCAGCCGTTGTCCTGGATGTCATATACCATCACGTCGATGTCCTTCAGCATCTCAGGAGTAGGTTTACGCGTGGAGCCGTAAAGCGAATACACCGGCAGGCCGGTGGCGGGGTCGCGCGGCTCGCTGGTCACGTGGTCGCCGGCGTGCTCACTGCCGCGGACGCCGTGCTCAGGGCCGTAAAGAGCCACCAGATTCACGCCGGGCGCATTGGCCAGAATGTCTACCGTGCTCACCAGATTGCGGTCCACGCCGCTGGGATTTGTCACCAGGCCTACACGCTTGCCCTGAAGCGGGGCAAAGTCGCTCTCTACCAGCACCTCTAGGCCGGTTTTGACGGTGGTTGTGGCAGGTTCGTCCTGGCCCTTAGCTGGCTGATTCCCGCCGCGGGCACCGCAGCTGGCCATCAGCATCAGCGCGAATATTATGTACAGTCGTTTCATCTCAATCGTAATAGTAAAACGATTATAAACGTTTTTAAACGGATATCTATTCCGTTTTCGTGCCAAAATCGGCGGGAATCTGCTTGCGCACCAGCAGCGCCGCAATGATGCCGGGGATAGTGCAGATGCAGGCCCACACGAAGAACATTGTGTAGCCGACGTGGTCGCTGATCCAGCCGGCCGCCATTCCGGGCAGCATCATTCCCAGCGCCATAAAGGCGGTGCCGATGGCATAGTGCGCCGTCTTGTGCTCGCCCTGAGCCACATAGATCAGATACATCGTATATGCGGTGAAGCCGAATCCGTAGCCGAACTGCTCCAGCGCCACGCAGGCCGAAACCAGCGGCACGCTGCTCATCTTGAGCGACGCCAGCAGCACGTACAGCAGGTCGGGGACGTTGATAGCCAGCGCCATAGGCAGAATCCATTTTTTGAAACCGCCGCGGGAAATGACCATTCCGGCCAGGATACCGCCCAGCAACAGCGCTATCACGCCCAGGGTGCCGTAGATGGCGCCCACATCGGCAGTTGTGAGGGCCAGGCCGCCCGCCGCCTTGTCGTCCAGCATAAAGGGCTGAGCAATCTTCACCAACTGGCTCTCGCCCAAGCGGTAAGTCAGCAAGAAGAAGAGCATCAGGCCCATATGCGGCTTCTTGAAAAAGGTGGCAAAAGTGGTGGCAAAGTTACGCCAGATGGTGCGGGCGTTAATATCGCTGCGGGGTGCGTCGCTGGCAGGCTTGGGGAGGACGAAGCGGTGATAGATGGTCAGCGCCAGGAAGATGCCGGCCAGCAGGTAGAAAGCCAGGCTCCAGGCCAGCGCAATGCGGTTGCCGGACGCAGCGGCGGCAGACCCCTCGGCAGCGCTCTGGATGGCGGCGCTGCTACCGGCTGCACTCGCGGCGGAAGCACCCAGGTTCGGGAAAATCTTCCCCTGCTCTACCCAGCCGGCAAACATCACCAGCAGACCCTGGCCGAATATCATAGCAACGCGGTAGAAGGTGTTGCGGATGCCCACAAAGAAACTCTGCTCTTTCTCTTGCAGGCCGTGCAGATAGAATCCGTCGGCGGCAATGTCGTGGGTAGCGGAGGCGAAGGCCAGCAGCCAGAAGAAGGCCAGCGTGACCTGCACCCAATGGGTGGTGGGTATGAAGAACGCCACTCCGGCAAAAGCCGCCGCGATGAGAGTCTGCATAGCGTTGACCCACCAGCGCTTGGTCTTGATGAGGTCAATGAAGGGGCTCCAGAGCGGCTTGATGACCCACGGCAGGTATAGCCACGAGGTGTAGAGGGCAATCTGAGTGTTGGTCAGGCCCATCTTTTTGTACATAATCACGGCGACGGTCATCACTGCCACGTATGGCAGGCCTTCTGCGAAGTAGAGCGTCGGAATCCAGCTCCAAGCGCTGCGTTTTTTCTCTATGGCGTTCATTTAGTAGATGTTTTTCAGTGTTGAATTGGGGTAATAGTGCTGAAGGATTTCCTGGTATTTGTAGCCGCGGGCGCCCATTGCGGCGGCGCCAATCTGGCACAGTCCCACGCCGTGGCCCCAGCCGGCTCCGTGTAGAATAAACCCTCCCGGCGTCTTCTCCACCACAAATGCCGAGCTGTATAAATGACTGCGGGAGAGGGTTTTGCGGATTTCCAGCTCCTTGCCTATGGTTTTGGTCTTCTTGCTGCCGACGATTTTAAGGCGGCAGATGCGGCCGGAGACGCCGCGTTCCAGCGGAATCAGGTCGCGGATCTCGCCGTAGTCCTCTCCGGTGCGCTCCAGTATAATCTGGCGCAGCTCTTCGGCGCTATATTCCACCGTCCAGCGGTAGAAATCTTTGGTCTCGCTGTCGTAGTCCTTGAGGACCTGGCCCAGCAGGCGCGCGCTGCGGGTATTGCAAAAGGCGCGCGGGCTGGAAAGTATCCAGCGGCGGGCATTCGACTCGCGCGTCAGGTCCCAGTCGCGGCCGGATGCGTAGTCGCGGGCATATTTCAGATAGGGCACCTCTTTATTCTCCCAGCAGTATTTGAACTCCTCAAGCGCGCCGCCGCAGCATTTGGAAAAGCGGGCGTCGCACACGCGGCCGCCATACCAGAGCACTTGGCCCCAGGTGGCCTCTATCACGCGCTTTGTCTTGATTAGCATTGCCGGATTGCCCTGCGGGATGCCCTGGTAGCGCTGGCAATGGTCGTCGGCGCAGAAATCGAACCACTCGTGGTCTTCGCGGTCCTGCCAGCGGATCAGTTCGTCGGGAGTGTCGCACTCCACCGAAGAGTAGCCCTCGCGCACCTCATCGCGTTTGTCCAGCTGGGCAAGCAGCCACGAGCGGGATATCACGGCGTGGGCCTTGAGGAATTCAAAACCGGCGCTGGGCGACATCTCGGAGGCGATGACGCACTGCAGGTAATCCTCTATGCCGACGACATTTATGGCGATGACACAGCCGTCGCGGGCAATGAGACGCAAGTCGCCGGGGAAACTCTGGTCCTGATAGCGCTGCCAGTGGAAGCCCTTGCCTATCTCAACGTTTTTCAGGGTAAAGAAGCTGCCTACAGCGTCAAAATACCACTCCTCACGGGCCTCGCCACCAATCACCACCTTGCCTCCCTCTTCCACTGCGGAAAAGGTCAGCCCGCCCAGGACAAACTCCACGCGCGCCGCCGTCAGAATACCGACGCTTATCGTGCGCTGTTTTCCGCTATGCGTGCCTGAAGTTCCCACGTGCGAATCCTGTCTTTATAAGTGTTGTAACGGTTGGCGGTCGCTACGTCCAGCGACGCATCGCTATTGCCCTCCCAGCGGCGGCAGAAGTACATAACGTCGTAGATGCGACCAATGCGATAATGCCGGCTGATGCGCAACGCCACAGCATAGTCCTCTCCGTATTTTGTGGTCGGGAAGGTCATCTCGCGCACCAGCGGGGTGTAAAAGCCGCGCGGTGCGCCAAGGCCGTTGATGCGCAGGGCGTTGTTGCGGCCGTTGTCGGGTGTCCACTCGCGATGCTCTATCGGGGCCATATCGGCCGGTTTCAGGGCAATGTCGGTGATTTGGTATGATCCTATCACCATAGCGCAATTCTGCGCGTAGAAGGCCTCTACAAACTTCTGGACGGTATTTTCGTCGCTGTAGACGTCGTCGGAATCCAGCTGCAGGGCAAAGCGGCCGCATTTGGGATGATGCAGCGCGGCATTCCAGTTGCCGCCTATAGCGTGGTAGGTCTTGTCCTGGGCAATGTAGACCAGCTTGTCGGGATTCTCCGCCGCCAGCTGCGCTATGATTTCTGCGGCGCCGTCGGTGGAGTTGTCGTCCACCACAATCACGTTGTATTTGAAAGAGGTCTTCTGGTTCAGCGCGCTTTTCACCGCATCGGCAATGGTGCGGGCGCGGTTGCGGCACGGGATCACCACGCTGGCCTCGTATTCGAACTTCTCTGAGTTCAGATCGATCTCTTTGAAGGTGGATGGCGCCAGATAGCCGCCTATGGCCTTCAGGTGGGCGGTGCAGGCCTGCTCCATCTCTATCTGGACCTCGCGGTTGCGCGGGTTCACATAGTCGAACAGCTTCTCGCCAAACTCGCGCGTGTCCATCTCTATGTCGTAGTAGAGGAATTCGTTTATGTGGACAATCTTGCCCAGCCGGCTGAGCCGCAGCCGCAAGTCGTAGAAGCCGGCGAATTTCCATTCGACATCCATCCCGGCCACCGCCTTCTTCAGGGCGTCGGTGCGGATCAGCACCACGCTGCCAAAATCAAAGTCGTCGCGCAGGGAGCCCGGCTGGTAGTCAATAACGGGCGCTTCCTGAACCTGGCCGTCGGCACCCTGGTTAAAGCGGTCGGCATAGGCCAGCACCGCATCGGTGTCGGTGGCAATCTGCACCATCCGGTGCAGGCCGTGGTGCACCCAGGCCAGCCGCGTGGGCTTGGTATATATCAGTGTATAGTGAGTGTCGCTTGTGGCGGCTATCTTGCGGACAGACTCGGAGGAGGTCATCGCCGGGCACACGTACACCGCTTTCACCAGAGCCTCGGCACGCAGTTCCGCCGCAGTTGCTGCGTCTTCTGTAGCCAGAAAACAGGTTATCTTGGTCATCGCAGAATCTTTCTCGTTTATTTGCGTGAAGATACGTAATCTTTATAAAAACAAAAAGAGGTTGCCCGAAGGCAACCTCTTGATGATATCACTGATCGACTATTACTGATGAGGCTGAACTACGGTAATTACATACGTTGAGGTATGGGACGAATCCTGAGGATCTGTCCATGTGACTGTAATAGTACCAGTGCGGTCGTTATAGTAAGACAAATTCTCACGAGTGAGCTTGAATACCAAGGAATGACTGGTGATGAATCTGTTGCTGCCAATGTCAGTCTGCTTTTCAATCCAAGAATTGCCTTGGCTTGTGTTAGCATTGATAGTCACCTGAAGGTGGGAATTCTGCAGAGTAGGGTTAGCAATGTACGGGATGTACAGCGTACCGGTTCCGCTGAAGTCCAGATCGTAGTGAGTATTCAGTGCTACAAAATAGCGCTCTGCAGCATGCTGAATAACAGGGAGATAGAACTTCTTGGTAGAGTTATCTGCGAATGTTGCAGTAACGGTAACAACACCAACACGTGCCTTCTCTGAATCATTCTGAGTCAGGGTGACATCAAAGCTTGCGCTATTGCCGGAAATAGAAGACTCGTTGGATACGGTGATCCAGTCAGCATTCTTATCTGTTTCATAAGAAACAGCATCCGTGTTAAACGGAACATTGACAGTCACGGCAGGAGAATCTTTCTCAACAGCACCCAAGTTGCACTCGATATAACCGGGCAGCGGAGCGGGTTCTACTCTTCCGAGCTGAATAACTGTAACCGATTTTGTTGTAACACCAGCACCTCCACCCAGTGTTGAAACAAGTGTAAATTGTGTAGAACGTTGTGTGGTTTCAGGGTTTGCCTCAGTTTGGATCCTTACATCTGTACCAGTTATCGTTACAGTACACCAACTTGCGGGGGTATCTTGCAGAGACAACGTGCCATTAGT
>JAEETP010000085.1 GCA_016290415.1 Bacteroidales bacterium
TGACAACCCACTCTTTAGAGGAGTTCTCTTTGTTGACCGACTTGGTTTTGTAACTTAATGTGTCCACAGTCTGTTGATTTATTGGTTAATACTTGTTTGTTGCGACCCAGCTTTGGTCTGGGGGGCTGCAAAGGTAGATAATTTTTTCAAAGTGGCAAAAATATGTTACTTTCGCCGCCGTGAATATCGGAAACATAGAATTTGGCCCCCGGCCGCTGTTTCTGGCGCCGATGGAAGACGTCACCGACGCCTCGTTCCGATACATCTGCAAGAAGTTCGGGGCCGATATGGTCTACACCGAGTTCGTCTCCAGCGACGCGCTGGTGCGCGACGTCCCCAAATCGCTGGCCAAATTCACCATCTACGACTACGAACGGCCCATCGGCATACAGATCTACGGCAACATCCCCGACGCTATGGTGGACTCTGCCGTAAAAGTAGAGCGGGCCTGCCCCGACGTGATTGACATCAACTTCGGCTGCCCGGTGAAAAAGATTGCCGGCCGCGGCGCTGGCAGCGGAATGATGCGCGAGCCCGACAAGATGGTGGAAATCACCCGCCGCGTGGTGGAGGCGGTGCACACCCCCGTCACCGTAAAGACCCGCCTGGGCTGGGACAACGACTCCAAAATCATTGTGGAACTGGCAGAACGGCTGCAGGATGCCGGCATCGCCGCCCTTACCATCCACGGCCGCACCCGCGCCCAGATGTACAAGGGCGAAGCCGACTGGAGCCTTATCGGCGCGGTGAAGAACAACCCGCGGATGCACATACCTATTATAGGTAACGGCGACATCCGCACTCCGCAGGATGCCAAGAACGCCTTTGACCGCTATGGCGTGGATGCCATAATGATTGGCCGCGCCAGCTTTGGCCATCCCTGGATCTTCAGCGAAATCAGGCATTACCTGGACACCGGCGAAGAACTGCCCCCGATGTCGGTGGCCGACCGCGTGGCGCTGGCCAAAGACCACCTGGCCAAGTCGATAGAGATAAAGGGCGAGCGCCGCGGCGTGTTTGAAATGCGCCGTCATCTGGCCTGTTATTTCAAAGGTTTGGAAAATTTCAAGGAAACCCGGCTGAAATTGGTAACTTTGACCGATATTGAAGAGTTGAACAAAACCCTCGACTTTGTCGGGGAGCATTGGCAAAGAGAAAACACAGATGTTTAACATCGGCAACATATTCGCTTTCCCCTACGCCCTGGGCCTTTGGGCCCGCAATCTCGCCTTTGACAAAGGCTGGATAAAGAGCGTGAAGTTTGACAACGTCGCCATCCTTTCGTTCGGAAACATAACCGTGGGCGGCACCGGCAAGACTCCCCACGTGGAGTATTTCATCCGCCATCTTCTGGACAACGCATACCGCGTTGCGGTGATTTCGCGCGGCTACGGCCGTCAGAACCCCAAGACCAGCCGTTTTGTGGAGGTGGACAGCCGCGTAGAGGATGTGGGCGACGAGCCGCTGCAGATCAAGCGCAAGTTCCCGCAGGTCAAGGTCATTGTGGACAAGGACCGCGTGCGCGCCGTAAAGATGCTTATGGCCCTGCCGTTCGGCGATGTGCCGGAGGTGATTCTGCTGGACGACGGTATGCAGTACCGCCGCCTGACGCCCACCCGCCAGATAACCCTCATCAACTATAACCGCCCCATTTTCAAGGACAGCCTCCTCCCCTTCGGGCGGCTGCGCGACCTGCCTTCGCAGCTGAAGCGGGCCGATACGGTGATCATCACCAAATGCCCGCCGTACCTCAGCGAGTTTGAAAAGCAGCAGGCGGTGAGCGTGAACCGCATAGGCGAGAAGCAGAAAGTGTTCTTCACCACGGTGCAGTATTTTGACCCCATCGCCGTATTCCCCGAGGGCAACAACAGATATATGTATTCCCACGAGGCGATACTCTTTACCGGCATTGCCGGCAGCAGCCAGCTGCGGCATCACGTGAGCGCCCGCTACCCGCGCAACTTCCACATCGAGTTCGGCGACCACCACGTCTTCACCGACAAGGACATCAAGCAGATAGAGAAGTTTGCCGACAAGCATCCGCAGGCCATCCTGCTCACCACAGAAAAGGACTCGCAGCGCCTGCGCCGCAACCCCGCCGTGAGCGAGCGGCTCAAAGAGAAAATCTTTTATATCCCCATTGAGGTGGGCCTGGTAGAGGACGAGTCCGCCGACGGGCTTTTTGACGTGAAATAACTATGTGGTGGATTGATGTCATAGCAGTGATACTTGCCCTGGCGGGCATCGTAGGATGCTTCCTGCCGGTGATTCCGGGGCCGCCGCTCAGCTGGGGCGCCCTGTTGCTGCTCTACTTTTTCGGTAACGGAGAAATGAGCCTCAAATTCCTGCTGATTTGGCTGGGAATCACCATTGTGGTCACCATTCTGGACTACGTGGTTCCGGCGCAGTTCACCCGGCTCACCGGCGGCAGCAAGGCTGCCGGCCGCGGCTCTCTGGTGGGGCTCCTGCTGGGACTCATCTTTTTCCCGCCCTGGGGAATGATTGCCGGGGCCTTCCTGGGCGCCCTGCTGGCCGAAGTCTTTATCAACCGCTCTTCCGTTGCCGACAGCGTAAAGCCCGCCCTGGGCTCCTTTGCCGGCTTCTTCTTCGGCACCTTCATCAAGCTGGTCGCCAGCGTGCTGATGATGTGGCAGATGTTCAAGTTCTTCAACTAAAAAGCCGGCATTGCTGCCGGCCTTTCTGTCGGGATACCCCGACTCGAACGGGGGACCACCTGGTCCCAAACCAGGTACGCTAACCAACTGCGCCACATCCCGATTGGACTACAAAGGTATGCAAAAACAGTGAAGAATAAAAATCTCACCGGGGATTGTGACAGCACTTCGGAATTAGCGCAGGAATTTTTGCATATCACTGCCTATTTAGCTAACTTCGAACCCGTTATGAAACTATCAGGCGACCAAAAAAGACTGGTGAAGTTTTTCGCCGTGCTCTACGTAGCCGGCAGCTCCGTACCCAAGAAAGACGGACACAAATAATGCAATCATTAACAAAAAAGATAGATATATGAAAAAAGTACTTTTTTCCATTTTGGTTATACTGACAATTGTAGGAGTGGTCTGCTGCGTGAAGGAAACTCACATTGACGGTGAACCCGCGGCCATTGGCGAAGTGGGCACCGAAGTGCGCCTTGGCAACGAGGGCTTTTCCGATGTCGACATCAGTATTGTGGACTGCACCAATGGCGTGTCGGAGTTTGCCGGCACTATGACCGTGACCGACGAGCGCTATCTTAAAATCTTTAAAAACCATCCCAGGTATTTCGAGGTCGATGGCAATTCTGTACGCGTCCACGACGTGAGGTTTAAATTTACCGACCAGGGCATCGAGAACCAGACCGGCTTTCTGGATGGCGTTGTGGTCCGCTACGATGCTAAGGATGGTGACAAATTCGCCGACGGCCGCAAGGTGACCCATGTGTCCACCGACAACGATTACGAATGGTTCATTGGCAAAATCAAGGTCATTGAGATTGAAGGTAAGCTCAACGAAGATGGCATCTCACGCATCAAATATGCATGCAACCATCGCTTTGGCCCGGTCGGGATCGAGCTTGAATTCGAAGACGGCACAGACGACGAGCTTCAGTTACGTCTTTGGTAGAGCAATTCTAAAACCAAACAAAAAAGGAGTTAGAAACCCAGGACATACCGTAGCGTGATTGCGGGAGTGAAAACGTTCAGAGTAGAGACTTCGTCCCTGAATGAATATGAAGGGTCAGCTATGGTGGTCCCGCTTACGGTGATAATGTGGTTGGATATGGTGCTCTGTTGGAAGAGAAGACCCAGAGCGAGAGCACTTCGTCCTCCAATTTTCCATCCAACCTGCGGTTCAGCGAATAATCCATGGTAATTGGGCTCTTTTTTTCCTCCGGGTACCCAACCTAATCCGTAGATCGCTAGAGCGCCTATCGCATATCCCGCATCCAGATTAGCGTAGAATTGCTCCTTCCCATAGCCTAAACGCATAAACACTGGAATATCCAGTTCGTCACAGAAAGTACGGCTATGAGCCCCGCTCTTTGTAATGTATTGCAAGCAAGGTCTGGCAAATCGTGTCCCAGCGCCCGCTCCTATCTTAAAGCCTCCATCAAAAACATATTGAGCGACAAACTCTGGAGTGAAGAAAAGTTGAGGACCTTTACCAACACCAACCCCAGCCACGAATTCCCAAGAATAGGACATACGGCCCTGTGCCGATAACGAGAGAGACGCCAAGCTCAAAACGAGCAGGAGGATAGCCTTTTTCATAATGATATGTTTCGTAAAGAAAAGTCGCCATAAGTGCCTGTCTTATTGCAGCTTATAGCGACCTTTCAGCGGTGAGGGGGGGATTCGAACCCCCGGTACCCTAGTCGAGTACGTCAGTTTAGCAAACTGGTGGTTTCAGCCACTCACCCACCTCACCTAAGAGAGCGGGGCTCTGCCTCTACACCCCGACATTTTTAATCGCGGGGAGTGCAAAGATAGCAGTATTATTGTTATTGACAAAATTATTTACGGGCACTCGCTGCTCAAGTGATAGCCACGGCTGGGCTCTCCAGCATAGTAAAATCCGTAATTCCACTTTTTGTGCCAATACGAGTACCACGTATCTCCATTGCTGCCCTGACGGGAGGTAGCATAATGCCAGTCCGATCCAAAGTACCAGGTAATCTGCGCCCCTTCATAATAGTTCATGCTCCAACTATATTCATACATTTGGTCATAGCGTGGTGTGAATCCAGATGCCCGCATTTGGTCGAATACAGCCGGCACCGTACACTTCAGGTTAGGGTTGTTTTCAATTGACAGGTTAGCCATCGAAGGGGTGCCGGAGATGTTGAAAGAGGACAATTGCGTTTTCCCGGCATAAAGGTTCCGGAGCTTGGGGCATTCTGTCACAGAAAGCGTTTTCAAGTTGCTGTTACTAACAGACAAGTCTTCTAGGTGTGTGGCTCCTGTAACAGTCAGCGCTTCACACGTGTGGGTTTGAAAACTGCGGATTCCGCTGCCCACAGTAAGGCTTTTTGTATCCGGGCACTCTATAGACAAAGCCACGCCGTAACCGGAAGATTGGGCGATGTTTGCAATTAAGGCGCTGGTTACATCTATCGCGCCATTCAAAGATACGCGCTCCAACTTGGGGCAATTCTTTGCGGAAAGGGACGTTATCCTGGAGTCATCCGGGGCTTCAATACTAATGGTTTCCAGGTCCGGACAATTGTCCGCAATTATTTCCGAAGCCTCGGTGTATGTGGCATCATATCCTCTAGGACCCCATCTTCCCAATCCAAGGTGGGTTATACTTGTACCGCTGATATCAAGCTTATTGGTAACGAGAGGGAAAGAATACATAGACTTCGAATGGCACTCGAAAATCTCTGCAACCACAAAACCTCCGCTTTGGTTGGGACCCCGCCAGGTTTTGTTCCTGATTGCGATTCCGTCAAAGGTTTCGTCTGTTACTTCTATGCTGGAAAAATGTCGGACACTCCCATCGGGTTCCAACTCAATCCTCCAGCGGAAATCTTCGGAACCACTCATTTTATGGTTGAACCTGAGATTGTTGCCTAATTCCCACTCATTCGGAAGGTCGATGACGAGCTGGTAATTACCCAACGAGGGCCAATAATCAATATCTATGTTTTTCATCAGACTCAATGGCACATCATCGTCCCAGTTGCATCCTTCCCAATTCCCCCTACCCTGTGAACGGACATTGTCAAGAATCGCTCTCACATCCGATTCAATATTTCCGTAGCTTCTCAGGCCATATACTGGATAAAGTGGGAAAACCTGATCATTATATTTCCACGCAACATACGCTTCATAATACCGCCCAACATCCAGTCCGGAAACAAGAGCTTCGGTTTCATAGGAAGATATCTCGCCTGCCATTAGTTTTGTCGCATCATCCTCGGAAATGGCAAACGGAAACTGCAAAGTGGATTGCAACGGCATAGAATCGTTATAAAGTAAAACAATAAGCGATCCAGATTCTGAACATCCGGAGAATACCGACGGCGCATTCACGTTGAGTTTAACCGCCATTTCGCTCCCGCGCTGTTCAATCTGTACATTATCTTTGTCAAACGGGGGGAAGAATTTGTAAGACTCCTGCGGGAACGTCACCGCAGGGAGATCATATTTGTCGGAATAACCAACTGCACGGAAATTCAAGCTGGCCTGCACGACATAAGATGTGGAGTACTCCGCGGCCCGGATTCCCTCGGCAACATAATAATTTGGATAAAACCAATTCTGTCCTTCCGGAATCTTGGTCAAGTCTATGCTGGTGCTTACCGCCTCCCGCCTTGCCACGTTCAGTATAATACCGGCGGAAATGGCATCACCGTAAATACCCAGCGCCGGCCCGATGCCGATGCCATAACTGAACCCGCCCTCTATCTTTGGCCCGCAGGAATACTCTGTTTCTTCAGGCGTGAAGTCGCTTGTGGTGCTTTCTCCGCTAAGGCCGTTTATTTCATCGTAGTGGAGGTGCGAAGATGAGTGCATAACCGAACTGACGGATGCCACGAGCGATATCTTGCCATCCACTCCCACATTGGCATAAATATCTACAGACGGCGTCAACAATACCGGCCCGACGGGTATTGCGGCAAAATAAAGCGACAGCAGTTTGAAAGCCTTATCCAGAGACTCGCCGATTGCAAATTCTATTTCCGCTCCGACTTTGACATCGGCATCCACCTTGAAATTGAATGTAGAAATCTTCCAGTCCCCGACAATCATCTGGAGCTTCAACGCAAGATCTATAGTCATTTTGGGCGTGAGAGTCAAACCCAGAGGCAAATCCCAGGAAACTTCCGGCAGCACAATGTGGAACTTGGTCATACCCGCCGCTTTTGTGCGCAAGAACTCCATTTCCTTGCCCGACGCATCCTCAACGCGGGTGACATACGAGCCCAAATCTATCCCCTCCATATTGATATTCAGGTCTTTGAACGCCTCGTTGACACGCATGTCCGAATAGTAGAACTTATAGCCCCCGTCCTCCTCCTGCATATCGTAAACCTTGGCCAGAAGGCCGTCCGGAAGCACTTCTGTCGGTGTATTGATTATCAGTTTCGATGGCACGGCGGGGAGCAGTTCCGCTGGCGCGCTTTTGTCCACGATAAACATACCGGGCTCATAAGAAGTGATATATGATGCCAATTCCTTTGGTGTCACGACGGCGTCTTCGCTAAGCGTGTATGACACTTCAACATCCTCCATATCCGGCGTTTCAACGGCAGCCTCCTGCCGGATTGTCACCACCTCCGTCTTGTCCCCGTAAGATACTATAATCTTGCCTGTCCGCTCTTCGGTACCGGTGTTCTCATAAACGGTCACGGTAAAGGCCGAGCCGTCCTGTGATACTGTTATCCAGTCAGCATCGCCTTCGGAAGCAGTTGCAGAGAATGTTTCGGAGTTGGTTGTCACGCTGAAGGTCTGTAAGCCGCCATACGAAGAGAAAACCATCTTGTCTGCAGAAAGTGTCAAACTCAAGGTGTTCTCCCAGCCTTCGTTAGGATTTGGGGTTTCATTTCCTTCCGTATTCTGCTCTTGTCCCTGCTCAGGGTCGACCTTGGGTACGCACGACGCCACGACCAGCGCTATTGCGGTTATGAGGATAATGAATTTTTTCATTGGAATAAAGATGACTGTTCGGTGTAAAGTTACACTATATCAATCAATAAAAAAACACGTCTTGAGCTATGTGCGTATTTCGCTAAATTTGCAGCGGTATGCTAAAATTCCTGCGCAAAGTCATAATGTGGGTGCTGATTGTCTTCTTTGGCAGCAGTATCGGGATGGTGTTTGTCTATAAATACCTGCCGGTGTACATCACGCCGCTGATGGTGATACGCCTTTTCGAGCAGCAAAAAGAGGATAAAAAGCTCACGCTGAAGCACACCTGGGTCCCGCTGGAGCGGATAAGCAGTTCACTGCCGCTTGCGGTCTGGGCCAGTGAAGACCAGCGCTTCTTTGACCACAACGGTTTTGATTTCAAGGAGATAAACAACGCCGTGAAAGAGCAGCGGCAGAGAGGACGCCTGCGCGGCGCCAGCACCATCAGCCAGCAGACGGCCAAGAACGTTTTCCTCTGGCCCAGGCAGAGTTGGCTGCGCAAGGGTTTGGAGGCCTATTTCACCAAGCTGATAGAATGGATTTGGGGCAAGGAGCGCATTATGGAAGTCTATATCAATTCGATAGAGATGGGGCGCGGAATCTATGGCGCGCAGGCGGCCGCCAAACACTTCTGGGGCCACAACGCCTCTAGTCTCAGCCGCGAAGAGAGCGCCCTGATAGCCGCAGC
>JAEETP010000086.1 GCA_016290415.1 Bacteroidales bacterium
GCGCTCTGTGGCCGATATGTTCAGATAGCGCAGCGGCAACTCAATGTTCTCATACACATTGAGTTCGTCAATCAGGTTGAAGCTCTGGAACACGAAGCCGATATTGCCCTTGCGGAACTTGGTGCGCTCTTTCTCTTTGAGGCCACCAACTTCGGTGCCGAGGAGTTCGTAGGATCCACTAGTGGGATTGTCCAGCAGGCCCAGGATGTTCAGCAGCGTTGATTTGCCGCAGCCAGAAGGGCCCATGATGGCGACGAACTCGCCGTCCTTGATTTCGAAGGAAACACCATTGAGAGCCGTGGTCTCGATCTCTTCCGTGCGGAAGACTTTGCAAAGGTTAGATACTTTAATCATAATGAGTTGTTATTTAATTATTTATTCATTCTTTAACGATTCAACAGGGTTGGCGCTGGCCGCTCTCCAGCTCTGAAGAGTAACCACGGCCAGGGTAATGGCGGCAACGGCGAGCAACGCCACGAGGAAGATCCACACCGGCACGGGTGCTTGATAGGCAAAGCCCTTGCGCCAGGAGGTCATCAGCCAGTAAGCGACCGGAGCCGCCAGCAGGAAACTAATACCTGCCATTACCAGATATTTCTTATTGATCATCTGCAAGATGCTGCCCACAGTGGCGCCATTCACGCGCCGTACGGCAATCTCTTTGCGGATGAACTGCGTCTCAAAGAATACTAGGCCGATAATCCCGATGATGGCAATCAGCAGGGCCACAAGGGAAGCTATGGTAATCAGTTTCCCGAGCGACTGCTCGCTCTGATACATATTCTCTATCCATTCGTCTAGATGGCGGACATTCACCTGGTCCGGCTCGCGGGTCGGGTCAAAGGCGCAGACAACATCTTTGATATAAGCCGATACCTCTTTGAAATCTGCCCCGGGTGCTATCTTTACGTACATTACACCGAAATTTCTCCACGGCGTCTTTCCCCAATTATAGAGCACGAGCGGCTCCATAGGATGTTGGAGACTTTTGAAATTGAAGTCCTTCACGATACCCACAACCTCCGCGTCGCCCACATGACCTCCAAGTTTACTGCCGGTGTGATACTGCGGGAACATTTTGAAGAATGTTTCATTGGCAATGAAGCATCCCGTTTCGCTTTGGTTGTCAGACTGTTGGAAATCCCTGCCGTCTATAATCTGAAGGTTAAAGAATCTTACAAAATCTTCTGCCACAGGGAGCACTTCCATAAAAATATGATTCCCGTCATCGCCATTGCGCCCCCACCCCATCTTCTGGTCCGAGACAATCATTGCGTCGGAAAAAGTGGCATCCACAATGGATGCATTCTGCAACAGTTTGTCTTCCAATGCATTGTGCTGGCCGCCGGCAGAATAACCGCACCATACTTGCAGTATGTTCTCCTGCTGGAACCCCATATCCTTATTGGCCATAAACCTGGTCTGGACATTCACATACAGCGCCATCAGGATAAAGAGGAACGACAGTACAAACTGGAGGCCTACCAGAGCATTGCGCAGGCTGCGCCCTTTTACACTGGTGCCGTAGGACCCTTTGAGAACAAGGGCGGCCGGCTGTGAAGTGGAATACAGTGCCGGGGCGATTCCGGCGGCCACGGCAGACAGAAGCGCAACGAGAAGCGTAATTGCATATATGGCTATATTGTCTTTAAGCGCTATGGAGTCAGATATATACGAGGCCCAAGATGTCCCCGACACCACGTGAATGATAAGGCAGGCTATTGCAAAAGCCGCAAGTGCTATCAGCCCGGCGCTGAGAAGCTGCCGGCCGATCAGCGATGCGCGTCCTTCGCCCAGCACCTTGCGGGTGTTGATGCTCTTGATGCGGAAAGGAATCTCCGCGAAAGCGAAGTTGATGAAATTGATGATGGCAATCAAAATCAGCAGGATGGCAATGAGCGCGAGCGTGATGGTGATGGCCCTGTTGGCTACGGCATTGTGCGCCCTCACGTCACGTTCAAAGTGCGCCTTGTGAATCTGGCTGAGTCTGAAGCCCTTGCGCATCTTTGCCAGATCCTCTGGAGTATAGTTGGAGAAATACTCCTGAAAAACTGAGAACATTGCATCTACTGTCTCTGCTGCGGCGGTGGGGTCTTTCAGTTTTACAAATGCCGGGTAGGACCACTCGCTTCCCTCGGTCAGATTCCAGTCGCCCAAGTTCCCTATTAAACCGTAGTGCATAGAGTAGTTGCGTGGATTATTCTTGAAAACGCCTATGATCCGGGTTTTGTTGCCATCGCCGGTCTGCAGGGTTTTACCTATGGCGCTTTCTTGACCAAAGAACATCTCTGCAAACGCCTCGTTCAGAACTGCAGTGCCGGGGCCTGTGAAATCTCTGGCCGAGCCTTCTGTCCACTCAAAAGGGAATACTGTGAACATAGCGCTGTCCGCCATAGCAAACGGGACAGTAATGGCCGACTCCTTGTCATCTTCGCGATAAAAAATCGCGTCGCCTTGACTATATAGAGTTCCTATTGCTTCTATGTTAGGGCTGGCTTTTTTTATCAGCTCAATCATAGGCCGGCAGAAATATGTGTCAAACTGGCCCTCGTCCATCCAGTTGTTTTCCATCCGGAACACCTGCTCGTGTCCCTCGAAGTTCTTGTCGTAGGTGGCATCCCACTTCACCTGCACCATCAGGATCATCGCCGCCGCGAAAGCGACGCTCATTCCCAGGATATTTATCAGCGTAGAAACGCCTGTTTTTCTGAATATTTTCATAGTTTAGAAAACTAATACATCACTGTCACCGTAGGTCTCATAGCCGGAGGTAATGACCTTCTCGCCGGGCTCCAGACCCTCGAGCACCTCATAGTACTGTGGATTCTGGCGGCCGATGCGGATTTCTCTTTTGACGGCTTTTTTGCCGTCTTTGTTAACAACATAAATCCATTTTCCGCCGGTTTTCTGGTAGAAGGTGCCGCGGGGAATAATCACCGCTTCTTCTGGCTGACCCAGCTGGAGGTTGAGGTAGTAGGTCTGGCCGGCGCGGATGTTGTCCGGCTGTTCGCCGTCGAACTTGAAATCGGCCTTGAACTTGCCGTCGCGGACCTCGGGATAAACCTTGCGGATGCTGGTAGAGAAGGTCTCGCCCTGGCGCTCGAAAGTAGCTTCAAGGCCCGCAATGACGCGGTCAATATAGTGTTCATCTATCTGAGCTTCAACCTTGTAGGTTCCCACAGAATTGATCTGGCCAATCTTGGTGCCGGCGGCGATGCTCTGGCCCAGGACCACGTCCAGTAGGCCCAGCTCGCCGTCTATGGGAGCCTTGACAATCAGATTGCTCTTGCGGCGACGAATCATGGACATGTTCAGCTGCATATTCTCCAGGCTCTCCTCCATTCGGTCTATCTGGGTGCCACGGTATAGGCTGTCTTGCTTCGAACGCTCTGCCATTAAATCATATTTTTGCTTGGCCAGGCGGTAATCTTCTTCGGCCTTCAGATAGTCTTCACGGGCTATCAGTTTGTCTTCATATAGTGCCTTCTGCTGCTCGTAGGCGCGCCTCAGGCGGTCCACCTGCATACCGTATTCCAGCACGTTCTGGCGCACGTCCAGCTTCTGCTGCTCCATCTGGATCTGGGTGTTGCGGAGGATATTCTCCTTCTCGGCCAGCTCGGCCTCGGAGTTCAGAATCTGCAGGTCCAGGTTGTCGTTATTGAGCACCAGGATAGCATCGCCCGCTTTGACCTTGGAGCCCTCTTCTATAAGAATGCGCTCAACTATACCTCCTTCCTGCGGGCTCAGCTGGATGGTTGTCATAGGCTGCACACGGCCGCTGATGCGGATATAGTCGTTAAACTCGCCTTTGACCGCATTGGAGATGGTCACGGTATCCTTGTCCACCCGCAGGGTCTTGTTGTTGGGCCTTGCAATCAGGTAAATCACAAACGCCAGCAGCAGCGCTCCCAGCCACCAGGGCAGGGCTTTTTTCGAGAATGCTGCGCGCCAACCGGTTTTCTTTTCGATGATCTTATCCATAGTATCTTACTGATTTATATATTCAACACCATTGTAATAGCGGACCACTGCCTGTTTTATGAGATATTTGAAAAGAGAGTTCATCTCGTCGGCCTTGGCCTTCAGATAATTATTGTTGGCGGTCTGGAACTCCAGCGGGGAGATGAGTCCCTGTTCCAGTTTCTTGAGATTCAGCGAGTAGGCCTCGGACTGCACCTCGGCTTTGTGCTGCGCCTGCTCATATGCGGTGGCGGCACCGTTCCGGTCCTGGACGGCCCTGCGCACCTCGCTCTCCACATCACGGCGCTTCTGGTCAAGCTCTGCCGTTGCCTTATCCAGGGCGTGCCGCCTTTTTGCGATGGCAGAACTCTTGCCCAGACGATTCCAGATGGGTATTGATACCGACAGCTCTACATATTCTCCGCCATTGTTCCTAAACTGATCGGCGAAGGGACTGGTGGTAGCTCCCTGATAGGTGTAATAGCTGGTGTTCCAGCCTGCATACAGACCCACAGAAGGCAACACCTGCCACTTGGCGGTATTCAGCTCACGCCTGGCGTTCTGGTGCTGCCAGCCGGCAATCCTGATGCTCGGATTATGCTCCAGGGCAAAGTCCACCACCTCGTCGGCGGTGAGATTCCCGGTCGATCCGGTATCCTCGGTGTTTGGGTTATGTCCTACCAAATCGGGCATCTCGGTATCGATTTCCAGTTCCTCGTCCACCGGCCAGAACATAAGGTCGGCGAGGGTCATTTTCTGGTCACAGTACATATTGTATGTGTTCGTAAGGTCGTACTGACGGTCGGCCAGGTCGGCCTCCATCTGAATCACGTCTGCGTGTCCCTTCTGACCCAGCTCTTCCTGCCGCCTGGCTTTGGCCAGGGTCTGTTCTGCCACCGCGGCCTGCTCCCGGTAAACATCCACCAAATGCTTGTAATAGACAACATTATAGTAAGCCTCCATCACTGCCAGGCAGATGTCGGCTTCTACCTGCTTCTCCTGCGAATCGGCAATCAGCATTCCGGTTTTGGATATTTTGTAATTGTTCACTGCTTTGAAACCGTCAAACAAGTCGTAGCCGGCGCTCACTCCATAGTTGTTATGGAAGGAGGTCGTGTTGAAATAGGTATTTGTCTGCGGGTCGATGCTGCGGCCAAAGTTGTAGTAGGCGTATGTCTGTGCATTTATCTGCGGTGTGAACAGCGCCAGCGCAGCATCTCTTCGTGCAATCTGCGCATCGCCCGTAGCAGCCTGTTGGATGCGGATCTTTGTAGAATTGGAGATGGCGAAGTCCATACAGTCGTGCAGGGTCATAACTGCAGCGCTACTCCCCTGCTCCGGGGTCTCCGCCCCAATAGCGGAGACCACTGCCATCATACCAAGTAAGCTTATGAAAAATCGTTTCATAGAATAATAAGTTTAACCGCACGAAGAAAATTCATTCATCGTGCCAAAGGGCTTAATTGGTTGATTATCAAGATGAAAAGCTTTTTAGGGAAAATAAAAAAGTGTAAAGGTCTTTACACTCCTTTACACTTTTTGCTTTACAGTTTACAGATTGCCTATCTGAATCTGATTTCGAAAACAGTCTGTTTGTCGTCGCTGTTCACCAGTTCTATGGTGCCGTTGTGGTTGCGCATAATCTGGCGTGAGAGCGATAGCCCAATACCCGAACCGTCTTTCTTGGTGGTGAAGAAAGGAATAAAAATCTGCTCCTGTGCTGACACCGGTATTGGCTCGCCGTCGTTGGCAATCCTGACAATGGTGTCGTCTTCCTTCCCCATTTTGGCGGTAATTACAATGTTTTTGGCGCCGGCTTGCAGGGCGTTTTTTATTAGGTTGATGAGAATCTGTGAGATTTGTCCTTCATCGGCATAAATCATCAGATCATCTGACTCTGGATAGTAATTGCAGGTGGCACCACAACTGGCCGCATACTCGCTGTTCAGGGCTATGACATTGTTTATCAGCTCTTTCAGGTCAAGAGCCTTGCGTATGGGCTTGGCCACCCCAGAGAGCTGCCGGTAGGTCTGCACAAAATCTATCAGTTTCTTGGAAGAGTCAGAGATGGTTTCCAACCCGGCCTTGATGTCCATTTCACTCTCCCCTTTCTCGTTCACCGACTTGGCCATTGCATCGGAAAGAGATGAAATAGGCGACACAGTGTTCATAATCTCGTGGGTGAGGACCCTGATTAGTTTGGTCCAGGAATCCTGCTCGTGCGCCTGCCGCTGTTTCTCAAATATGGTCCGGATGCGGTTGAGGGTGCGGTTGAACTTGTTTTTGTCCTGGAAGCGGAAGTTAAGCTCGCCGTCTTCCAGGGCGTCCATCATATATGCAACCTTTTTGATGTCTTTACGTCTGGTCCTGGCAGAGGCAATCACCGCCGCAGCAACCGCGACGATGGCGCACGCACCTACTATATGCCAAACAGTAAAGGTCATAGTCCGTATTTTTTCAATTTGGCATACAGGGTCGGCCGGCTCACGCCCAGCATCTTTGCTGCTGCGGAGATGTTCCCGCCCGTGCGGTCCATAGCGTCCCGGACAAGCAGTTCTTCTTCAGCCTCACTGACGGCCTTGATGGTTGTTACAGACGGAGCCGCAGCCCTATCCAGCTGGATATCCTTTGACGAGAGTTCGTGGCCTTCGGAGAGGATCACCGCTTTCTCAATACAGTTCTGCAGTTCGCGGATATTGCCGCTCCATCGCTGTGCCTTGAGCAGCTCTGCCGCCTCCGGCGTGATTCCGGTTAAAGGCCGGTGATACTTCTTTGCCATCCGGTCCAGGAAAAGCTGTGCCAGCGGGACAATATCTTGTTTACGTTCCCTAAGCGGCGGCAGGGCAATGTGGACGGTATTGATTCGATAATACAGATCTTCACGGAAGCGGCCTTCTGCAACCAGTTGCTCCAGATTCATATTGGTTGCGCAAATCAGGCGTATATTGACTGGCCGGGATTCGCTGCCGCCAACCCTTACAATGCTCCGGTTCTGTATGGCGCGGAGCAGCTTTGCCTGAAGGTGGGGCGGGATATTCCCTATTTCGTCCAGGAAAAGCGTGCCGCCGTCGGCCTGTTCAAATTTGCCGGCGTGGTCTGTGTGCGCATCTGTGAAAGCGCCTTTCACGTGGCCGAACAGTTCGCTCTCGAAAAGAGTTTCTGTGATGGCGCCGGCATCAACAGCCACCATAGGCTTCCCGCTCCGGAGGCTGTGTGAGTGAATCTCCCGCGCCAGGACATCCTTTCCGGTGCCGTTCTCGCCGGTAATTAGCACGGTCGCGTCTGTGGGGGCTATCTTGTCCAGGGTTTTGCGGATTGCCGCCATCGGCTTGGATGTGCCCCAGAACATTGGATTGTCATTTGCCGGAACCGTGGCCTGGATGTCTCGCTTCGTTGCCTTCAGGGCTTTGTCACGGGCCGCTTTAAGCACTTCTATCAGTTTGTCATTTTCCCAAGGCTTAACTATGAAATCAAAGGCTCCCCTTTTCATCCCCTCTACAGCCAGCGCAATGTCGGCGTAGGCTGTAAACAGCACAACCTCCACTTCGGGCATAATCTGCTTGATTTCCCTGGCCCAGTAAAGGCCTTCGCCTCCGGTGTTTATGCTGGTGTCGAAATTCATATCCAGCAACACCACGTCCGGCCTGAACTGCTCTAAAGAAGACACAATAGTGGTTGGCGACGGGATGGTCTTGACCTGGGCAAAGTGCACCGGCAGCAAAATCTCCAGCGCGCGGCGGATGCCCAGATTGTCGTCTACGACCAGTATTTTTCCTGTTTTAGATGCCATTTCGTAAATTTCCCTACAAAGGTACAATATAAAACTGAATACGTATATTTGTTGTTATGAAAGCACTAATAACAATCATAATGATGACTCTGGCTTCGGTCTTTTCGCTGCAGGCGAAAGATTTTGAGATCCAGGGCCCCCAAGGAGGGATTTCCTTTAAAGTAAGTTTGCCGGAAGGTTTCAACCCCGATACTGACCGCTGCCCTATGGTGATCCTTATGCACGGCATCTTTTCCGGCAAAGACAAAAACCCTATCAACGCCTTGGCAAAAGGTCTTGCAAAGGCCGGCATTGCCTCTATCCGTTTTGATTTCAACGGTCACGGCAAGAGCCAGGGCCGTCTGCAGGATATGACCATAGAGAAGGAGATTGCCGATGCGATGGCCGTTTATGAGTATGTTAAAAGCCTCCCCTACGTAACCCGGATTGGCTTTCTGGGCCACTCGCAGGGTGGAGTTATAGCCTCTATGACGGCCGGCCGTCTGGCGGCGGAGGGTCTTGAAGATCCCGCCGCTCTGGTGCTTATAGCTCCTGGTTCCGTGATTAAAGATGCCTGCCAGGCCG
>JAEETP010000087.1 GCA_016290415.1 Bacteroidales bacterium
CAACTCAGGCGCAATGATTGCGGCCGGTACCCGCTTGTACCACATTACCGGTGAGAAACACTATCTGGACGAGGCCATTGCCTGTGCCGACGGTGCATACAATTACTTTGTCCGCAGCCGCGAAGAGATACCTTTGAGCTATCCTCTCAACGACCCTTGGTTCACCATCAAGCTCGTTAGGGCCTATATGGAACTCGAGCCCGATTATTCCAAGTGCACCAACTATATTGAGGTGTTCATCTCCAATCTGAACAAGGCCTGGACCGCCGGGCGTATGTCAAACGGCCTCTTCTACGAGAACTGGACCGGCAAGGCCAACGCCGACCGCGACAAGTCGCTGCTTATGCAGGACGCCGCACTGGAATCGCTGGGCGCCGTGGCTCTTTACAAAAAAGAACATAAATAGACTGATATGAAAAGGATTACCGCACTTTTTGCGGCACTGCTGTGCCTGGTGGCCTGTGGTGACAAAGCACAAAAAGAAGATATACTGGACTATGTGAATCCCAACATCGGCACCGTCCACAGCCGCTGGTTTGTATTTACCCCGGCCTCCACGCCGTTCGGTATGGCCAAACTGGGCGCCTCTACCAACGGCACCTACGGCAACAATCAGGGCTGGGAGGCTGTCGGCTACGAGGATTCCCACACATCCATAGACGGCTTCCCCTGCTTCCACGAGTTTCAGGTGGGCGGTCTGGCGCTAATGCCGGTCACCGGCGAGCCGATTACCCGGCCCGGTCGTCTGGAAGACCCCGCCGCAGGCTGGCGCTCTTCATTTGACAAAGCGGACGAAGTATCCCAGGCAGGCTATTATTCCGTCATTTTGAAGGATTATGGTGTTAAAGCCGAACTCACCGCCACCCGGCGCGTAGGCTTCCAGAGATTTACCTTTGGCGGCGATGAACCCGCACACATCCTGGTCAATGTCGGCACCCGCGAGGGCGAGAGCGGCGCTGTCCGCGATGCCTGGGCTGCCGTAGACGGCAATGTGCTGCAGGGATGGATCATCACCGAACCCGAATATGTCAAGAAATACCAGACCGGCGCTACCGTATGCATGTATTTCTACGGTGAACTCTCCGCCGCTCCCGACGCTTCTTCGGCATTTATTGTCGGCGGCGAGAGGGCCGCTGCGGTTGAGGTCTCAGGCCCCGGCGCGGTCCTTTCACTGGACTATGACAATCCTTCCGAAGTGACTGTCAAACTGGGTCTATCCTTCACATCCGTAGAAAACGCCAAGGCCAATCTCGAGGAGGAGGCGGCCGACCTCGGTTTTGACGACGCCCGCACGCAGACCCAGGACCTCTGGCGCGATATGCTGGGCCGAATCGAGGTTTCCGGCGGCAAGGAAGGTGATAAGGTCAAATTCTACACCGGCCTCTACCACATGCTCCTGGGCCGCGGCATCGCCAGTGATGTTAACGGCGCATATCCGCGCAACGACGGCTCGGTAGGCCAGATAGAAATCGGCGAAGACGGCAAGCCGCTCCACGGATTCTACAACACCGACGCAATCTGGGGCGGCTACTGGAACCTGACTCCGCTCTGGGCGCTGGCCTATCCCGAGTACTACAACGACTGGGTGGCCGGCCAGTTGCTGGTCTACAAGGACGCAGGATGGCTGGGCGACGGCATCGCCTGCAGCAAATATGTCTCCGGCGTCGGCACCAACATGGTTCCAATCGCCTTTGCAGGTGCCTACAACAGCGGCATCCGCAATTATGACATCGAAACTATGTACGCAGCTGCACGCAAGGACAACCTCGAAAGCGAAGGCCGCATCGAGGGCGCCGGCAAGATGGACATCGGCCTCTTTGTCAAGGACGGATATGTCCCTTACGTAGATGATCCCGGATTTGTGGCGCACTCCCGCGGCGCGACATTCTCCGTGTCCCATACCCTGGAATACGGTTTCTGCGCCTACGCCACCGCGCAGCTGGCAAAACAGCTGGGTCACGAAGATGATTACAAGCAGCTTATGGACCTTTCCGACGGTTGGGCAAAGGTGTTCGACGACGATTTGAAACTGGTGCGTCCGCGCGTTACCGGCGGCGCTTTCATAGACAACTTCGATCCGCTGGAGTCGTGGCGCGGCTTTCAGGAGGGCAATGCGGTACAGTATACCTTCTTTGTGCCTCAGCACATCGATTCACTCATCGCCCGTCTGGGCGGCGACGTCTTTAACGAGCGTCTGGATTCCATCTTCACCGAGGCCCGTAAGAGCGTGTTCGGCGGCGGCAAGACCACATACGCATTCTCCGGTATCAACAGTCCATACAACCACGGCAACCAGCCGTGCCTGCACGAGCCCTGGCTCTTCAATTTCTCCGGCAAGCCCTACCTGACTCAGAAGTGGGTCCGCCTGATTTGCGACGAGTTCTACGGCACCGACGGCGAACACGGCTACGGCTATGGCCAGGACGAGGATCAGGGTCAGCTCGGAGCCTGGTATGTCCTTTCTGCTATGGGCCTGTTCGACGTTCAGGGCGGCGCTCCCAGCGAGCCTACATATCAGATCGGCAGCCCCATCTTCGACAAGATCGTGGTACATCTGAACCCCTTCAATGCCTCCGGAGAAACCTTTATTATCCGTGCCGAAGGCAATGCGCCCGACGCCTATTACGTGCAGTCGGCGACCTTCAACGGCGCGCCCCTGGAGCAGAACTGGCTCTACCGCAGCGACGTGTTTGCCGGCGGCGAGCTGGTGCTCAAGATGGGCACGGAACCCTCTGATGTTTGGAACGATTCAATGCCACCCGTAAGCAGATAAGCCATGAAAAGAATAGTATTGATAGCCCTTACGGGGATAATGCTCTCCTGCGCCTGCAACAACGCGCTGGAGCCGGTCGGACCGTCCAACGGTAACAAGCCTAACGGTGGCAACGACACACCGACGCCTGCGGCCGCCAGCGACTGGTCGGCACTGGCGGACTCATGCACCAATGTTCTGGTAGCCAACTTCCTGGACAAATCCACCGGCACCTTCTGGTCGACACCGAACGACGTGGCGCGCTCTTCCCAGTACATCTACTGGCAGCAGGCGCACGCGCTGGACGTGCTGCTCTATGCGGCGCAGCGCAACCCTGCGTTGAAGGACGACTATCTGGCCTATGCCGACAAGTGGTACGCCAACTACGCCAACAACTACAATCGCGACCATCGTGGCGAAGGAACCTACGGCGGCTTCTTCAACGTCTGGACCGACGACATGGCGTGGATATGCCTCACTCTTATCCGCATTACAGAGGTGTCGGGCGACCGCAAGTATCTGGAGACATCCAAAGAGGTGTTTGACAAGTATATCTGGCCGCGAAGGCTTTCATATTCGGGCGGAATGGCTCTTCCCTGGACCAGTCGTCCGGAGGATGTCACCAACTTCAATGCCTGCACCAACGCTCCGGGTTGCCTTACCGCTGCAAAACTGCACACATACTACGGCAGCGAAGGGTATCTGGATATCGCCAAGGTTCTGTATAAGGCCTGCATCGACCATATGCCAGATCTGGAGAGGGTAGAGGAACCGCCTTTGAGCTACACCCAGGGTACATTCGGCGAGGCCTGCCGGCAGATGTTTGCTCTCACTGGAGAACAATCCTATATGGACAAGGCCGGAGTGGTGCTGCAGTACGCCTTCACAAGTAACCGCTGCAACGATTCCGCTACCGGAGTGCTTCGTCATGAGGGTACCGATATGGACCAGAGCCTGTTCAAAGCGGTGCTTATCCCGTATGCAGTGAATTACGTGCTGGATCCCAAGGCAGACGCCCGCGCGGCGCAGACCATCCGCGAAAAGCTGCTGCTCTGCGCCAAGACGCTGGACAAGCACCTGGACCGCAAGATGTATCCCAGGATGTACTGCGATTACTTCTGGGGGTCGACATTCACGGAAGGTACCGCGTCCATGGGCGCACAAGCCAGCGGCGCCTCCCTCATGGAAGGCGTTGCCCGTATGACTACCTCAGAATAAGCGTGGCAGCATTCCTGCTGATGACCAGCATATTATGACATTTCCCTTGTGTAAAAATGCGCAAGGGAAATGTTGTATATGGCTGAATTACAGTGAGAAAAGTGCCACGGAATTGGTCCAGTGTTTGTGATTGGCAAGTCTGACGCCACCGATTGCCAGCAGGGTCTGGGCGGTGAGGTAGGTGGACATTACCCCGAAGCGGCCGAGGCAGGCGTCCGGGTTTTTAAATGTGTGAATGGCAATCAGACTGTCGGAGAATGTGAACAGGCAGGCGCCGACGAACAATATCCACCAGGTCTTGCCGCCAAAGCGGATGACACCCGCCAGAGTGCTGAATATCAGCATCATCAAAGTGAATCCATAAACAGCCATCGGAGCCATAAGAGCGCCTTTGATGCCGATGTTGACTATTAGCAGTGTCACGGCTCCAAGGCTGATCACGAGGGAGATGAGCCAGTGCCAGAACTTGAGCCCCTTCCATGATTTCCCGCCGAACAGCGTGATGTAGAAGATGTGGCCGATAAGGAAAAGACCGATACCGGCGGCGAAAAAGACGAACTTTTCGCTGCCGATAAGGGCTGTGTCGCCGGCAAAACCGAACAACTGTGCGCATGCAAGCAACTTGGCCTCGCGCGATTTGATTCCGGTTTTATGTGCCAGCGCCGCAATAGTCGACAGGCACAGCAATGGCATTAGCGCCGGTTTGATGGTATTGGCCAGTGCGGTATTGCCACTCCAGCATCCATAAAGATTGATGCCTGCGCATACGGCAAAGAACACCGCTGCGATATGCCAGATCTTGAGTTTTTTCATATCTTGTATTTGCTTGTTTAGCTACAAGATAGTCATAATAAATAAGAATACAAAAAGATGCGGCTATGGGGATTCACAAGCCCCCTTCTTGAGAAGGGGGGTGGGGAAAGGGTAATCAATAAGGGCCCGCATAGCGGGTCCAAAAAAAATACAGCCACAGAGATGTGGCTGTATTTTTTTGTGACCCGCTTGGGGCTCGAACCCAAGACCCCAACATTAAAAGTGTTGTGCTCTACCTACTGAGCTAGCGAGTCTCACTCCTCAAACGACAGTGCAGTCGCTTTTGGGGAGTGCAAAGGTATTGTTTTCTTGATAATAAACAAAATTTTTTACTCCAGACGGAACGCCTTTATGCTTTTTAAGCCCACCATTCCGAAATACGACTCCTTGACGGTCCCCTGTATGTAGACCTTCGAGCCGAGTTTGTCCGGATGGTCCACCAGATTCACGGTCTCCCGGATATCGCTGCCGCTGGCCAGCTCCACCGACATACACTCGCTGCGGGTGCGGCACGACGGCGATGCGGCGATGGCCAGGTTGCTGTTTTTGGTGAACGGTGCCTCGTAGTTGATGCCGCTGCTGGTCAGGTCGCCGCCGACTATATATCCCCACACCCACACCGTCTCTTCGGGGTGTTGGGCGGCATCTACAATGCTGAAAGCGGTGTTCCAATCCAGTCCGTCGCCCAGCGACTGCTGATACTGGTCCACCATAATGCTCTGGCTAAGGTAGGTGGCGGTGGTGTCCAGCTTTACGGTGATTTTGCTGCCGGAGTCCATACTCCCGGCGTCCAGCGTCAGGGTAAGGATCTGCCCCTGCAAGAGCTGCTTGCTGAATAGCTGCTGGGACGAACCGTCCGAGGCCACCGCGCTGAAGGTGGCGTTGCCGGCGCTGAAGTAGCCGAACCGCTGCTCTGAAGAGGTATAGTTCAGATACCCGTTGTCTTGCGAAACCGTGAGATTGCCGGGATACCGCGCAATATACCTGTTGGTCATCTTGACCCGCAGGCCGCTGTTCACCATCTTGCACAGGAAGTTTACGCTCACCGTCTCTCCGCTTGCCGCCACAATGCTGACTGCATCTCCATACACCGGAGTCTCCCAGGCCGGACCGTTCAGAACCTGGCTCACAAGACTCAGGTCGTAGCTCCCTGCCGGTACCTGAATAACGTCAGGCCTGGAGCCATAGGCACCATTGTAAACATACTCTCCGGATGAGTTTTTAATCTGCAGGATGAACTGGTTTGTGTCGGGCATCGGGGCCCCGCCGGCCTTTGTGGCAAATGTGTTTTCTTGCCGGATGCTCAGAAGCAACACCGCGCTTTTGTCGCCTCTGCTTTCAAGTCCGCAGCCAACTGCTGCAAAAAAAGTGATTACTGTTGCGAAGGCCATAGCAAAACCCTTCGCTGCTTGTCTTTTTCTCATTTTTACCTCCGTTTTTAATTGTTAATAATACGGGCGCAAGTTAGCGCGCCGCACAACGCGCGGAGGAAAAATTCAGAAAACCTTGAAAACTGTTTCTGTTTTTGAAAACAGAGATCCGTCTATAAACGTTTATAACACTTTTTCAGGATAGAGCTCATCCCACCAGGAGGCATCTTCTTTAAGATATTTGGCGAACCAGGCAGAGATTGTGCGCAGCCACTGGCGGCGTTTCGCATAATCGCGAATTCCGTGGTTTTCACCATCCACAACCACAAAAGCGGTGTCGCAACCCAGCAGTTTCAGGGCGGTGAACATCTGGATGCTCTCGCCAATGGGGACGTTGGTGTCGGCGCTGCCGTGCAAAAACAGCAGCGGCGTGTGGATCTTGTCTGCCATATACAGCGGGCTGTTGTCCACATAGAGGTCCTTGGCGGTCCAGGGGTAGCTGTTTGCCATAGAGACTTCGCTGTAGGAATAGCCCCAGTAGCCCTCGCCCCAGTAACTTGTGTGGTCGCTGATGCCGGCGTGGGAGATGCCGGCGGCAAAAATGTCGCTCTTGGCCAGCAGCAGCTGGGTCATAAAGCCGCCGTAAGAGGCGCTGAAGCAGCCGATGTGCTTGCGGTCCACATACGGATGATCCTGGCAGAAACGGTCCACTGCCTCGAGGATATCCTCTGCCACGCCCTGTCCGGCAGTATTCACGTGGCGGGATGCGAATTCCTGGCCGAAGCCTGATGCTCCCGAAGGATTCACAACATAGAAAACATAGCCCTGGGCGGCATAATACTGCGGCGAGTATGAGCCCACGCAGTAGCGTGCGCTGGGCGAGCAACCGCCGTAGTAATGCACCAGCATAGGATACTTCTTGGCGGGGTCAAAGTCGGGCGGCAGCACATAGAAGCCGTTTATCAAATCGCCGCGGCTGCTGGTAAACTCGTATTCGCCGCCTTCGCCCATCTTCACGCCGCCGAGCCGCTTGGCGCTGAAATCGGAAATCAGGGTGTTTTTCCCTTTCTTCAGATTCATCAGCCATACTTTGTCGGCAGTGCAGAGGCTCTGGCCGGCATACATCAGCAGCGGGGTCTTCTTTGACAGGGAGAAAGAATAGAGATATTCTTCTTGATTGTCAAGCCTTTCGGCCTTGGCAGTAGCGGGATCGATGCGGTAAAGGTTGATGCAGTCCTTGTCGTCGGCGCTGATATAAATCTTGCCGTCGGCGGCACTCCAGTCCATCTGCTTTACGCTGGGGGCAAAGTCTTTGGTGAGCGGCGTCACCTGCTTGCTTTCCACATCTATCACATAGAGTTGATAGTCATACATATTGGCGATGCGGCCCTCGGGCAGCACCTGGCCAATCTTGCCAAAGGCCTCCGGGCTGCCAATCACAGCCACCTTCTTGCCGTCGGGGCTGAATACGGCGTTGGCAATAAAGCCGTCGTCGGCCGCAAGGGTGTCCACAGCCATCGTCTGGAGGTCCATCCGGAGCATCGACATCAGGGTTGTCGGACGTTTGAGGAGATTGTATTTGTCGGTGGCGAACAGCAGATAGCGGCCATCGCTGCTGATGTCGTTGAGCCAGGCATTGCGATAGCCAAACGTGAGGCGCTGCAGCTGGCCGGTGGCAAAGTCGTAGCGCGCCAAATGGCTGCGGTTGCGCCAGCCGGGCTGACGGTCGTCCGGAGTCAGAATCTGATGCACATCGCCCTCCTTGGGGCCTTCGGTCTCCATAGTGAAGATGGCATAATCTTCTGTTGGAGATATCGCAAAGCCGCCGTCGGGGATGTTCTGCGCCAGAACGGTCTTGTCCAGGGTGGCGGGGTCAAAGGCCACCAGATTATTGCCGGAGATGCCCTTTTCGGTGTAATAACAGCGGTCTGTAGTGGGCATCCAGGCGAGGCGTTTGTCGGTCCTAAGCAGCATCTTGCCGCTGGAAACCTCGTAAATCTCAACGCTTTGCTCCCGCTCGCCGTTGTCTCTGATGATGTAGGGAGCCAGCATATAGTATTTTC
>JAEETP010000088.1 GCA_016290415.1 Bacteroidales bacterium
CTGGGCTTCGTATATGTACGGGATGAAGGGCATCCTGATATGGAGCGCCACCTGCTGGAACTCTGCCTGCATTATGCCCGAAGGCCAGTTGCTGGAGGTCTGGGAGACACCCGACTGCTACGGAATGGGCAAGACCGGTCCCGAATTTTTCGCTTGCGGTGACGGTATTATGTTCTACCCCAACAACCGCCATCCCAACCAGGACAAGACAACCGCCTTTACCGGCGAGCCCATCCCCTGCATCCGTATGGAGATCAACCGCGACGGCATAGAAGATTATGAATATCTGAAGATGCTCGAAGAGCGCATCCCGGCTATGAACGAGGCCGATGCCGCAGCCGCCCGCGACCTGCTGGTTCTGCCCGAAGCCGTCTTTATGGACGACGACGCAGAGCATACGGACAAGTATTACATCCAGGATCCGCAGTTCCTGCTGGAGCGCCGCGAGCAGATTGCCAGCCTGATAGAGAAATACAAATAATGCCTGCTGAACTGCCATACACAACTCCAAAATACGAAGTCGCCACAGAGCGGAACGTGGTATATACCCGGGCGATGGGATACCGCAAAGATGCTCCGGAGGATTCCAAGAACGCACTGCCGGTAAGTTTCGGTCAGGGCAAGATGGCGCTCCTGGACCTGGATATGGACATCTATACGCCTGCCGGAGACCCTTCCGCGAAAAGGCCGCTGCTGATTATGATGCACGGAGGGTCTTTTTTCATCGGAAACAAAGATGAGAAGGGTCAGGTCGCCTGGTGCCGGTATTTTGCGTCGCTGGGCTATGTGGCTGCCTGCATCAACTACCGGATGGGCTTCAATCTGGGCAAGAAGTCATATTGCAAGGCAGAGGACCGCGCAGTGGAAGATGCCGTCGCAGCCCTTAATTATCTGCTGGAAAGGGATGATTTGCACATTGATGTGGAGCATATTTTCGCAGCCGGGACCAGTGCCGGGGCCATCGTGGCGCTTCGGCTCGCATTCTGTCCTATTGTGGGAAAGGTCCGTGGGGAGACAGCAGGGAGTGACGCTGGGAGTGCCGCCGTGAGAAAGCATCCCCGCATCTGCGCCGTGGGCAACTTCTGGGGTTCGGTCCGCGACCTGTCCATTCTGGAGAACGCTTCCACCCCTATCCTCTCGTTCCAGGCAACCGGAGACCCTATTATGCCCTACGGCGGAGGGTATCCGTTCAAGAAGTTCAACTGGGGCCCGACAAGAATATTCGCACCTTATATGTACGGCACCAAAGCCATCCACGACAGGGCGCTGGAACTGGGCATCCGCGCCGAACATCACCCCTATCCGCTGGCCAAACATCGCCTGCATATGGACCGCGAAGGCAACTTCACCCCGTTTTTCTACGAAATCCGCGACCGCATGGCCACCTTCTTCGCCGAAGAGCTCGTATAACCCGCCGGCTCCTGGACACGCAACTTTGCCGCCAGCGCTTTTTTATTCCTGCACTAGCTTGTCGGTATAGAGAATCCCCTGCAGATGGTCGGTCTCGTGCTGGAAAATAACTGCAGTGAAACCTTCTACGCGCTCCGACACCTCCTGCCCCGTTTCGGGCGAGGTATAGCAGATGTCGATGTCCCGCCAGCGGAGCACCTTGCCGCGACGGCCGGGCACAGAGAGACAGCCTTCGGGACCTAGCTCTTGTTCGCCGCGAAAAGCGGTGATGCGTATATTGGGATACACTTCGAACGGCTCGCCCTCTTTGTCAAAGCGCTGAACTGCGATGACATTGCGCGACAGCCCGACCTGCGGCCCGGCGATGCCGACACCATCCTGCTCGGGAGAAGTCACGGTGGCTATCAGCTTGGATGCAAGCTCTGCATAAAGCGGATCGGCAAGTTCACGCGCAGAAAAGTCCCTGCACTCAGCCCTGAGTACCTTCAAATCGGCAGCGTCTTCTACGGTGAGTACCCGCATCACATCAGGCTGGGATTCAATCAGTTCCCTTTCGGCAGCCGTCCAGCCACCCCTACACCCTGCCACCAGCAGGACAGTCAGTGCAATCAATAGCGCTTTACATTTCATATCGCAAAAGTAACAATTCGTTCGTATCTTTGTGATACTATGAAAAAGACTATCTTCCCTATTCTGGTGCTGCTCGCTCTGGCGGCACTCCCGCTGAATGCACAAAAGAAATTCGTTGCAGAGAAACTTGACAAGTGTGACCCGTATATGAAGGCCCAGGGCGGCTACGGGTATCTGGTGAAGAACGACTCCAAGGCGGCCGTATGGTGGGCCGAGGGGTGCTACAAGGTGATGAAGGACACCCCCGTGGCCAAGCGTCGCGGCGGCACCGTGAAGCTGACCACCGCCAGGAATGAGTATGAATCGTTTATCGTGGTGGTGAATCCCAAACAGGAGCTCAAGAACCTGAAGGTGACTGTGGATGGACTGCCCTCCGACATCGAGGCGGTGGTGCGCAAAACCGAATACGTGAATATATTCTACAACAGTGATGATTTCGGTTTCCCCGGCCTCTGGCCCGACCCGCTGCCGCTGTATGATGAGCCCCAGAATGCGCCGAAAGGAGAAAATACATCCTTCTGGATCACCCTCAAGACCCCGGCTGGCCACTCTGGCTCTTACTCCGGCCGCGTGACTGTCTCCGCCGACGGAGGATGGAAGGTCAGCGCGCCAGTGAGCGTGAAGGTGCGCGGTTTCGAGCTGCCGCAACGCCCCAGCGTGAACGCCGATATGGGACTCTGGTTCTGGGAGGTGGAAAAATATGAAAATCTCAAAACCGAAGAGCAGAAGCAGGAGTCCTATGACAATTATATGCAGGCCTTCAAGGACTACCGCATCCAGGTGCGCGACCCCTTCTTCCGCACTCCAGTGAAGTATAATTTCTCCCAGACAGAATGGACCGGAGGCCTCTACGACAGCAGCCGCGCCAAGGAGGGCAAGTATTCCTACGCCTTGGCAGACAAGTCGGTGACCGGAAACACCGAGGGTTTCTACCAAAGGGCCCTCATCCCGGTGGACAGCAGCCACCCGTACAAACTCACCGCCTGGGTTATGGGTGACACTATTGTTTACAACCATATACTGGTAGAGAGTTACGATACGGACAAGAAACTCATCCCCTTCCGCAATAGCTTCCAGTGGGTGGACACCGACACCACCTGGGTGCAGCACGAGGTTGACTTGCAGCGACTTGACCCCCGCACCAAATATCTCAAGATAAGGCTTTTCGGCGCCGGCGCCTACCATAACGGCGAAGAAAAAGGCACGACCTGGTGGGATGACGTCCGCCTGACGGACCTGACCACAGGAGAGAACGTTTTCCCCGAAGGCAACTTTGAGATTGACCCCGAAAAGATAGAGGTGGATGTAGATTTAACCCAGTTTGCAAAAGCTGCCAAAAAGTATTACGACGACGGCAGTTTCAGATACTTCGACCTCCCCATCCCGGGCCTTGGCGACGTGAATTTCAACAATTCCCATCTGGGCACCCTGTGCGGTTTCCAGCAGGGCACTCCGGAATATGAAATGCTGATGGGTAAAGTCCTGACCAAACTGCAGGCAGGCCTTGAAGAGCTGGGAATGCTGGACAAGGCATATGTCTACTGGGGCGACGAACCCAACCCGCCCGCATATCCGGTGCTCTACGAAACCCACCGGCTGCTCAAGAAATACGCCCCCGGCATCAAGACCTTTATGACCGAGATGAGCACCTGGCGCGGCCACGCGACCGACTCGCTGGACATAAGCGACTGCACCGACATAAGCTGCGTAAGCTGGGACTGCTTCGAAAACCACGATATCATCAAGAACTACCAGGTTCCCGGCAAGGAGGCCTGGAACTATCTGTGCTGCGGCACAAAATACCCCTACTTCTCCAATTTCATAGACCACAATGCCATTGATATGCGCATCTGGCTATGGGCCTCTTACCAGTTCGGCTTCAAGGGTATCCTGATATGGGCCAGCACCTCGTGGAACTCCCCTACGGTGTCGCCCGCCGGAACCCTCCAGAACCCGTGGGAAGACCCCTACTGCTTTGGCAGCAACAACCAGATGATACAGAGGCTGCTGGCGGTGGGCGACGGCATTCTGTTCTATCCACACAACCGCCATCCCAACGAGGACAAAACCTCTGTATACACAGGCTACCCCATCCCCTGTGTCCGCCTGGAAATACTGCGCGACGGCATTGAGGATTTTGAGTACCTGACAATGCTAGAGGCGGCCATCCCCAGGATGAGCGCTGCCGATGCAGCCAAGGCCCGCAAGCTGCTGGTGCTGCCCAAAGAGGCCTATCAGGACGACAGCCTCACCGAAAAAGAGGCCTACACCATACAGGATCCACAGATACTCTTCCAGCGCCGCGAACTGATTGCCAACTTGCTTGAAAAATATCGTTAAAATGAAAAGAATATCACTGATTATCGCCTGCGCCTTTATTATGGCGCTTCCGGCAGCTGCCAAAGTCTGGAAAGCAGAGACCCTTGAAAAATGCGACCCGTATATGAAAGCCCAGGGGGGCTACGGGTATCTGGTGAAGAACGACTCCAAGGCGGCCGTATGGTGGGCAGAGGGGTGCTACAAGGCGATGAAAGACACCCCCGTGGCCAAGCGTCGCGGCGGCACCGTAAAAATGACCACCGCCAGGAACGAGTATGAGTCGTTTATCCTGGTGGTAAATCCCAAGAAAGAGCTCAAAGACCTCAAAGTGGAAGTGAGCGGGCTGCCGAAGGATATCGAGTTCAAGGTGCGCAAGACGGAATACATCAACCTGATTTACACCAGCAGCTCATTCGGATTTCCCGGCGACTGGCCAGACCCGCTGCCGCTCTACGACGAGCCGCAGGACGCCCCCGCCGGAGAGAACACATCCTTCTGGATCACACTTAAGACTCCGGCGAGTCATCCGGCAGGCAGCTACAGCGGCCGCGTCACCGTTTCCGACGCCTCCGGCTGGAAGGTATCGGCACCCATAAGCGTTAAGGTGCGCAAATTCGCCCTGCCGGGCCGTCCGACCTGCGCAGCCGATATGGGACTCTTCTTTGACCAGGTCATCAAATACGAAAACCTCAACACCGAAGAGCAGAAGCGCGAATCCTTTAACAACTACATAGAGACGTTTGACGAGTACAAGATACAGCTCCGCGACCCGTTCTATCTGAACCCCATCAAATACAATATCACCCAGCCCGAGTGGACCGGCGGCTGGTACGACAGCAGCACCGCAGCAGAGGGCAAATACTCCTTCTGCGTGTCAGACCAATCAGGCGGCTCTTGCGCAGAGGCTGTCTGGAGGCCGAGACTCATCCCAGTGCAGAGCGACCGCTCTTACAAGATAGTGCTCAACGCCAAGTCCGACACCGAACACTCTTCTGTGGTGGTTGTGGACTGCTTTGACGATAATAAGAATCTGCTCACCTACCGCCGTCGCTACAAATACATAGACTGCAACGATTCCTGGCAGGAATTCACTATGGAACTGCCGCTGCTGGATAAACGCACGGCCTATATCCAGGTGCGTCTGTTCGGGGCGGGTTATCAGGCCTCCGGTTCCGACACCGGCACAATGTGGTTCGACAACGTACGGGTAATTGACGGCACAACAGGCAAGAACCTTTTCCCGCAGGGCGATTTTGAGATAGACCCTTCCAAAATCAAGATTGACGTAGATTTCACAGAGTTCAACAAAATGGCAGAGAAACTCCGCGGCATAGAGAGCTTCCGCTATTTCTCGGTGAACATAGCCGGCATCGGCGGGGTCAATTTTGAATTCTCCCGGCCTGGTTTTATCGGCGGATTCCGCCAGGGCAGTCCGGAATATGAAATGCTTATGAAGGATTGCCTCACCAAGCTCCAGGCCGGCCTCAAGGAGTCTGGAATGCTGGAACACACTCTGGTTTACTGGGGCGACGAGCCCACGCCGCCGGCATATCCGGTGCTGGAAGACACCCACCGCCTCATCAAGAAATACGCCCCCGGCATCCACACATTTATGACGGAAATCATTACCTGGCGCGAGCGCAGATATGACACTATGGATATCAGCGGCAGCACCGACATCAGCTGCGTGAGCTGGGAGTGCTTCGAGAACCACGACATCATCAAGAAGTATCAGCAGCGGCCGGAGCAGGAGCCCTGGAACTACCTGTGCGCCACCACCAAGTACCCCTATTTCACCGACTTCATAGACGCCAACGGCATAGATATGCGCATCTGGCTGTGGGCCAGCTATATGTACCAGTTCAAGGGGATACTGATATGGGCATCCACCTTCTGGAATGCCGGCAGCCAGTACAGCAGCACCGAGCTGCAGAACCCCTGGACCGACCCCTACTGCTTTGCCACCAGCGACCAGCTTGTGCAGCGCCTGCTGGCGGTGGGCGACGGCATACTCTTCTACCCCAACAACCGCCATCCAAACGAAGACCGCACTACGGCCTACACCGGCCGCCCTATCCCCTGCATCCGACTGGAGATTATGCGCGACGGTATGGAGGACTACGAGTACCTGACTATGCTTGAGGCGAAGATTCCGGCAATGAGCGCCTCCGACGCCGCCAAGGCCCGTAAACTGCTGGTGCTGCCCCCCGAAGTCTTCAAAGACGACAATCTGGAGACCACCGACATCTGGTATATCTACGACCCGCAGTATCTCTTCCAGCGCCGCGAGCAGATAGCCACACTGCTGGAGAAGTACAATTAGGTCCCGCCATTAGGGTAACGGTCCAGAACATCGCAGGTTACCCTAAAAAACGCCCGATTTTTAAGGTATCGGTCCATAGCCAGGACCGATACCCGAATTAATGATACTAATATGAAGATAATCCTACTAATACTAGCGTTCGCGCTGTGTGAGGCGATTCCGGCCAGCGCCCAGAAGAAACTTCCCGGCGAGATGGAGAAGTGCGACCCGTATATGACCGCGCAGGGAGGCTACGGCTACCTGGTGGAAAACGGGCCCAAGGCGGCCGTGTGGTGGGCCGAGGGCATCTACAAGGTGATGAAAGACACCCCCGTGGCAAAGCGCAAGGGCCGGGAGGTGAAGCTCTCTACCGCCCGCCACGAATACGAATCGTTCATTGTAGTTATCAACCCCAAGGAGGATCTGAAAGGGATTTCCGTAAAGGTGGATGGCTTTGGCGTTGCTGACGGCAACTCTGATTTGACGGATGGCAAAGACATCACCGCCACGGTCCGCAAGGTGGAATACGTCACCACATATTACACCAACGACAGTTACGGATGGCCGGGCGACTGGCCCGACCCGCTGCCGCTATACAATGAGCCGCAGGACGCGCCCAAGGGCCAGAATACCTCTTTCTGGATTACCCTCTACACCCCGGCAAACCAGACGCCGGGCACATATAAAGGTTCGGTAACCCTCTCCGACGAAGATGGCTGGAGCGTCAGAATCCCCGTCAGCCTGAAGGTGCGCGACATAACCCTTCCAGCCGTGCCCACCCTGCACTCCGGCTTCGGTTTCCGCTTTGACCACGTGATTGAGTACGAAAATCTCAAGACGCTAGAGCAGAAAGAAGAGGCTTTCCACAACTATCTGGAAATGTACCACGACTACCGCATCTCTCCTTCTTACGCTCCGTTCTTTCTGACTCCCGCCAAATTCAGCTATGATGGAGTCGACTGGAAAGGCGGCAACTTTGACCCGAATACAAAGGCAGAAGGCCGATACAGCTATGTGGTGACCGATGGCGCCTATGACAAGAACGTCTCCGCCCGGGCCACAGAGCAGTTTATCCCGGTGTCCTGCGACAACAAATACCGGGTCATCTTTGACCACCGCACCAACGGTCCCGCCACCTCAACCCTGAGGGTCGACTGCTACGACTCAGGCAAAAACCTGCTCCCCTACCGCAGCCATTACATCCATTTCAAGGCCGACAGCGAGTGGAAGAGCGACACCCTCTGCATAGACCGTCTGCCAAAGGAGGCGGCATACGCAGCCATCCGCCTTTATGGCGCCAACGCCATTATCGGAGGCGAGACCACCGGCCAAACCTGGTACGACAATATCCGCTTTGTGGATCTGGCCACCGGCGAAAACCTTTTCCCGCAGGGCAATTTTGAGCCCGACACCACCCGTTTCAAGGTAAATATCGACTGGAGCGACTTTGAAAAGACCGCCGCCAGATACTACGGCGAAACGCCCTGGTTCACCGGTTTTACCTTTGACATACCAGTGCTGCACAA
>JAEETP010000089.1 GCA_016290415.1 Bacteroidales bacterium
TACCCACCACCTCGTGAGGCACGACCTGGCCTATGGAGAGTATCAAATCGAAGCCGGGATCCAGCAGCAGGCGGTTGATCTGGGCCTTGATGCTGTAGCCCACCTTCCCTTCGGAGATCTCACGGATATATTCTGACGGGACTTCTCCCACATCCTCTACCCCGCCGCGCCAGTCGTGTACGCGGAATTTGCCGTGCGGCACGCCCGCGAACATTATGTCCATCTGCTCTTCTGTCATAGGGCTGTGGGTGCCCAGGGCCGGAAGTATATCGGTGAGGGTGTCGCCGTAATAATCGTTGACGATGGCGGTGATTTCTCCTCCCAGGGAATTCAGGCGGGTGAAGTCTGGCGGAATGGCCAGAACCCGGTGCTTTGCGCCAAGAGAAGTGAACACGCCGCAAAGCGCTTCGCGGACATCGTCCTGCGTGAGCACCTCATTCTCCGAGCCTCTGGCGTAAAAAAGCATATTAAAACGTTTTAAAACGGATAATCTTACCTCTGGACACGGGCATTTCCGCTCCAGATGCTCCATATCTGAGCCTCGTCGGCGGGTTGCGCGTAGTCGGTCAGAAATGTGGTGGCCAAAGCCCCCGCAGCCCATCCGAACTGCAGGCATTTCTCTGCTTCCCAGCCCTTCAGCAGGCCGTAGAGCAGACCGCCGGCAAAGCCGTCGCCGCCTCCTATGCGGTCCAGGACGTGTATCCTGCGCGGCTCGGCGGTGAACCATTTGCCATCACATCGCAGCAGGGCGCCCCAGTTGTGCTCGCCTGTGTCAATAACCTCGCGAAGAGTTGTGGCAAAGACTTTCACGCCGGGGAACTTCCCGCTTACCAGTGCTATCATATTTTTAAATCCGTCCATCTTGGCGGTCAGGCCGCAGCCTCCCGCTTCGGGGCCGGAGATGCCCAGGGCCAGCTGGAAGTCCTCTTCGTTGCCCATAAGGATGTCGGCTTTTTCGCAGATTTCTGTAAAAATCGCCCTCAACTCCGCCTCGCGGCCTTCCCAGAAAGATGCGCGGTAGTTCAGATCAAAGCTGACCAGCGTGCCGTATTTTTTGGCGGTGCGCACTATATCCAGGCAGAACTGCCCTGTCTGGGGGCTCAGAGCTGCCACAAGACCCGACAGATGCACTATCTGCACCCCTTCGGCGCCAAAGATGCGTTCCAGGTCAAAGTCCTTGGAGTCCAGTGTGCGGCCAACCTCACCGGCACGGTCGTTCCACACGCGCGGGCCGCGGCTGCCAAAGCCGCTGTCGGCCACATTTATCTGGTGACGATAGCCCCACGGGCCGCCCTGAGGCACTTCCGGCCCCTCGAAGTCCATTCCGCGGGAACGCAGCGACTGCTTTATGAAAGAGGCAAACGGACTGCCTGCCACAAACGATGTAAGCACCTTTACGGGAAGGCCCAGATAAGAGACAACGCTGGCCACGTTGGTCTCTGCGCTGGTGGCCTGCAGGCGGAAAGTGTCGCTTGCGGCTATCGGCTGCCCTGCATCGGGACAAAGTCTCAGCCCCATACTGGTGGGGACCAAAAGGGCGTATTTACACGACTGTTTCATACTATTGAAGTATTATTTTCAGCAACTCTCCCGCAGAAGAGAAGCGGTATTTTGCCTGAATATCATCTCCGGCATCGCCCCGCCAGTCGGCCAGGGCAAAGTCCATACCCGCATTGGCGGCGCAGAGGGCATCCATAGGGGTATCGCCCACGTAGAGGCACGCACTGCGGGCCACACCGGCCGCAGCGGCAAAGGCCTCGGCAGGCTCGCCGTCGGGTTTGTGCTTCACTGTGTCATCGGCACAAATCACAACAGACAGATGCTTCCGCCAGGGGTCCAGGTTGCGGTCGTATTCAAACTCGTCGCGGCTGCGGGAGGTTATGATTCCCATTTTGAGGCCGGCGGCCGCCAACCTCTCTATGGCTTCGTGGATGCCGGGATATGGCTTGCTTTTGGTGGCCGCCATCTCCCGGTAGTATTTCTCCCAGAGATCCAGCGCCACCGCCGGGTCGGGAAAGCCGACCTTCTCTATGCCCACCATACTGGGCAGGCCAAAGTACTGCACCAGATCGTCGGGCAGCACATCCATCCCCTTGATCTCGCCTATGGTCTTGGCAAACGAATATGTGAAAGTATCCTGAGTGTCAATCAGGGTGCCGTCTATGTCAAATGCTATGTGGGTGTAGCGCATCAGCTCTCAAGATATGCCTTTTGCTTTTCTGTCTGGGTGTCTATGGTTACACCCCAGGCGGCCAGCTTTTTGCGCGCCACAAACTTGTCTATCTCTTCCGGAACTACCAGCATTGTTGAAGGCAGCATCCCCTTGTTGCGCACGATATATGCGGCAGAGAGAGCCTGGATGGCGAAACTCATATCCATAATCTCAGCCGGATGACCGTCGCCTGCAGCAAGATTCACCAGACGACCTTCGCCAAGCAGATAAATCCACTTGCCGTCTACCTTGAAGCCTTCGATATTATTGCGGGCAACCTTGGTCTCGGTGGCAATCTTTCGAAGGGTTGCCACATCCACCTCAACATCAAAATGACCTGCGTTGCAGCAGATTGCGCCCTCTTTCATAGCGCGGAAATGGCGCTCGCACACAATGTCGCAGCAGCCGGTGACGGTGATGAACAAATCGCCCAGCGGCGCAGCATCGTCCATAGTCATCACCTTGAAGCCGTCCATCACCGCCTCCATTGCCCGGATGGGGTCTATTTCCGTGACGATGACGCTGGCGCCCAGGCCCTTGGCCCGCATTGCCACGCCTTTGCCGCACCAGCCGTAACCCGCCACCACCACTGTCTTGGAGGCCACTATAAGGTTGGTGGTGCGCATAATGCCGTCCCACACGCTCTGGCCGGTGCCATAGCGGTTGTCAAACAGATATTTGCACTCGGCGTTGTTTACCATCACCATAGGGAATTTCAATTCACCCTTCTGGGCACGCGCCAGCAGGCGGTTGATGCCGGTGGTGGTCTCTTCGCACCCGCCCCACACATTCTCTATCAGCTGCGGATATTCGCTGTGGATCATACTTACTATGTCGCCACCGTCGTCAATAATCACATTGGGACCCGGCTCCACAATGCAGCGGATGTGCCGGTCATATTCTTCGGGACTCTCGCCGTGCACTGCAAATACATTCACGCCGCTTTTTACCAGCGCCGCAACGACATCGTCCTGGGTAGAAAGGACATTGCTTGCAGCGGCATATACCTCGGCGCCGCCCGCCGCCAGAACCTGGCACAGATAGGCCGTCTTGGCTTCCAGATGGACAGAAACGGCCACCTTGACGCCCGCAAACGGCTTGTCCGCAGTAAATTGCTCTTCTATATCATTGAGCAGGGGCATATGTGCCCGCACCCAGTCAATCTTGCGCTGGCCTTCGGACCATAAATTGATATCTTTGATTTCCGACATTAGATATTATTCCTAAATTTGCTCAAAGTTACATTTTTTCTCTCAATGGCGGCAAGTCTAAACATAATGTTCTACAATCTGGAGAACCTCTACGACACCACCAAAGACGCCAGGATAGACGACGAAGAGTTCACCCCTATGGGAGACAAGCGCTGGGATGCCATAAAGTACCAGACCAAGCTGAACAACCTGAGCAACGTTTTTGCCGCCGTCGCCTCCCTGCCGGGAGGGTTTCCCGCAATCGTGGGTGTATCCGAAGTTGAGAACGACACCGTGCTGGAAGACCTTCTGAGCCAGCGCCGTATGGAACCCGCCAACTACCGTTATGTCCACTACGACAGCAAGGATGCCCGTGGCGTGGACGTGGCGCTGTTTTTCCGACCCGACCGCTTCAAGCTGGTGGGCAGCGAGCCGGTGAAGCTGATGCTGCGCAGCGGCCGCGAATACATTGGCCGGGACATCCTGTCGGTATGGGGCCGTCTGGACGGGGAGATGTTCTGCTTTTATGTGTGCCATTTCCTTTCCCGCCGCGGCGGCGTGTACTCTTCGCAGGGATTCCGCCGGGCCGGCGCCGAGACCGTCCGCGCCCACGCAGAGAAAAAGGCCAAGGAATTCCCGGGCCTCAAAGTGGTGGTGATGGGAGATATGAACGACACCCCCGACGAACCGTCGCTGAGCGAGTTGCTGCGCGCCCGCGAGAGGATAGAAGGCGTGGCTCCCGGCGACTACTTCAACCCGATGTGGGCAATGCACAAGGCCGGCCTTGGCACCAGCATCCACAACCACAACTGGATATTGTTCGACAACATCATAGTGAGCCAGAACCTGCTGCCTGCAGCGGCCGGCTATCCGCACGCCAAAGGCCTTGCTCTGGACAAATTTGACAAGCACTACTGGGCGCACATTTTCCAGCGCAACTTTATGATGAAGAACGGCAAGCCCTACCGCAGCTACGAGGGCAATACCTTCTCCGGCGGCTACAGCGACCACCTCCCCATATTGATAAGACTTAAATAATCTGAAAATAAAAAAGGGTCTCCGGAAAAACGGAGACCCTTTATTATGTCAAGTCAATCGACTAGAAGAAGTAGCGTGCGCTGAAGAGGATGCTCCAGGTTGACATATAACTTGCGTAGGTGTCAAACTTGCACTGAGGGCTGTTGAAGGTATAAGTACCGGCCTTCTTGTCGTAAGATATAGCAGAAATTGACTGTATCTGCTTGACATTGCCCCAGGCAGGGTTGATGAGGTTGCCCAGGTTGTTTACGTCAACACCCAGACGCAGGGTATGAGGCCTGCCGACAATGTTGAAGATGAAGTCCTGGGATACCTTTGCGCTAAGCTGGTTGAACCAAGGCATAACTGCGCCGCCGCGGGTAGCGTACTGTCCGCGATGCTTGCTCAGATATTTGTCACCTGCAATAAAGGCCTCGTAGGCAGCCTTGTTATCTGCAGCGGACTGTACCAGAGTCTCCTTGTTCATCAAATCACCCCAAGGCATTGATGCCAGCTCACTCTGGGTGGGGATGTAGATAAGGTTGGCACTGCCGGCGCAACCGGTGTAGTCGGTGTTGGTGACATAGCTGTAGCGGGAAGCGCCAAAGCCGCCTGCATAGCCAAAGTTGTAACCCTCATAGAACAGACCGATGTTGGTGGCCAGGTGACGGCCCTCCTTGATGGTGTAGTTGGCGTTGGCAATTACACGGTGGGGAGACACGAAGCTGTTGTAGCCAAGTTCGTCGGTGTTGGTGCCGTTTTTAGTGTAGGTGGTCTCGGTGAATGCGCTGGAAATCTGGTCGCCATTGCCATCGCTCAGGCTCTTGGATACAGAGTAGGTGTAGGCTGCCATCAGGCTGAGGCCAAAGTTGAAGTCTTTCTTGAGGCTGCCGGTCAGGGAAGCGTAGTAGCCCTGAGGAACACCCTTGGCGGAGTTGGTGATCAGGTAAGCGTGGTTCTTGGCCAATGCCGGGATGGTCTCGTATGCAGTTCTTGTGCCGGGCTCGCCGGGGAGCTGCATAGTGGTGGTGGTATAGCCGGTGGCGTGTACCACGGGGCTCACGAGGTTCTTGTTGTAGATACCCTCTACGCTGGCCTTGATATTGCCGGGCAGAGTTGCGTCCACTGCGATGGAAGCCTTCCAGGTGACAGGCATCTTGAGCTCCTTGTCCAGAATGGTTGCTGCACTGGGGGCAGGCAGATTCTCGTTGCGGACAAAGCTGCCGCCGTACATCTCGCTTGTGATCTCGTCTATCGAGGTGTGGAAGTGAGGGATGTTCACACCGTTGACCTTGCCGTCGGTGGACTCGCGGATATCCTTTGCTTTCATCTGAACCTGGTTCTGGAGGCAGTTGCTGTTGCCGGCCACGGATACGATCCATACGAAAGGCATACGGCCGGTGTAGAGACCGGTGCCGCCGCGTACAATAAGGTTGCGGTTGCCAAGCACGTCCCAGTTGAAGCCGATGCGGGGAGAGATGTTAATACCGCCGCTGGGCATATCGCTGGTGCGGTATCTGCCATATTCCTCATACAGTTTGGTGAAGTTCTTGTTCTCGTTGCCTTCGATACCGGGGTAGATGGGGAACTCGAAGCGGACACCGGCGGTGAGTTTGAATCTCTCGCTGATGTTCATCTCATCTTGCAGATATACAGAGAACTGGTTGTAGTCAAATGAAGGGAATACCTGCTTGAGTTCGTCGTTGTTACCGTGGGTGATGAGGAATGAAACCGGAGTGCGGTCATTTACGAAATCATCCCAACTGCCATATATATACTGAGCGGAACCGCCCTGCATAAAGCCGTTCTTGGTGCGGTTGTGCTCGTACTGCATACCGAACAGGAAATTGTGTATGCCGGCAGAGAAGGTGGCCTCGTCGGTTACCACAATGGTGGCAACGTCACGGAGGTTACCATAGGTGAAGGGGTCGGGACCAAAGGTGGTGTACACACTGCTTCCATCCATAATATCCACAGAGGGGAAAGTATTTCCGTAGAAACTTCTGGGAATGGTCTGGTAAGAATAGGTCGCACGCAGCAGGTTGTTCAACTCACCATCAAAGAGACGGCTGTTGAGCTCGCCGGCAAATGAATAGAAGTTATCTTCTGAATAGTAGTATGAACTCTCAAAAGGAAGGGCGGTAGAGATACCTGAACGGCCGCCGGTATTGCGGTCATAACCTATATTGTCCACGCCGCCGCCAAGGGGATTGACAGAACTTGAAGGAGAAGAAATGGTCTTACGGGTAACCTGGGTGTAACGCAGCATCAGGCTGTTGTTGCGGTTGATATTCCAGTCGACGCGGCCCAGCAACTTGATCAGGGGAGTACCCACAGAGAAGTTCTCGTAGCGACCGGGGTCGTAGCCGTATTTGTCGGAGAGATACTGCTTGATGGTCTCCATCTGCTCGCGGGTGGGGCGGGTTATGCTGCCGCCTGCATCGGGAGTCCAGCTGCCGTCGTTGACCAGACGGGTGGTTGCGGGGCTGGTCTTGGGCTCATATTCCGCATTGATGAAGAAGAACAGTTTGTTCTTGATGATGGGGCCGCCCACGCTTATACCGGCGGTGTTGCTGTAAACAGCCTTGTCGGGACGGGAAAGTTCGCCTATTTCGCCGTTTGCCTTGGCATACTTGGTACCCTGGATCCTGTCGGTGGTGTAATAGTCATAAACGCTCACCTTGAATTCGTTGGTACCGCGCTTGGTCACGGAGTTGACAGATGCACCGGTGAAACCGCTCTGACGAACGTCAAACGGAGTGATGTTGATGGTCATCTGCTCGATGGCGTCCAGAGAGATAGGGCTGCCGCCTGCAGGCAGGTTGGAACCGATACCGAAGGCATTGTTGAAAGCAGCGCCGTCGACAGTGATGTAAGAAGAACGGTAGTTACCGCCGCCGGCTGCGAAACCGCCGACACCCGTGGTGGCCTGAGGGGTGAGACGGAGAACATCGTTGAGGCTGCGGCCGGTAGAGGTCGGCAGATTCTCCATTGTACGCTGGCTGACGTTAGTACCGACACCGGAACGCTTGATGTTCATACCGGACTCGGAAGCGTCGGCAACCAGTACCACGCCCTCGAGCTGGATGTTCTCTTCTTCCAAAACAGCGTCCACAATTGCGTTTTCTGCCAGAGGGGCATACACGTTTTTGTTCTCTACCTCGCGATAGCCAAGGAGCTCGAAAGAAACGGTGTAGGGACCGCCGGCAGTGACGTTGCTCATACGGTAGTTACCGTTTTTGTCGGTAACTGCATAGTAAGAAGTAGCGGTAGGCTCATAGACAGCTATAACCGTCACTCCCGGGACAGCGCCGTCCTTATCGGTGACGCGGCCGCTGATAGAAGCAGTCGTTACCTGCGCAAAAGCAGGCACGGCAAAGAACATTACTGCCAGGGAAAGCAGTAAACTCTTGATGATTTGTTTCATAATGATTTAATATGGTTGTATTTAATCAAAATCTTGGACAAATGTGCGCCGCGAATATAATACACCTCGCAATTCTATGCAAGTTCTACCACGGTTATTCCGGCGCCGCCCATTTCCAGCGCTTCGTCGTGCACGGCCAGCACTCCGGCCACGGTTTTAAGATACTTACGGAGCTCCTCGCGCAGCACGCCGGTCCCCTTGCCGTGAAGAATCTTGACCTGCGAGATGCCAATCATAGTGGCA
>JAEETP010000090.1 GCA_016290415.1 Bacteroidales bacterium
TATGGAATGGGCCATCCGCGACTGGGTCAACTGGAAGTTCCTCTCCGGCGACCACATCGTGGAGCAGCACGTGCACAATATCGACGTGTTTATGTGGATGATGGGCGGTGCTCACCCCATCAAGGCGACCGGTTTCGGCAGCCGCCAGAGGCGCATTACCGGCGACCAGTACGACAACTTCGGCATTGATTTCGAGTTTGAAAACGGCGTTCACCTGCACTCTATGTGCCGTCAGATTAACGGCTGCTCCAACAACGTGAGCGAGACCGTGCGCGGCGCCAAGGGCTGGTGGAATTCTGTAGACGATACCATCCGCGACTATAACGGCAATATCCTGTGGCAGTTCGACGCCAAGGCTGCAGAGGCTAATTTCAAACAGCACGATGCATATGTGCTGGAGCACGTAGACCTCATAAACCATATCCGCAAGGGCGAGGGCATAGATCAGGCCACCGAGACCGCTATGTCCACTCTGGCCGGCGTTATGGGCCGCGAGGCTGCCTACACCGGCAAGACCATCACCTGGGACGAGATTATGGCCTCCGAGATGGACTACCTGCCCGGCGAACCCGACACTCTGACTCTTGGCACTCTGGAAGCAGTGCAGCATCCTGTAATCGCTGTCCCCGGCGACGGCACAATTTAATAGTCTGCGCTATGAACAGAAAAGAATTTTTCAAGACATCCCTGCTGGGAGCAGCTGCCGTGGCTGCGGCTCCCTCTCTTCTGGCATCCTGCGCCCCTGCTAAAAAAGACACCGGCGCGCGCCTGAACATATCTTTCCAAAGCGGCAAGGCCCTTGGCGAGACATATGCCGAGAAAATGGACTACTGCGAATCCCTTGGCGTTACCGGTTTCGAGCCGGGCGGCTGGGAGCTTGTAAATCAATACGACGACCTGGCCAAGGCTCTTGAAGGCCGCAACCTTAAAGTTTCTGCCATCTGCGCCGGCTTTGAAGGTTTTATCCTGGCCGACGACCCGGTGCAGAAAGAGGCTTTTGACACCTCTATGCGCCGCATTGTAGAGGCTGCCGGACAAATCGGCTCCACAGGCGTGATTATGGTGCCTGCGTTCAGCCGTCAGGAGCCCTGCAAACCCAATAACCAGGAGACTTACGACTATCTGTGCGAGCAGCTTCACGAGTTGGGAGAATATGCCGTTAAATGCGGCACTACCGTGATTCTGGAGCCGCTGAACCGCGCAGAGTGCTTCTACTTGCGTCTCGTGAGCGCCGCCGCAGCCATCTGCCGCGATGCAAAGAGCGAGGGCGTGAAGTGTATGGGCGACTTCTGGCATATGAAAGAAGAGACCAGCGACTACGCTGCCCTGATGTCGGCCGGCACCAAATACCTGCAGCACATCCACATTGCCAGCCGCGCCAACCGCTGCAATCCCGGTGAGGACGGGGACGTCGATAACTACGTGGACGGTTTCCGCGCCCTCAAGGAGATGGGATACGACAAGTACATCAGCTTTGAGTGCGGCAATATTGGCGATCCCGCCGTTGTCATCCCAGCCGCCGTTGAGCTCATCAAGAGCCAGTGGCAACAAGCATAAATGATTATTATGAAAAAATTATTACTTACAGCAGTGCTGCTTGCAGCCACTGCAGTTGCATTTGCACAACAAGTTCCGCCGCTTCCCGTAGACCAGGCGGTGCGCATCGGCCAGCTTGAGAATGGCCTTACATACTATATCAGGCATAACGAAGAACCCAGGGGACAGGCGAATTTCTATATTGCGCAGAAAGTCGGCTCCATCCTTGAGGATGAGGACCAGCGCGGTCTTGCCCATTTCCTTGAGCATATGTGCTTCAATGGAACTGAGCATTTCCCCGGCAACGACATCATCAAGTACTGCGAGTCCATCGGCGTGAAGTTCGGCGCAGACCTGAATGCCTACACCTCCATTGACGAGACTGTTTATAACATAGACAATGTCCCCGTGGAGACTTTCCCGACTGCAATTGACTCCTGTCTGCTGATTCTCCATGACTGGGCAGGTGCGTTGCTGCTCGAAGGGGATGACATCGACCATGAGAGGGGCGTGATCCATGAGGAGTGGCGTTCCAGCCAGAATGCGCAGATGCGTATGCTGGAAAAGATCCTCCCCGAGATATACCCGAACAACAAATATGGTTCCCGATTGCCTATCGGACTTATGTCTGTGGTTGACAATTTTCCTTATGATGCAATACGTTCATACTACAAGAAGTGGTATCGTCCCGACCAGCAGGGCATAGTAGTGGTGGGTGACATAGATGTCGACGCCATCGAAGCCAAGATCAAGGACATATTCGGCACTCTCCCCGCAGCCGGTCCCGATGCAGCCGAGCGTTACTACATCCCGATTGAGGATAACAAGGAACCCATCATAAGCATAGCCAAGGACAAGGAGCAGCCTATTGCCAACGCGTATATTTTCAAGAAACACGAGGCGGTAAAGCCGGAGGAAAAAGGCGATCTGAACTATTATGTGTACGATTATGCCCTCACAGTTGCCAGCAATATGGCAAGGCAGCGTATCAATGAAATGACGCAGAAGGCCGATCCCGACTTTATCAGGGCCGGCATCGGCGATGAAAGTTTTTTCATATCCAAGACTGCGGATGCTTATGCCGGTACGGTTGTCTGTGATGAGTCCAAGTTCATGCGCGGCTTAACCTCCCTTTGGCGCGAGATGCTCCGCATAACCCGCAATGGTTTCACCGCTTCTGAATACGAGCGTGCCCGTCAGGATATCCTCACCAATCTGGAAACTTCATACAACCAGAGGGATAAGAAGTCCAGTGCAAGTTACTGCCGCGAATATGTGCGTCACTTTATAGACGGAGATCCTATCATGGGCATTGAAAACGAATTTGCAATTGCCCAGCAGATACTGCCCAATATTCCGGTCGAGGTTGTCAACCAGGCGATTGCTTCTCTTTTCAAGGAGGGCAATCTCGTGGTGGTTTGTATGCTTCCCGACAAGGAAGACGTGGTATATCCTTCGGAAGACGAAGTAAAGGCCGCTCTGGCAGCGGTTGAGGCGGAGGAAATCGCTCCCTACGAAGATCAGGTTTCTGACCAGCCGCTCCTTGCATGGGAACCAAAGAAAGGCAAAATCAAGAAACAGGAGCCCGCAGAGTTCGGCTACACCAAACTGATTCTTTCCAACGGAGCTACCGTATATTTCCGCCAGACAGATTTCAATGCGGATGAGGTGCTCTTCAGGGCTCTCAGTCTTGGCGGCAAGTCCCTATATCCGGACGAAGATCTTGTCAATCTTGCCACAATCAACGAACTGATAGACGTGGCCGGTCTTGGCAACTTCTCCCAGACGGAGATAACAAAGGCCCTCTCAGGCAAGAAAGTAAAACTCGTGCCGGCGGTGAGTGAGTATACAGAAGCGCTGCGTGGATGGTCCACTCCCAAGGATTTTGAAACTCTCCTGCAGCTGAACTATCTCTATTTTACCTCCTTGCGCATAGATGACGAGGCATTCCAGTCTTGGAAAACCAAGACCGCAGCAGCACTTGCAAACCAGGAGGCGCAGCCCATGTCGGCTTTACAGGATAGTTTGAAATATATCAGTGTCCGTCCGGAACGCGGCTACCGCCTCAAATCCGTCGATTTGGACAAGGTCGATTATTTCCGCACATTGCAGATGGCTTCGGAGCGTTTTGCCAATGCCGCCGATTTCAATTTCGTGATTACCGGCGCCATCAGCCTGGAAGAGGCAAAGCCCCTTATCGCCAAGTATATAGCATCGCTCCCCGCAAAGAAGAAGGTTCACGAGAACTATGCCCTCAGCGGCAACGAGTTCCATAAGGGAGTCGTTACCCGCAAGTTCGATCGCCAGATGGGTACTCCAACGGCCGTCAGCCTTACACTGAATTCTGGCGATTATGCTTACAACCTTAAGAATTCACTCGCCTTTGATATCGCCTGCCAGACTCTCTCCATGGTTCTCCTGGAAGAGATCCGCGAGAAGGAGGGGGCAACGTATTCGATAACCGCCCGTGGTGAGACCACCGACATTCCGGAGCAGAATGCGGTAGTCCAGATTATCTACCAGACCAATCCGGAGAAGGTGGATTACACCGAACATCGGGTTGCAGAACTTGTGGCAGAGTTCGTGAAGAACGGGCCTTCCGCAGAAAACCTTTCAAAGGCAAAGGAGTATCTTGCCAAGGAGTATAAGTCAAACCAGCGTGAGAATTCATACTTCTCCGCCCAGCTGGCAGACTACCTGCATTCAGGCGTAGATATGGACAAGAACTATCTCGAGACACTCGACACTATCACCAAAGACGACGTAAAGGGTGCTCTCAAGTCCGTTCTGGACCAGAACAACCTCACTTCCCTGATAATGGTGGGTGTAGAGTAATCTGTTAGATTAGAATTCCCTGCCCTGTTTGAGGCGTTCGACGAATTCGTCTATGCGTCGCATCTCGGCAGGGATTTTTATATCCTGGGGACATTTGTGGATGCATTCGCTGCAACCGATGCAGTGGTTGGCCTGCTGCAGGGCAGGCACGCTGCGGTCGTAGCCGATCAGGAAGGCGCGGCGCAATTTGCGGTAGTTGTCGTCGTCAGATGATATCGGCATCAGCTCTTCCTTGACGCATTTGTTGTAGTGAGAGAAGATGCCGGGGATGTCCACACCGTATTTGCAGGGCATGCAGTAGTCGCAGCCGGTGCAGTCTATCACCGGGAATTCAACCATCTCCTTGGCGATGCGCTCCAGGAATTCCAGTTCTTCTGCGCTGCAGGGCTCAAAGTTGCAGTACGTGCCCAGGTTGTCCTGGAGGTGCTCCATATAGGTCATTCCGCTCAGTACGCAGAGTACTTTGGGGTGAGTGCCGGCAAAACGGAAAGCCCAGCTGGCAATGCTGCTTGTGGGCCTGCGTTGCAGCATCTTCTTCGAGACGGTCTCTGGCACGTTGGCCAGTGCTCCGCCGCGAAGCGGCTCCATAATGACGACGGGGATGTCACGGCTTGCAAGTTCTTCGTATAAATAGGAAGAATTCACATTGCGGCCGCCGGCGTGGTTCCAGTCCAGGTAGTTGTGCTGGATTTGGACGAAATCCCAGTTGTACTGTTCGTGCAGAGAGAGAATATGGTCGAAGGTCTCCTTGTTGCCGTGAAAACTCCAGCCCAGGTTGCGGATGCGACCCGCCTCGCGCTCTTCCAGAAGGAACTCCAGCAGCCCGTTCTCCATAAACCGCTTGTTGAAGATGTCAATGCCGGCTCCGATGTTATGCAGCAGGTAATAATCTATATAATCTGTCCTGAGCTGTTTGAAGGAGTTCAGGTACATTTTCTTAGAAGCGGCAAACGACATATCGCCCCAGGCGTTGGACATCTTGGTAGCAATGAAATACTTGTCGCGCGGGTGGCGGGAGAGACACTCTCCCATAATCCCTTCGCTCTTGCCGCCGACATATACGGGCGCGGTGTCGTAGTAGTTCACGCCGTGCTCCATCGCGTAGTCTATCAGCCGCATCTGCGCTTCCATATTCACCGGCGAGTTGCGTGTCCCGTCTTCCGTGGGCATTCTCATACAACCGAAGCCCAGCAGCGACACCTTATCGCCCGTCTTTGAAGTGCGATACTCCATTTTGCCGGCAGTTTCTTCAGTTTCAGCAGCGTTAAGCCTGATGCCGCCGGCGGTCATTGCCGCGCCTGCTGTGGCCATCGACAGCCCTTTCAGGAATTCTCTTCTGTCTATATTGCTCATGGTCGGTGTCAATTAAATGGTGTGATGGATTTCGTGGCCTTCTACGCGGATAGCGCTCACCGGACGGGCGGGGCACAGGGCCTGGCAGGCGCCGCAGCCGATGCATTTGGCGGTGTCAACGGCGGGCACTTTGGCTATCTTGCCGTCGGGCTTGGGATACTCTACCATGGTGATGGCGCCGGTAGGGCAGTGGCGCTCGCAGTTGCCGCAGGCATCGCCCTCGGTCAGCGGGATGCAAAGCTCCTTGTACCACACTGCATGGCCGATCTGGGTAGAGGATTTCTCCTCCTTGCTTATCGGGCGGATGGCGCCGGTGGGGCAGACCTCGCTGCAGGCGGTACATTCGGGCCGGCAGTAGGTGTCGTTATAGACCACTTCCGGCTGCATAAAGTGATTCAGGTCGGAGGATGGCTTAAGGATATTGTTGGGGCAGGCCTGAACGCAAAGCTGGCAGGCTATGCACTTGTCGGTCAGGTTTTTGGCGCTGACGCTGCCGGGCGGCGTGATGCGCGTTGCAGGTGCCGGATTCTTCTTGGCGACGATGTCGGTCTTGGCCTCCAGCGCGGTGGCGCCAAGCAGCGCTGCGGTGGTTATGAAGGCGCGGCGGCCGGCATCTACCTTGACCTCGCCCTTCTTGGCAGCGCCCCAAACCGGTTTGTAAGAAATTGCGCCGCTGTTACAGATGGAGATGCAATCCATGCATGCCACGCAGCGGCTGTAATCTATCTTGTGGTTTTCGGTGTCGATGCAGGCCGCCTTGCAGCCGCGGCCGCAAAGCTTGCAGCCGGTGCACTTTTCGGTGTCAATCACCGGTTTGAGCAGCGAGAACTTGGAGATGAAGCCCAGCACGGTGCCCACGGGGCAGATGGTGTTGCAGTAGGTGCGGCCGTTGCGCCAGGCAAGTATGGCCAGTGCGATAAGCGTAATCGCAGCCACAATAACCACTGCGAGGGCCTTGCCCCAGACTTCGGTAGGGTAGAAGGCATAGCTGCCGGTGCGCTCTGCGAGCGCTGCGAACAGGTTGTTTACCAGAGCGTAAAGCGGTGCGAAGAAGCTGGAGGCAATGCGGCCGTAGGCGCTGTAGGGCGCCAGCAGGGCGGTGATGGCGCCTATACCGAACACAATCGATATCACCATTATCACCAGCATCACAATCCGCAGCCAGGTCTTGGGCTTGGAGTAGCTGTATTTAAAGCGGTTTTTCTTTTTGCCGCGCTTGCCAAGCCAGGCAATTATGTCCTGCATCACGCCCAGCGGGCAGATCACAGAGCAGTAGATTCGTCCGAAAATCAGTGTCAGCAGCACCAGCGCCACTATTACCACTACATTAACGGAAAGTATCGCCGGCAGCAGCTGAATCTTGGCCAGCCAGCCCAGAAAGGCGTGAGTCGCGCCTGTAAAATCCAAAAAGAGCAGCGTGATGCCGGCAAAAGCCAGCGCTGCGAGTATAATCCTGATAGTCCGTAACATACGGACAAAGCTACTAATAAATTCCGAAAGAAATGCCACCGATTATCCAAAGTCCCGGCTGCGGAATATCACCAAAGTCGTAGTAGGGGCGATTGAGGATATTGTTTGCGCGGATGTAGAAGGCAACGCGCTCTCGAAGGATGTAAGAAATTTTTGCATCCAGCAGGTGATATGGCTTTATCAGTTCCGATTCGGTGGCCCGGTCCACATAAGTATATGCAACGTTGGCTGTTATGCCCAGGGGGAGGGCAAAGTCGACCTGGGAGTTGAGTTTGTATCGGATATATTCCATGGAATAAAGGCTCCGCAAGTGCTCTTCAAGGTCCTTGCTTTGCTCCATATGCAGCGCTGCGAAGGAGATGTTCTGTACGAAGAAGTCCGGCCGGTGCAGCATCTCGGGCAGGTTCAGCTGTACTGAGCCCTCTTGGCCTATGGTGCCGATCATGGTGTGGTTCATACTGGTCCAAGGGGCATACTCACCGGCCGATGTATCCATAATCCAGTCTATCATATCGTAGCCGCGGTGGGCGAAAACGGCGGCGTTTAGTTTGAGGCCGCCGACAGAGTACTTGATTCCGGTCTCAAGCGCGTTGAGTTTCTCTGCCTTTAGGTTGGGGTCGGCCAGATGCCCGCCCACCGAATAATACAGGTCGGTGAAGGTCGGCATTCTGTAAGATGTGTTCCAGGAGCCGAAAAGGCGCAGATTGTCGGTGAGTCTAATGCCGATGTCGGCGCCCGGGAAAAGCTTGATGCCTTC
>JAEETP010000091.1 GCA_016290415.1 Bacteroidales bacterium
CTCTCTTATGGCTCCCCTGCAGGAGATAGTATGCTACAGCAACGGCGTGTATTCCAAAGAGGCCCCCGAAAGCGGCCTGAGCAACTATGCCGTGGATGCGCTGCGCAGTTTTGCAGAGAAGTATTCCGGAGAGAAGATAGATATCTCCCTGCTCAATTTCGGCGGCATCCGCACCGACCTGCCCAAGGGCGCCGTGCGGGTATATGACGTGGTCTCCATCTTCCCCTTCAACAACAATCTCACAATCCTGAATGTAGAGGGCGCCGCCCTGAAGCGCATCTTCGAGAAGATGGCACGCAAAAACAAGTTTGAGGCGCTCTCGGGTGTCAGGATCAAGGTAGACGGCGACCGCCTGACCGAATGCACTGTCGGCGGCCAGAAACTTGACCCTGACAAGGTCTACACCGTGGCAACCATAGACTTTCTGGTGACCGGCGGCGACGGCATCGACTGGGGCGACGGCATCCTGATTCGCCGCGACACCGGCATCCAGCTCAAGGATGTCATCATCTCGGAGATGAAAGATACGATGGCGGCAGGCAAGTCCCTGGACCTTAAAAAGGACGGCCGCGTGGTAATAATCAACCCTAAAGAGAGGTAGTATGAAGCGCATATTTATCAGTTTGATGATTTTGGCGGCGGTTGCGCTGCCCTCCAAGGCACAGAAGCTGGTGGTGCTTCATACCAACGACACCCACAGCCAGATTGAACCCGTGCGCACCGGCCGCAACGCCGGCAGCGGCGGCGTGGAACGCAGGTACTATTTCATAGATAGCGTCCGCGCAGAGTTTGGCAAGAACAAGGTCCTGCTGCTGGATGCAGGCGACTACAACCAGGGCACGCCCTATTTCAACATAGGAAAGGGCGATCTTGAGCGCGACCTTATGAACCTGTTGGGCTACGACGCCGTAGCCATAGGCAACCACGAGTTTGACAACGGCCAGGAAGAGTTCGCACGCCGTCTTTCCCAGGCAAAATATCCCACCGTTTGCTGCAACTACGACTTTACCGGCACTCCTCTGGAAGGCTATGTGCAGCCCTACGTGATTGTCAAGCGCGGCGGCTACAAGATTGGCATTATAGGCGCCACGGTGCGCCTGCGCGGTATGGTCGCTGCCCAGAACATAGAAGGGATAAAATCACTGAACACCATAGAAGAGGTCAACCGCTGGGCCGAGTTCCTGAAGAAGACCAAACGCTGCGACCTGGTGATACTGCTGTCTCACCTGGGATTTACCGGCGGCAACGAAGAGAACCCGTCTGACCAGGTTATGGCGGCGAATTCCCGCAACATAGACTTCATCATAGGCGGCCACAGCCACACATTCATCAAAGATGCCGATGAGGTCGAAAACCTTGACGGAGAGCTGGTGCCCATTATGCAGGCCGGCTGCAAAGGAATCGAGATAGGAGAGCTTAAGCTTTATTAGACTCTGCCATCGCCTTTTCGTAGCAGTGGCGGCAGAGAGGTTCGTAAGTCTGCTTTTCACCCAGCTCAACCAGCTTTTCGCTGGAGATGAGCCGGTGTGAGAAGTTGGCGGGGTCGCCGCACCGCACGCAAATGGCGTGCACCTTGGTGACATATTCCGCCACCGCCATCAGCGCCGGCATAGGGCCGAAAGGCTTGCCCCGGAAATCCATATCCAGGCCGGCCACTATCACGCGGATGCCGGCCGAGGCCAGTTTCTGCACTACGTCCACAATGCCTTCGTCAAAAAACTGGGCCTCGTCTATGCCCACCACATCCACATTGCCGGCCAGCATAATGATGCTGGAACTGGAATCCACCGGTGTGGAGAGGATGCTGTTACCCTGGTGCGACACCACCTCCTCTTCAGAGTAGCGGGTGTCAATTGCGGGTTTGAATATCTCCACGCGGAGGTTGGCAAACTGGGCGCGGCGCAGGCGGCGTATCAGCTCTTCTGTTTTTCCTGAAAACATCGAGCCGCAAATCACCTCAATCCAGCCCGGATTTTTTGTGTTCTCTATGAACATAGTAGGGATAAAGATATTCTTTTCTGACTGAAAACAAATATAACACATTTCTTTGATTATTTATAAATTTGTAATTCTATGCAAAAGAGACTGTTGATAGTAACGCTCCTGCTCTGTTTGTTGGTATCCTGTAAAAAGGATATCGACGTGACAGGGGTTACTGTCAGCAAGGCCCTGGTGGAGATGGAGGTAGGGCAGTCTTATCAACTGGGTGCGCAGGTGCAGCCCGCCGACGCCACCGACCCGACTGTGTTTTGGATAACCGACAACCCTTCGGTGGCCACGGTTACGGACGATGGCCTTGTGACAGCCGTCGGTGCCGGCGAAGCCGAAATCACGGCCGGTGCCGGGCTTATAACATCTTCCTGTACAGTCAAGGTAAAAGAAAAGACGATTCCGGTGACTTCGGTGACGCTGGATTGTGCTACGCTGACCCTGCTGGAGGGTGAATCGGCCAAGCTTACCGCCACTGTAAAACCGGACGACGCAACAGAGAGGCGAGTCACTTGGAGTAGCAGCGACGAGAGCGTTGCGACAGTTGATACCCACGGCAAGGTATTAGCCGGGCAGGAGGGCGTGTGCGCTATAGTGGCCACCAATGGCGACAAGTACGCTGCCTGCGCCGTGTCGGTGAGCAAAAAGATAATCCGTGTAGAATCGATAGAGATAAGCCGCAGCTCGCTTAACCTGATGGTGGGGGAGAGCGAGACGCTGACCGCGTCTGTCCTGCCCCAGACCGCAACGGACCAGTCATATGCGTGGGCCTCCACCAATCCCGACATCGCCGATGTGGACCAGAACGGAAAGATTACCGCCAAGACGGCCGGCACCGCGATTGTGGCTGTCACTTCCAACGACGGCAGCAAGACCGCGATATGCTCCGTAAAGGTTTCCGAGCTGACTCCTCCCGAAGGTGACTGGGCCGACCTGGGATTGCCTTCGGGCCTCAAGTGGGCTACCCGCAACCTGGGGGCAGTCAATCCCGAGGATTACGGCGATTATTACGCCTGGGGTGAGGTCGAGACCAAGAACAATTTCGGCTGGCAGACATACTACTGGAGCAATGGCTCTTATAACAAACTTACCAAATACAACATTGACGTTTCCGTCGGTACGGTAGACAACACGACCATACTGCTGCCGCAGGACGATATTGTCGGAATCAGGCTGGGCGATGCCTGGAGGATGCCGACCGAAGCGGAGTTCGAGGAACTTCAGAGCAACTGCACCTGGACGTGGACGACGCGCGGTGGTGTAAAGGGGGCGTTGGTAGAGAGCAAGACCAACGGCAACAGTATTTTCCTCCCTGCGGCAGGCTACATTAAGGCATCCGAATCTTACAATGCCGGCGCCCAGGGCTGTTATTGGACATCATCCCTGTATACCGTAAATTCCTGCAACGCGTGGAAAGTAGTATTCTCCCCCACAGAGGTTCTCACTGGCTATGGCTATCGCTGTTTTGGGCTTTCCTTGCGACCAGTTTCGGACCAGGATGTGCGCGTTCCAGTGGAAGGAATTTCGCTGGATGCGGGCAATATGACAATGAACGTGGGCAGTTCGGCCACACTGGCTGCTGCTGTATCGCCTAACAGCGCAACACAGCAGCTGATCATCTGGTCTTCCAGTGATTCGCAGGTGGCTACGGTCAGCCATACCGGTGTCGTAAAGGCCAACAAGGCTGGAACGGCAATAATCACAGCCACTTCTTATGATGGTGGCAAGAGCGCCTCTTGCAGGGTCATCGTCAAAGCCGCCGATGTGCCCGTTACAGGCGTAATATTGGACAGGACAGCTCTGAATATGGTCTACGGCACCGGCGAAACTCTGACTGCTACGGTAACTCCCCTCAATGCCTCTGAGCGGACCGTGACCTGGACAAGCGACAATACTTCAGTTGCGAGGGTCGATTCAAACGGAAAAGTCATTGCCACGGGTGTCGGATCGGCTACCGTAACGGCAAGTGCTGGCGGCAAGAGCGCCCGCTGCACCGTGGTTGTCACGCCGATACCGGTGAGCGGCATCACATTGCCAGACGCTAACATTGTGGTAGGCGCTACTGTGACATTGACCGCTTCCGTGACCCCCGCCTCGGCCGAGAACAGGGAAGTGACGTGGTCATCTTCCAATCCCGGTGTGGCCACAGTCAGCAATACCGGCGTCGTTACAGGCCTGGCGTCAGGCACGGCGACAATCTCTGCCACGGCAAAGGACGGTAGCGGTGTCAGCGGCAGCTGCATAGTGACTGTTAGAGAAATTGACGTGGCATCGGTGGTTCTGGACAAAACCAGCCTTTCACTTGAAGAGGGCGAGACAGCCCTCCTTGTGGCCTCGGTTGAGCCAGACAGCGCTACGGACAAGAGTGTCACGTGGAGCTCTTCCGATGACTCGGTGGTAAGCATGGATGCTGCCGGCAAGGTCACGGCCGTAAGTGCCGGTACCGCGACCGTAACGGTCACCACCAACAACGGCAACAGGACCGCAATTTGTTCCGTGAAGGTATGGACAAAGCACGAATGGGTGGATCTGGGGTTGCCGTCGCATCTCAAGTGGGCGACATACAATATCGGAGCTGCCACTCCAGAAGAATTTGGCAATTATTACTCCTGGGGTGAGCTCACTCCCAAGAACCGTTACGAATGGGGAACCTATATATGGTGTACAGGGAATTATCTTCATTTGACAAAGTACAACCAGCAAGGTTCTTATGGAATCGTAGATAACAGGAAGGCCTTGGAACTGGATGACGATGCTGCCCGGGTCAACTGGGGTGGATCGTGGCGAATGCCCACAAGAGCGGAGTTCAATGAATTGCTCGTGTACTGTACACGTACCTGGACAACCCAGAACGGGGTCGAGGGAGAGTTGTTTACAAGCAAGTCCAACGGAAAGAGTATATTCTTCCCGGCCGGCGGCTATAGTGAAGGAACTCTTGTTAATAACAAGAAATCGGAAGGATACTATTGGTCGACGACCCTTTATACGAATGCCCCCAGTTTCGCGTACAATCTGTGCTTTAATTCGTCCAGTACCGATACGTCATTTGACCGACGGTACTGGGGTATGGCCGTCCGGGCTGTCAAAGAATAATTGATTATGCAAAAGAGACTGTTGATAGTAACGCTCCTGCTCTGTTTGTTGGTATCCTGTAAAAAGGATATCGACGTGGCATCTGTTACCGTCAGCAAGGCCCTGGTGGATATGGAGGTCGGGCAGTCTTATCAACTGGGTGCGCTGGTGAAGCCCGCCGACGCCACCGATCCGACTGTATTTTGGATAACCGACAACCCTACGGTGGCCACGGTTACGGACGATGGCCTTGTGACAGCCGTCGGTGCCGGCGAAGCCGAAATCACGGCCGGTGCCGGGCTTATAACATCCTCCTGTACAGTCAAGGTAAATGAAAAGACGATTCCTGTGACTTCGGTGACGCTGGATTGTATTACGCTGACCCTGCTGGAGGGTGAATCGGCCAAGCTTACCGCCACCGTAAAACCGGACGACGCAACAAAGAGGCGAGTCACTTGGAGTAGCAGCGACGAGAGCGTTGCGACAGTTGATACCCACGGCAAGGTAATAGCCGGGCAGGAGGGCGTGTGCGCTATAGTGGCCACCAATGGCGACAGGTACGCTGCCTGCGCCGTGTCGGTGAGCAAAAAGATAGTCCGTGTAGAATCGATAGAGATAAGCCGCAGCTCGCTTAACCTGATGGTTGGTGAGAGCGAGACGCTGACCGCGTCTGTGCTGCCGCAGACCGCTACGGACCAGTCATATGCGTGGGCATCCACCAATCCCGATATCGCCGATGTGGACCAGAACGGAAAGGTTACCGCCAAGACGGCCGGCACCGCCACCATCACCGTGACAACGGCCGACGGCGGTCACATCGCCGCCTGCGAAGTCACTTCGTATATACCGTTTGTGCCGGTTACGGACATTACGCTGAGCCGGTCCGAGGCCACGGTGGCAAAGGGCGGGACAGTGACAATCACGGCCACAGTCTATCCGGAGAACGCTTCGGTAAAAACAGTCAACTGGTCGTCCGACGCACCCGGCGTCGCCTGCTTCAACCAGAATGGAGAAATAATGGCCGTGTCGGCGGGGCACGCCACCATCACGGCAAAGGCCGGCAATTGCATTGCTATCTGTCAGATTACCGTAATCGTTCCCGTGACAGGGATAAGCCTCAATAAAAACGAAATCGTTTTGGAGGAGGGAGAATCTGAAACACTGATTGTTGCCATAGCGCCGGAAGACGCGACCGACAGGGCCGTGACCTGGTCTTCCAGCAATTCTTCCGTGGCAGTGGCAGACGCCTCCGGCAGGGTTTCGGCGAAGTCGGCCGGTACGGCGGTAATCTCCGTGACCACCGCCGACGGCCTCTTTACGGCCAGCTGCCGAGTTACCGTCAAGCCGGCACAGGTGCCTGTGTCAAGCATTACAATCAACAAGACAGGCATTGTCCTGGAGACCGGGGCCTCTGAAAAACTTAATGCAACGGTGCTGCCGGCCAATGCTACCGACAAAAGCGTCAGTTGGACCTCAAGCACAGCTTCTGTCGCCACCGTAGATGCCTCCGGCAGGGTCACTGCAGTGGGGATGGGAACAGCGACGATAACAGCTACCGCAGGCGGCAAGAGTGCCAACTGTACCGTTACCGTAACGCAGATTATGGTGAGCAGCATCACGGTGAGCGACGCCGGCGTGGATGTGGGTGGAAAGGTTACCCTTGTGGCTGCTGTTCTGCCGGATAACGCGGCGGACAAGAGCGTGGTATGGACAAGTGATGATACAGAGGTGGCCACTGTAAGCAGCACGGGCGTCGTGAGTGGTCACAGAGCGGGAATAGCCAAGATAACGGTTACTGCCAATGACGGCAGCGGCGTCAGCGGCAGTTGCACGGTCACGGTGAGCAATGTCGCCGTTACGTCGGTCAGGATCGATCCGGACGAGATTACGGTTTATGAAGGTAAATCGGCATCCCTGTCGGCGGTAGTTGAACCCGAAAACGCGACCGACAAGAGCGTGGTCTGGAGCTCGGATAATACTTCTGCGGCAACAGTAGACGCTTCGGGCCATATTACGGCCGTCAGAGCCGGCATCGCGGTAATTACCGTAACGACCAGGGACGGCGGCAAGACCGGCACTTGTACCGTGACGGTTACGGAGCAGGAGGATGAATACGAGTGGGTGGACCTGGAATTGCCTAGCGGACTCAAATGGGCGACCTGCAATGTCGGAGCCGACAGTCCCGAGGAGTATGGTGACTATTTTGCCTGGGGCGAGGTTGGGCCTAAGAGTGATTATCACTGGACAACATATAGTTGGAGCAACGGCACAGGCAAAGTGCTTTCCAAATACAATAATCAGAGCACTTATGGTGAGGTCGACAACAAGATGACGTTGGACAGGGCGGACGATGCGGCCTTTGCTAATTGGGACGGAATATGGCGAATGCCCACCAGAGAGGACTTTGTGGAATTGTTGGACGCTTGTACCCAGACTTGGGAAACACTCAACGGAGTGTATGGAAGGCGTCTAACCAGCAGGAACAATGGTAAAAGCATATTCTTCCCTGCCGCCGGCCGTATGAATGGAGTCGGGTCCTTCGACGAAGGCGTAAGGGGCTACTACTGGTCGTCTTCTCTCCACCCGGGAGATCCGGCATTAGCAGGCGGATTTTTCTTCTTGTCTACAACAGGCGGTACGTACCACTACAATCGATATCTTGGACTGGCGGTCCGTCCGGTAAAATAAGTTTTATTATCTTTGTAAAGTATGTCAAAACTCTACATAGTTCCCACGCCCGTCGGCAACCTTGGCGATATGACTCCCAGGGCGGTTGAGGTGCTGCAGAGTGTTGACTTGATACTGGCGGAGGATACCCGCACCAGCGGCGTGCTGCTCAAGCATTTCGGCATCACCACGCACGCCGAAAGCCACC
>JAEETP010000092.1 GCA_016290415.1 Bacteroidales bacterium
CCCCGCAGGCACTTATGCAGCTACAGCTACCTATAAGACTGCAGAAGATGGCCAGCGCCTGACATTCAACGGCGCCAACAACGCCATCTATGTATCCAAAAACGGCGACAGATCGTTCAATCTGAACCTCAACAAGGTTGTAAGCCAGCAGATCATCATCAAGGAGGTTTACACCACCGGCTGCAACAATTCAGCTTTGAATAAAAAGTATTTCGACGATGCATATATAATCCTCTACAACAACTCCGAAATGGAGGCTGATGCATCTGACATCGTTTTTGCCGGCGGTGCTCCGTCCATGCCCAGCATGAAGCAGAACTATTGGCTTGATGCTACCACCCTCCTGTTCGAAACCGCAAACTGGCTTCCTTCTTACAGCGCATACTGGTGGTTTGACTCCGAGGTCAAGATTCCTGCATACTCTCAGATAGTAGTGGCCCTGTTCGGCGCAATCGACCACACACAGACCGTGGCCGAGTCAGTTGACCTCAGCAATGCATCTTACTACTGGATGAACAACAAGAGCGTCACTGCATTCAAAGCAGCAAAATATTCAGTTTCTGAGAACATCCCTGCAGCCAACTACCTCTCCGGTATTTCTCTGAATCCCGGCACCGCCTGGGTTGTTGCCAACAGTGCTCCTGCATTCTTCATTGCGAATATATCTAAAGAAGAGGCTACCGCTATTGCTCAGAACAAAGACGCATACGACACATACTGCGGCACTGCGGACGCATTCAAATTCCCCAAGTTCCCCAAGGACAACGTTGTGGACGCCTTTGAAGTTTGGGTAAGTACCAATGTGGCCAACAGCAAGCCCCGCTTCTCTACCGACATCCTCACCGGATATCTCCCTATGACCAACGGTATGGGCTACACTGCATACAGGAATGTGGATAAAGAGGCCACCGAGGCTCTGGAAGAGAACGCAGGCAAGCTGGTTTACAACTATGCAGGCGGCACCGACGATGTTAGTGGCAGCACCGATCCCAGCGGCATTGATGCTGAGGCATCCATCGCTGCAGGCGCCCACATCATCTATTCCGACACCAACGATATGGCCAAGGATTATCACCAGCGTAAAGTAGCTTCACTGAAGAAATAATCAACCTATGAAACTTCGTATCCTGGCACTTCTGGCCCTTGCACTGGCTCCCGCCCTGCTGGCGGAAGCCGGCGACGGGCAGGTGCGCGATTTCAGGCTGGTACAGCAGACCACGCCACAGCTTATTGTTTCCAACCCCGCCGCTATGGGCTTCTGGAGCGGGCGTGTGGCAATGGTAGAGGCTAATGCCGTCAAAAGCAACGGCGCGCTGATTGCTCTGGAAGAATCGGCCGACGACTTTACCTTTGGCGCCTCCACCGAATCGTACTACAGGATATCGAAACTGATAACTTTCCACGGCAAGCTGGCCTGGTCCCACTTCTCAGGCAAGGATATGTGCGGACCGGTGCTGATGCGCCCCGATTTTCACCCGATAGGCTTTTATGAGAGCGATCCCGAAATGGTCGGAATCAAAAAGCGCGAGCTCTACGATCTCACAGGAGGCCTGTCGCTCAATCTTGACTCTGACTGGTCACTCGGCTTCAACGTCAACTACGAGGCCGGGGACCAGACCAAGGTCAAGGACCCCAGGTTCTCCAACATCCTGACCAATCTGGACCTCAAGGCCGGCCTGGCCTGGCACCCTTCCCGCAATTTTATGGTGGGGTTGTACGGGCAGTACGAGAGCCTTCTGGAGCAAATCCGCGGCGGCATCTACGGAACCACCGGTACACAGTATTTCATCCAGACCGACCGCGGCGGCTTTTTCGGCACAGTTGAAGAGCTTGAAGGAGACCGCAATTTTATATCTGACAGCGGACACGTCCCCCTGGACAACCGCTATTACGGTGCTTCCCTGCAGATGGTGCTGTTTGAGAAGTTCGTAAACGAATTCACCTACCGCAAGCAGGCAGGCTACTACGGCAAGCGCTCTGCCACCACTCCCATATTCTTTGAATTCGGCGGCTTTGAGTTTGCCTACAACGGCACGCTGCTGATTCCCGCAGGCAAGGATATCCACAGGATAGCAGCCGACTTCAGCTACAATGTGGTGAATACCGACGAAAACCGCTTCAACTACGTGACCCAGCCCGGCGGCAACACCATAGTGGAATACACCACCAAGAGCCGCATCACCGACCGAGGCGATATGACCGCCGCCCTGGACTACCGCTGGTTTATAGATGCCTACGGCAACAGGCCCGCCGCTACCATTGGCGCAAAGGCGACATACTTTGCCCGCACCCAGGTGACACAGATTTATCCTTTCTTCCGCAACCACTCCTTCAGCCGCGTAGGCGGTGAACTGTTCCTGGAGAAAGATTTTGATTTGGGCTACTGCTCCATCATTCCTTCCCTTACCGGCATCTATCAGATGGGCTGGGGCGTGAAAAAGGCCGACGGCACCTATGTAGAGACCACTTCTACCCGGCTGAAAAGCTTCGACTATTGGCTGGACCGCAAATACGAATATGACACCGCCGCCCGTGCCGGAGGCTGCCTGTCGGTGACCTTTGCCAAATCTTTTGAGAAGTTTGAGATTTATCTGAAAATCTCCGACACCCTCACTTCTCTGCTGGCCCAGCCCGAATTCCTGGCCGGCCGCACCCGCAACATTGCAGAAATCACCATAGGCTGCAACTTTTAACATATCTTCTCAAGTATGAAAAGAATCTGCCTGTGCCTTGCGGCACTCCTTTGCTCGTTTTGCCTCTTTTCCCAGCCCATCGCCTCCGACCCGGAATTCAAGGTGGGCAAACTTGGCAACGGACTGACTTACTATCTGTGCCACAACGAGATACCTGCCGGGACTGCCGAATTTTACATTGCGCACAATGTGGGGGCCCTGCAAGAAGAGGACAACCAGAACGGCCTGGCCCACTTTCTGGAGCATATGGCCTTCAACGGCACCAGGCACTACCCCGACAAGCGCATCCTGGAGTTCCTGGCCGACGAAGGGGTCCGCTTTGGCTATAATGTGAATGCCTACACTTCCAAGACGGAGACGGTCTACAACCTGAGCAACGTCCCGCTGGTGCGCGACAGCTTCGTGGACAGCGTGCTGATGGTGCTGCGCGACTGGTCTTGCGACATCAGCTGCGAACAGAAGGCGCTGGACGACGAGCGCGGCGTGATTAGCGAAGAGTGGCGCCTGGGCGACGACAGCCGCAGCCGTATGGCCAACCAGCAGACCAACCTGATATACCGCGGATCCAAACAGGCCGAACGCAATGTAATCGGCACCCTGGAGGTGATTAACGGCTTCAAGCGCCAGGAAATACTGGACTTCTACCACAAGTGGTACCGCCCTGACCTGCAGGCCATAATAGTGGTGGGCGACTTTGACGCGGATGAGATGGAGCGTCGCATCCGCCGCATTTTCAGCGACATTCCCGCCGCGGTGAATCCCGAGCCCAAGGGGACATACATCCCGCCGGCAATGACCGAGCCGCTTTTCGAGGATATGACCGACCCCGAAATCCGATACCAGGCCTTCAAGGCCATCTACCGGCAGGACAACCCCTACAAACTGCATAGCGACGAGAGCTATTTCAAAGATGAGCTTTGCAGGATGATAGTCTCTTCGGTTATGGCCGACCGTCTCAAAGAGCGCAGCAAAGAGAAGGCCTCTCCTGCGCAGAACGCCACCCTGGTGACAAACACCTACAGGCCCGATATGTACGTGTCCCTGATCACCGTCGTGCCCAAAAAGAAAGAGAATCTGGCCGAATGCTTCCGCTTTACCGAGCGGGAGGTGCAGCGCCTGCTTAAATTCGGCATCAGCCCGTACGAATTCGAGATTGCCAAACTGAACGTCAGCGACCGGCTGCACCTCAACTCCCCGCTGGAGCGGGAAGAAATCAAGAACGGCGAGCTGGTTTCAATGGCGCTCAGCAATTTCCTTACGGAGACTCCGCTGATAAACCCCGCCACCTACAGGGAGCTGCGCCGCGGCATTATGGGCGGCATCACCGCCTCTGACATCGCCTCCTACCCAGAAATGATGTTTGGCAGCAGCGGCAAGATATACTCCAACAGCTACAATTCCAAGGACGACGCCGGCATAGCCCCGTCCCAGGAGCAGATGCGGCAGATTGCCGCCGAGGTGGCCGCAGAAGATATCCAGCCGGCATTCCTGGAGTATCCCGATATGAATCTGGCTGTAGAAAGCGCCGCCGGCAGAATAGTTTCCCAGAAGAGGCTCCGCGGCACCGATATGGAAGTCTGGAAGCTCTCCAACGGAGCCACAGTCTATTACAAGGAGTCGGCCCCGGTGAAAAGGAACGACCATCTTTTTATGACTTACATCTTTGACACCGGCTACAAGGTGTTTGACCCCGACAGCGTGACCGCCGCCCGATATGCCCTCTCATATGCCAAACGCAACGCCGGCTTCCGCGGCTGCATAAAGCCCGATATGAAGAATTATCCCGAACTCTCCGATGTCAAGCTGATGCTGCTTGGAGTCGGCCGGGATGCGCGCATTGAGGTTTCCTGCGACCGCGACAAGGCAGAAGAGGCCTTCAAGGCAGCCAACCTGCAAATCACCGAGCCCTATTTCGGAGAAGAGCGGCTGCTGGACAATTATAAGGCAATGACCCTGAAGTCTCTGGGCAATAAGAAGAATCCGTCCAGACTGTTCGAAGAGCGCTGCCGCCGGGAGATCTACGGCAATCACCCTTGGATGCAGGAGATAGACTCTGCCAGCGTAGAGGCCGCCACCCTGCCCCTGGTGGCCGATGCCTACAGACGCTACTACGGAGACATCGCCACTATGAAGGTGGTCATCTGCAGCGACTTGCCTCGGGAACAGATAGAACTCCTCACCGCGAAATACATCGCCTCGCTCAGCGGCGGATATCCTTACCGGAAAGGGAAATATCTGCCTGCCGCGCCGGTGGCCAAGGGCAAGATGGAGATCACCGATACGGCCGAGCCCGTCTCCGCTCCGCTGGCCCAGATTGGCTGGAGCCGCCATTTCAAGGGCGGCCGCAGCATAAAAGAGCGAGCCGCAATAGACATACTGGACTATATAATGTCGGCCCGCTACCTGGACCTTATCCGCGAAGAGCACGGCGCCGCCTACAGCGTGCAGTTTGCCACCGCCGTGACAGAAGAGAAAGCGGTTCCCTCTTATTCGTCCGTTAACCTGCAGACGCGCCCCGAGATGAAGGATATTGTATTGACCGATATCAGCGAAGAGCTGGAGCGGATGTGCAAAGAGGGCCCCACGGCCCAGGAAATGGAGCACGCCGTGAAGTATCTGGTAAAGCACCACTACGAGGTCCAGGACCGCATCTTGCGCTCGGTGGGTTCGCAGCAGGCCCAGATGCTGGACTACGTCCGTGATGGCATCCCGTATGGCTATGACTACGAGAAAATTGTGCGCGGCATAAAGCCGCAGCAGGTGCGCGATATGGCCCGCCGGATAGCCGCCGGCGACCTGATTCTTGAAATTTATACAGAAGAATAAGATATGAAAAGATTACTGTTTGTCGTAACGTTGCTGCTCTGCGCCACAGTCGCATTCGGCGGCACCCGCAAGGTCTCCAAGAAAATAAACAAATCGCCCTGGGAAAGGGAATACATCTGGCCCAAGGGCAAGATGCCCGACCCCCAACCCCATCAGGTGGCCACTATGACCGACGAGCTGTATAAGCCCGATTTCAAGGCCGAAACCCACCGCGAGGCATATCTGGAGTGGTTCCCCGCCCCGTCGCCCGAAAAGCGCAACGGCGGCTGTATGATACTCATCTCCGGCGGCGGCTACGAGACTTGCTGCGACATTCATCTTATAAAGAGTTGGAGGGAGGCCTACACCGAGCTCGGCTTCCAGTGTGTCAACCTCGTGTACCGCACACCGCGTCCCGAGGGGCTGCCCGTATACCAGAGCGCCTGGGAAGACGGCCAGCGGGCTGTCCGTCTGGTGCGCAGCGAGGCTGCAAAGCGCGGCTACGACCCCGAGAAGATAGGCGCCATAGGAATGTCAGCCGGCAGCCATATGACGCTGTTGCTGGCCACCAGCAGCCAGACTCCCGCATATGAAAAAATAGACGAGATAGACGACATCCCCTGCCACCTCAACTGGGCCATTGCCAACTCTCCCGCCTATGTCACCACCGACGGCGAAACCGGCACAGCCGCCATTTTTGACGGCTACGGAGCCGGCGTAGGGCTCAGCAAAGTGTTCAAATTCGACGAAAAGACCTGCCCGATATCTATGCAGCACGGCGGCGCCGACCCCTACTCTCCCAACGGCTCCACGCTGATTTACAAGCAGCTGCACAAGATGGGCATCCCCGCAGAGCTGCACATCTATCCCGACAAGCCGCATATGGAACTGGGTGCCGAACGCGCTCACGAGTTCCTTCGCCAGCTGGGCGTCCTGGGCCCTTTAGAGCCCGAGGTGGCGCTTATGAACCGGTTTGCCAGCGACTCTGCCCGCGGCCGCTACATCAAGGAACCGGTATGGCCCGAGGGCAAGATGCCTTGCCAGCAGGAGCACCAGTGGGAGCCATACATCGAATGGCACTTCCCCAAAACACTCAAGACCAAGGCCATACAGATTGTTTATTCCGGCGGAAGCTACGAGACCAACAGGCCGGACGGCTTTGAGGCCGCTCCCGCCCGCCGGTATTTCAACGAGATGGGCATTACAGTGGTCACTCTGCGCTACCGCGCTCCCCGTCCCAAAGGTATGCCCAAGCACATCACTGCCTGGCAGGATCTGCAGCGTACCGTACGCATCGTGCGCAGCAAGGCTGCCGAATATGGCCTGGATCCTGACCAGATAGGCATTATGGGCTGCTCTGCCGGCGGCCACCTGACCGTGATGGGCACCACCAGCTCGCTGCATCAGTCATATCTGCCTATAGACGAACTGGACAACCTTTCCTGCAGCGTGCAGTGGGGCATCGGCATCTATCCCGCCTACCTGCTGGACGACGACGATGAAGAGGGCTACAACTCCGGCAGCAACGGCTGCGGAGACGATGTCGCTTTCCACCCCGAATTCAACTTTGACAAGGCCACCTGCCCTATGTTCCTGATTCACGGCGACGCCGACGGCGTGTCGTCTATGAACTCGGTGAAATTGTGGGAAAGGATGCGCGCGATTAGCGTGCAGTGCGAGCTTCACACCCTGGCTCTGCGCGACCACTGCTTCCAGAGCGAAGCCTCGCCGGGCACAGGCAGCTATAACTACCTGGACCGCATTGCAGAGTGGCTGCGCACCAGAATCAGTTTTCAGGAGTAGTTTCCGGCACCAGGTTCAGCACCAGGTATTCGCTGCGGGTCCCTATGCGGAACCTGCCGCCCCAGATACCCAGTCCGGAAGTGACATAATATTGCGTACGGCCCTTGACCAGAGGGCCGTATGAGTGTTCAAACGTCACCTTCTCTATCCAGTTCAAGGGCCATATCTGGCCGCTGTGGGTGTGCCCGCTGAACTGGAAGTCGACCTTCTGCAGCTGCGCCTCCAGCAGGTCTTTGGGCTGATGGTCCAGCACCAGCGTGAACTGGCCCTTGGGAGCCTTTTTCATAAGCTTGTAAAGCGCCTTGCGACCTTCGTTACTGACGTCGTCCCTGCCTATTATGCAGATGCCGCTGGC
>JAEETP010000093.1 GCA_016290415.1 Bacteroidales bacterium
GCCTCAGCCCTTAGTTTTATGCTTGAGAATATAGGCAAGCCGGTGATTCTTACCGGAAGCCAGCTGCCGGTTGAGATTATCCGCTCCGATGCCAAGGAGAATCTGCTCACCGCCATAGAGATAGCTGCCGCAAAAGATGCCGACGGCCATCCTGTGGTGCCTGAAGTCTGCATCTATTTCCACGACGAGTTGATGCGCGGCAACAGGTCCAGCAAGATCAGCGCCAGCAATCTGGCGGCTTTCGCCTCAAACAATTATCCTGTACTGGCACACTCCGGCACGGATATTACCTACCATAAAGAATTCATTCGGCCTTACGACCCTTCCAAGAAATTCACGCCGCACTATAATATGGACCCGTCCATAATTATACTTTCTCTATTCCCGGGTCTTCAGCGCGATGCCGTGGAGGCGGCTATGAAGAGTGATGCAATAGGCGGCGTCATTTTCCGAACTTTCGGCAGCGGCAACGCCCCGCGCAACGGCTGGCTGGTGAACTGCCTTGCAGAGGCCGTGAAAAACGGAAAAACAATAGTGAACATCTCCCAGTGCGCCACCGGCAGCGTGGAGATGGAGCGCTATGAAACCGGTCGCCAGTTGCTGGAGGCAGGCATCGTAAGCGGTCACGACAGCACTGTAGAGGCCGCCCTTGCAAAGCTTATGTTCCTTCGCGGAGAGGGTTATTCACAAGCAGAAATACAGAGACTTATGAACACCTCCATTGCAGGAGAAGTGACAGTATAGGTCTTCTTGCACGATTTTTGTGCACTATTGTCCAAAAAAATCCGAATATGAAAAAGAGTATTGTAACCATAATTGCCCTTATGCTTGCAATAGGCGCAAGTGCGGGCACTGTCACCAAGAGTTTTGACAACCTCAAAAAGTTCAACGGAATCCAGATTTGCGACACCTTCAAGGCTACCCTTGTTCAGGGCGATGAGTACAAGGCCGTCGTCACAATAGATACAGAGTTTGAAGAGTATCTGGACGTGAGCGTTGTGGGCAACCTGCTGTATGTCCGCCTTCGTGAAACCGATTTCAAGACCTCCCTTCGCAAACTTAACCGCAAGACCTTCAATGTCACAATCACCGCTCCGTCCATAAACCAGATTCATCTCACCGGCACATCGTCGCTGGTAAGTACCGACCTCTGGACAAGCCCTATGGAGTATTTCATACTGGAACTTAACGGCACAGCCAAGGCAGAGAAACTCCGCATAGAAGGGGCCGAACTCAAAGCCGACCTTTCTGGCGCCTCCAGCGCCACCGTCACCGGCGATTTTGAAGAGGTCGAAGTGAAGGCCGCAGGCACTTCTGCCCTGTTCCTGGTGGGCAACTACGAAGACGTCAAGGTAAATACTACAGGCACGGCCAAAGTAAGTTTCATTGGATCTGCAGAAGATATCGAATGCAAATGCGCCGGTTCTTCTTACCTTGATGCTATGGAACTTAAGGTAAAAGAGGCTGACATCAAATGCAACGGCGCATCCAAGGCCACTATAGATGTAGAGGAAAAGCTGGACGTAACTCTCAAGGGCGCCAGCACCTGCCAATACCGCAGCAACAGCGAGTCACTCTCCGTGACCCCCAATATCAGCCGCGCCTCAAGTTTCAAGAGGATTCACTAGCGGCTCTCGCGCTGACGCACGGCCTCGTACATAAACAGGGCCGCTGCAACAGAAACGTTCAAAGACCCTATGGCTCCCGCCATAGGGATTTTTGCTTGTATATCGCACAAATCCAGCACAGATTTGGAGATGCCGTGGCCCTCGCTGCCCATAACAATGGCAGTGGGCTTTTTAAGATTGACATCGTAGATATAGTCGGCGCCTTTTTCGGTGGCGGCAACCATCTGGAAACCAGATTCAAGAAGATAGAAAATGGGCATACGAAGGTTCTGGACCTTGGCCACCGGAATCCTGAGCAGCGCCCCGGCACTGGTCTTTATGGCATCGGCGTTAATTGGGGCACCGCCCTTCGCGGGGAGAATTATGCCGTCGAAGCCGGCACACTCTGCGGTACGGGCCACGGCGCCCAGATTGCGCACGTCGCTCACGCCGTCCAGCATTATGAACAGCGGAGCTGCCTTGTGGTTAAGGGCATTCTCTACCATCTCTTCAAATGGCACATAATCTACCTGGGCGATATAGGCCACTACACCTTGATGTGTCCCTTTGGCCACCTGGTCCAGCTTCTGCACCGGAACCCAGCTGTAGGGGATTTCATACTCTTTTAAAAGTGATGTGAGGGCGCGTGCCTGAGGGCCTTCAAAGCCCTGTTTGAGAATCACTTTTTCAATCTTGCGGCCGGAGGTAATAGCCTCGGTCACAGGGTGGATACCATAGAGAATGTTGCTCATTGCTGTTCTATTTTTTCGGCCAGGGAGGCCCACTCTTCCATCTTAATATCTAGTTCGCGCTTCTGTTCCAGATAGGCGCGGGTCAGTTCCATAATGTCGTCTTTTTCACCGGGGGCAGATAGAACCTTCTCTATATCTGCCATTTTGGATTCTATCTCGGCGATGGCCTTCTCCAGATTGGAGAAACGGTTTTTGAGGCGGGCCATCTCGCGGCGACTCTCGCGGTCCTGCTGGGAAGATGTGGCCGGCTTGGCCTTAACCTCGGCAGGTTCTGAAGCTGCAGGCTGCTGCGCTGCCTGTTGTGGTGTTTTGCGCTCCAGAGCTTCAAAGTTCTCTATCTTTTTGCGGCGCAGGAAATCATCCACACCGCCAAGATGCTCCCGGACCTTGCCGTCGCCAAATTCGTATATCTTGTCCACAAGACCGGTAAGGAAATCTCGGTCGTGGCTCACAACAATCAGGGTTCCGTCGTATTTGAGCAGAGCCTGCTTAAGGACATCCTTGCTGCGGATGTCCATATGGTTGGTGGGTTCGTCCAGCGCCAGCAGGTTGTATGGCTCAAGCATCAGCCGGGCCATACTCAGGCGGGCGCGCTCGCCGCCGCTTAGAACTGCCACCTTCTTGTCTATATCCTCGCCACGGAAAAGAAAGGCGCCCAGAATGTCGCGCAGCTTCATACGGATGTCGCCCACTGCAATCTTGTCCAGAGTGTCGTATACAGTGTCGTTGCGGTTCAGGACATCTTCTTGATTCTGAGCGTAGTAGCCAATCTTGACATTATAGCCAACCACTGCCTTGCCTTTCATAGGCGTCAGGTTGCCCATCAGGGTTTTCATCATTGTGGTCTTGCCCTCGCCGTTGCGGCCCACAAAAGCGACCTTCTCCCCTCTCTTTATCTCAAGGTTGGCATCTGACAATATTATTTTCTGCGGAGCGTCGGGATAGCTGATGCTGGCGTCGGTCACCTTGAAGGCGACGTCGCCGCTGCGCGGTGCCGGAGGAAACTTGACACTGAGGGCGCTCTTGTCTTCTACCTCAAGTTCAATACGCTCCATCTTTTCCAGCTGCTTGATGCGGCTTTGCACCTGATTGCTCTTGGTGGGCTTGTAGCGGAAACGCTCTATAAATTCTTCTGTCTTTTCTATGGTGCGCTGCTGGTTTTCGTATGCAGCCTTCTGCTGCTCTATTCGCTCGGCACGAAGCACCAGATATTTGCTGTAAGGCACCTTGTAGTCGTGGATGCGGCCCAGCATAATCTCCACGGTGCGATTGGTGGTGTTGTCCAGAAAACGGCGGTCGTGGGATATCAGCACCATAGAGCCGCTGAATGTCTGCAGGTAGTCTTCCAGCCATTGGATGGACTCTATGTCCAGGTGGTTGGTGGGCTCGTCCAGCAGCAGGACGTCGGGTTTGCGAAGCAGAATCTTGGCCAGTTCTATGCGCATATTCCACCCCTGCGAGAACGTTTCGGTGGCACGACCCAGCTCGCTGTCGCGGAAACCAAGGCCGCGCAGGGTCTTGAGGGCTGCGACTTCGGGAGCTTCGCTCTCTGCCATTGCCAGCCTGTCGTTGATGTTGTTCAGCTCAACTATGAGTTTAGAATACTCCTTGGAGTCATAATCCTCACGGGTGGCCAGTTCGGCAGAAATCTCGTCTACACGGCGGTGCAGGGCAAAGAAATCTTCGAACACCATCATAGTCTCTTCCATCACGGTGCGGCCCTTGTGATGCTGCATCTGCTGGGGAAGATAGCCAATCGTAAGTCCGGACGGCACCATCACCTTGCCGCTGGTGGGCTGCTGCTCGCCTATTATCAGTTTCAGCAGAGTCGACTTGCCGGCACCGTTGCGGCCGGTGAGGCCTATGCGGTCCTTTTCGCTGATATGCAAAGAGATATCATTCAGCAGCGTGGTGCCACCAAACGATACCGTCAGATCTGTGATGGAAATCATTCTGCTGAAGCGGTTTCTTCTTCCAACTCCTCTTCTGGCCTGGCCGGCTTGCACACCAGAATGCTGAGGCCGTAAAGCAGTGCCAGAGGAATGGCGGCAATAAGCATAGAGAACGGGTCTGCCGGAGTTATAATGGCTGCCAGTACGGCAATTATCAGCACGGCATACTTCCAGCCGCCTATAAGCGTCTGGCGGGTAATCAGGCCGATGCTGGAAAGGATGGCCACTACCGTGGGTATCTCGAACACGATGCCGAAAATAATGACGGTGGAATTCACAGTGGAGATGTAAGAATTCAGCGAGATGGTGTTAACCACCGTTTCGCTGACCTTGTACCCGTCAAAAAAGTTGATCATCAGCGGCAGGATTATGCTGTAGCCCACCGCTATGCCAAGATAAAACAGGAACGATGCAAACAGGAATGCCCGTCTGGTGGCCTTTTTCTCGTGCTGGTAAAGCGCGGGGGCAATGAACCGCCATATTTCAAAAATCACATAGGGGCAGCATACTATGAAGGCGCACATAAACGTGACCCTCATATGCACCATAAACTGGGTGGAAAGCTCTATGTTGACAAGCTGGAGGCCAGTTTTCATACCGAACCACTCATAGAAGAAAAAGTCGGATCGGGTCGGGGCCAGAATAATCTTGTCAAACAGAAAATCCTTGAAGAAGAAAAGCACGACAAAAGCCGCGAGCAGCGCAATCACTACCCGGAACAAACCGTGCCGCAAGTCTTCCAGGTGATCCCAGAAGCTCATATCTTTTGAGGCGTCCAGCTTCTCTTCTTCGGCCATCTTTACTCTTTAAGCTTGTTGGGCTCTTCTTTTTCGATGTCGGTTTTGATGTCGTTCATTTCTTTCTCAGCCTCTTTCATACCACTCTTGAACTCCTTGACACCTTTGCCCAGTCCGCGCATCAGCTCGGGAATCTTCTTGCCGCCAAAAAGGAGAATGATGACCAGTGCGATGATAACCCACTGCCAGGGACCTATTACGCCCAGGGGAAGAATAAACAAAGATAAAGCAGTCATATTGTCTTGTTTTAATGATTAATAATCTGTTAAAGTTTTGCAAGGCGGTCTTTCAGGGCAGCAAGTTTCTGAGTGGCGTCAGACTGTTTCTTGCGCTCGTTCTCTACAACGGCGGCGGGGGCGTTTGCCACGAAGCGCTCGTTGCCAAGTTTTGCATTCACGCCTTTGAGGAAACCTTCGTAGCGGTTGATTTCTGCAAGAATCTTCTCGCGCTCGGCCTCCACGTCTATCATACCTTCCAGCGGCACGAAGAACTGGACAGTGCCCACCATAAAAGATTCGCCGGAGGTAGATTCGTCGGCGGCGGCAATGTCGCAGATGTTGGCCATCTTTTCAATGACAGGTGTCATTGATGCCGGCAGAGCGCCCTTGAACCGGAGCTGAAGGGCCTCTTTGGGAGAGATGTTCTTCTTCTGGCGCAGGGCACGCAGCTCTACCACGGTGCCGGCGGCGATATTGAAGTCTTCAATTACCTTGGCATCGAACGGCTCGGCCTTGGGAGTGGCGGCGAACATAATGGTCTCGCCATCTTTGCGCTCTGCAATGTGCTGCCAAAGTTCCTCTGTGATGAACGGAGTGAACGGATGCAGCATCTTGAGCAGTGTCTCGAAGAAGCCGATGGTGGCATTGAATGTCTCGCGGTCCATAGCCTCACCAAAAGCGGGCTTCACAAGCTCCAGATACCAGGCGCAGAAATCGTCCCAGAAAAGCTTGTAGGTGGTCATTATGGCATCGCTGATGCGGTATTTCGCATAATGGTCCTCTACTGAGGCGACAGCCTCGGAGAGTTTTGCCTTGAACCAGGAGACAGCCAGTTTATTAACCTCGGGAGCGGGTTTGTCCTCTACCTTCCACATTTCGGTGAGACGGTAGGCGTTCCAGACCTTGTTGCAGAAGTTGCGCCCTTGCTCTACCTGGCTTTCGTCGAACAGGATATCGTTTCCGGCGCTGGTGCAGAGCATCATACCCAGACGTACTGCATCGGCTCCGTATTTGGCAATCAGATCCAGCGGGTCGGGCGAGTTGCCCAGGCTCTTGGACATCTTGCGGCCCAGTTTGTCGCGGACGATACCGGTAAGGAACACATTGTGGAACGGCACGTCGTGCATAAACTCGTTGCCCGCCATAATCATTCTGGCAACCCAGAAGAAGAGGATGTCGGGGCCGGTCACCAGGTCGCTGGTGGGATAGTAATATGCCAGGTCGGCGTTGGGTTTACTATCGGGATGGCCGGCGCGATTGGTATCAAACACGCTGATGGGCCACAGCCAGCTGCTGAACCAGGTGTCCAGCACGTCGGCGTCCTGAACAAGCTCTTCAGCCTTGATTGCGGGATTCTTGGCACGGGCTTTAGCCAGAGCATCTTCGGCATTGGGAGCTACCACGTAACTGCCGTCGGGCAAATAGTATGCGGGAATCCGCTGTCCCCACCAAAGCTGACGGGAGATGCACCAATCGCGGACATTCTCCATCCAGTGGCGGTAGGTATTGCGGTATTTGTCGGGAATCAGTTTGACCTTGCCGCTCTCTACGCTTTCAAGGGCGTCTTTTGCCAGGGCGTCCATTTTAAGGAACCACTGGGTGGACAGGCGTGGCTCTATCACGGCGTTGGTACGCTCGGAGTAGCCGATAGGAGAAGTGTAGTCTTCTGTCTTGACCAGGTTACCAGCCTCTTCAAGCATCTTCTCTATCTTCTTGCGGGCGTCAAAACGGTCCTCTCCCACCAAGATCTGAGCCTTCTCATTCAGGCGGCCGTGGTCGTCTATGATATCCAGCACCTCCAGGTTGTGGCGCAGGCCAATCTCGTAGTCATTGACATCGTGGGCCGGAGTCACCTTGAGGCAGCCGGTACCAAAGTCCATCTCTACATAATCGTCTTCAATAACGGGGATTTCCTTGTTGATAAGGGGAATCAGCACTTTCTTGCCGTGCAGCCATTTGTGACGCTCGTCGGCGGGATTCACACAGATGGCGGCGTCGGCCATAATGGTCTCGGGGCGGGTTGTGGCAATCACCAGGAACTTGTCAGTGGGTTTACCGTTGCCGTCGCTGATGAAATATCTCAGATGATAGAATTTGCTCTGGGTGTCGCGGTGGATTACCTCCTCGTCGCTCACTGCGGTCAGCCCCACGGGGTCCCAGTTTACCATACGTGCGCCGCGGTAGATGTAGCCTTTGTCGTAGAAATAGCAGAAGGTGTTTATCAC
>JAEETP010000094.1 GCA_016290415.1 Bacteroidales bacterium
ATTAGGCGGTTATAGCGGTGAGGATCCACCTCTTCCCATCCCGAACAGAGAAGTTAAGCTCACTTGCGCCGATGGTACTGCGACACCATGTGGGAGAGTAGGTAGCCGCCGCCTTCAAACGGAAGCCTGTCAGCAAAAGCTGGCAGGCTTCTTTCGTTTTATTGCTATCTTTGCGGGGTATGATAAAGAATATAATTTTTGACTTTGGGGCGGTGCTGGTGGACTGGGACAGGCACTATCTCTACGATGACTATTTCAAGACGCAAGAGGCCCGTGAATTGTTTGAGCGCAACACCGGCCGCAAGGGCCTGACCTATCTTGAAATGTCCAACTGGTTTCTGGACAATGTCTGCACTATTCCCTGGAATGCCCAGATGGATGGCGGCAAGCCGCTGGAACAGGGCACCAGCGAGCTTGTGGCACAATTCCCCGAGTGGGAAAAGCCCATCCGTATGTTCTTTGGCGAGTGGATCAAGATGTTCCACGGCGCAATAGACGGAATGTACGAAATAGTGTCGGAACTCAAGCAGAAAGGCTACGCGCTCTATGGACTGTCCAACTGGGCGGCGGCGACTTTTGACAAATATGTCGGGCCTAACTTCCCGGTGTTCCAATTGCTTGAAGGTATGGTGGTTTCCGGTCACGAATTCTGCATCAAGCCGGATGAAAAGATATATCGTCTGCTGCTTGACCGTTACAACCTGAAGCCAGAAGAGTCAGTCTTTGTGGACGATAGCATCCCAAATCTTGAGGGAGCTGCGCGTCTGGGCATCCATACATATCATTTTACTAATGCCGCAACATTTAAAGCTGACCTTGACAAAATAATAAATAATGACTAAATTCGTCTAATCAATCAACTATTATAATGGACAGAAGAGTTATTATTTTTGACCATCCGCTGATTCAGCACAAACTTTCCATTCTTCGCGACAAAGACACCGGGACCAAGGGCTTCCGTGAGTTGGTGAGCGAAATCACAATGTTAATTATGTATGAGGCTACCCGCTATCTTCCATTGGAGGATATTGACGTGGAGACCCCTATCGCAACTGCACACTGCAAGTGCATCTCCGGCAAACGTCTGGCGTTTGTCCCGGTGCTTCGTGCAGGTTTGGGTATGGTAGAGGGCGCGCTGACACTTGTGCCTGCCGCAAAAGTGGGTCACATAGGCCTCTATCGTAACGAAGAGACCCTGGAGCCGGTGGAGTATTATTGCAAGTTGCCTCACGACATCTCCAACCGCGATGTGTTCGTCCTGGATCCGATGCTGGCAACCGGCGGAAGTGCCATCGCTGCCATTGACCTGATAAAGAGACGCAACCCCCGCACCGTCAAGTTCCTGTGCATTATCTGCGCTCCCGAAGGCCTGGAAGCACTAAAGAAGGCTCATCCCGATGTGGATATCTTCTGCGCCGGAATGGACTCTCACCTAAACGAAAACGGATATATTGTCCCGGGTCTGGGAGACGCGGGAGACCGTATATTCGGAACAAAATAGCGGCGGAATATTTAGAGGCTCATCTCCAGAGCGAGACGGGCCATATCCTTGAAGCCGTTTTGACGATCCTCGCTGGGAAGCTCTATCCCGGCGGGGATGTTGTTTGATACGGTGCATATGACAAGCGCCTTTTTGCCGGCGCGCTGGGCGTTGAGATAGAGCGCCACGCCCTCCATTTCTACACCCAGGAGATTGTTTTCCAGGCAAGTAGCCACATCGTCGGTGTCGCTGTAATAAGTATCGCTGCTGAAAATGTCACCTATATTATAGGTCAGACCCAGCCGCTCTGCAGTGGCCGCTGCCTTCCCGCAGAGTGATTCATCGGCATTCACGAAACCGCACTTATTGCCGTTGTCGCGGTAGAACATCAGATAATTGGTCTCGGAATATGCCCTGCGGCCTATTATTATGCTGCGCAGCGGGGTGCGGTCGCTCACTGCACCGATGCTCCCCACGCGGATGATAGTGTCCACGTTGTAGAAATTGTACAGCTCGTAGGTGTACAATCCGATGGAAGGCTGGCCCATACCGCTGGCCATAACAGTGAATCGCTTGCCCTTGTATGTGCCGGTATAACCCTGGACTCCCCGCACATTGTTTACCAATACCGGATTTTCAAGGAATGTTTCCGCTATCATTTTGCTGCGGCGCGGGTCGCCGGGCATAATCACGGTTTTTGCTATCTGGTCTTCTGTAGCCGAATTGTGAGGAGTAGGTATCATAGCTGTAAGTGTATTTCTACAAATGTAATAAAAAAAGGGCGGCCCGTCAATAGCCGCCCTTTTTGTTGCATACACTACTGTGAGTCCCTGAAATAGAACTCCTTCTCGGCTACATCCCTTGGATAAACCCGGTAGACGCAGGTGGCGTCGGCGCAAAGCTCTTCGTGACAGTTGTAGAGCTTGACCTCTATGAATGCCATCATCATCTTCTGGTTGATGAGCCTGGCCTTGAGTGTCACGGGGCCCTCTACAGTGCTGACAGGTTTTAAGTAGCGGATGTCCATCTTGCTGGTATAGCCGCTGGTGCGCAGCTTGCGGAACACTATCCAGCCCGCCGCCTCGTCTATCAGGGTGGCCTGGATGCCGCCGTGCAGCGTGTTTATCCAGCCCTGGAAATTGCCGTCGGGCTGCCAGGTGCTCACAATGTAATCTCCGTCCTCTGCAAAGGACATCCTGAGACCGACAGGGTTGTCGGGACTGCAGCCAAAGCAGTTATAACCCTCGAAACCGGCCCAGGGATTGATGATATCCTGCATGGAATAATGACATTAATGTTAATTCAATACAAATATAGTAAAAAAACCATCCCCGCCGCCGTGGCAGCAGGGATGGAAGGCTAACACAACTAACCGAAAAACGGTCTAACAATACAGGAATCTCTTGATGCTCCCCTTGGGGGTTTTATCAAACGAATCCCGTTTTTCTTCTACTTTGGTAATCTGGCTGTATGCCGGCAGGCTGCGGTTGATCTTAAGGCGGATCTTCTCCGGCAGGTCGTTGATGTCCAGTGCCGTGAGACCCTTGGCCTTGATCTGGTCCTGGTCAAAACGGACCAGGGCAACCAGTTTGGAGGCGCGGTCCACAACCAGCGACTCCGACACGAAATCCATAGAATTGATAGAGGCCTCAATTTCCTCGGGATAAATGTTCTGCCCGTTGGCAGAGAGAATCATAGTCTTGCAGCGGCCCTTGATGAAGATGTTGCCTTTGGCATCCATCACGCCCAGGTCGCCGGTGCGCAGGAAACCGTCTTCTGTGAAGAGGTTCTCGGACGCTTCTGGATTATTGAAATAACCGCTGCAGATATTTGTCCCTTTTGCCTGGATCTCGCCGGTGATGTGGGCGGGATCATCGCTGTCAATGCGCACTTCGGCGCTGTCCACCTTCATTCCGCAGCTGCCCGGGACAAAATTCCACGGCTCGGCATAAGCCAGCAGCGGTGCGGCTTCGGTCATACCATAGCCCACGGTGTAGGGGAGGCCCATCTTCCTGAAGGCCTTCTCAACATCGGGATTGAGGGCGGCGCCACCCATAATAAACTGCTGTACGTTTCCGCCGAAGGCAGCTATAAGCTTCTTGACGACTGCTTTATAGATAATCTTGTTGATGCCGGGAATGGCGGTGAGAATCTTCATATACCATTTGCCCAGAACCGGCTTGATAGAGGAATTATAAACTTTTTCCATAACCAGCGGAACGGTGATGATCAGGTAGGGCTTCACTTCTCCAACGGCCTTAAGCAGGGTAGAGGCGGCGGGAGTCTTGCCCAGATAATATACCGTCACGCCAAAGCAGAGCGGATACATAAACTCGAACACCATACCGTAGATATGGCCCATAGGCAGCATAGAAACAATGTTGTCTTTGTTTGAAGCGGCGATGTGGCGGATGGCAAAGTCTATGGAGGCGGAGAAACACTCGTAGCGCAGCATCACGCCCTTGGGGGCGCTGGTGGTGCCGGAGGTGTAGTTGATCACCGCCAGGTCCTTCATATTATCTATATGGTAGTTGACATCGTCGCGGCCAAGTCCGTTGGGATATTTCTTCTTAAAATCGGCCTCGAGGCTCTTGAAGGCTTCTTCTATGTCCTTTTTGGCGCTCCAGATCAGGCTCCAGTCAGAGAGGTTTACCGCATAGCGGAGTTTGGGCATCTTGGCAATGTCCAGTTTCTTCCAGTTTTCCTTATCTGTGAAAAGCACCACGCTTTCTGAATGATCCACCAAATTGCACACGGCATCGGCGGTAAAGTCCGACAGCAGGGGTACAGCCACTGCGCCGGAGGTATTGACTGCCAGGAAAGATGTGGCCCATCTAGCGGAGTTGGGGGCATAAAGGGTGATTTTATCTCCCTTCAAGATGCCGGTGTTCTCCAGCAGGAGATGCAGGCGGGCAATATTTGATGCTACATCAGCAAAGGTAAATTCTTCTCCGCGCCAGTCGCACAGTGCTTTTTCGTTCCAGTTGTTACGGATTGTCTGAGTAAGTTGGTCAATGTAGTTTATCATATCCTGTAAGTATATCTTTATGATTAGATTACGAATGGAGTTCCGCTCCAGCCAATGCGGACGCGGCGTTCGCGCAGCGGCAGCGGGAAATAAGATTCAGCCTTGGGGCTGGCAACGGCCTCGAACCGCAGCGAGGCATCAATACCCGCCTTGTCCAGCCAGCCAACAAAGCGGCGTTCAAACTCGCTCTCTGTAATTTTGCGGGTGAAATTGAGATTTAGGCGGCCGCCGAAGCTGGCGCAGGCGCAGGCCCCCGACTTGCCGCGGGCGCGGCCCAGCAAAAAGTCCACGTCGCGTATATGTGCCGCCATAGACTCAGGGAGTTTGATGTCGCCAATATTGGAGAGAGTGTACGAGCAGTACCTGTCACCCTTGAGGCTGTTGATAAGGTTTATTATGGGCTTCTTTATCATTCTGGGGATGCAGCGGATGGCAAAATTGTCTTCCAATGCCACATTGGCCGCCACACGGGTGGTGATGGGGGCCCTTTTTACAAACTCGGCCTTCTGGCGATGGACGGCCTTTATAATCTCGTCCAGTGTCCAGTCGCCCTTTCGGGCATCAAATCCAAGGTGGACATAAGAAGAGAAGTTGCGCAGAGTCTTCTTGCCGAACATCTTTCTGAGGTTCACCGGCACTTCTACCTTGAGGTTACCGTTCTGCTGGCGGGTACCGCTAAGGTTGCGGATATCCTGCAGTGTGGCCAGCATAAGGGCGGTGAGCAGTTCGGTGATGGTGCAGTCATATTCGCGGGCCTTTGCCGACAGGGACTCGGTAGAGATGGAGACGCGGGTGTTGTAAAGCTCGTCGTAGGGGACCTTGGTGCCGGGAATGTGCCAGGCTTTGTGCTCCTGGTCCAGATTTCCCTTGAGGCCGGAGAAAGAGTCAAAACTGTCTTCCAGCTCTTCTGGCTTTGCCTCTTCGGCGGGGTTCAGCACCCAGCCTCCGTATTCGGGGGTGATGCCCTCTTTAAGACGGAGGTACTCTGCCGTGAGACTCATCAGAAAAGTCATTGCCCCGTGCCCGTCGGTAAGGGCGTGGAATATGTCCAGGGTTATTTTATTGCCCGTGCAGCCCGCCTTGAACATATATCCGCCATTGTCCTTGAGCGAGAATATGTTCATAGTGTTGTCACGGCCGGCAACCGGCATATTGTCCAGGCGGTGGAGATACCACCAGAAAAAGCCCTGGCCAAGTGTATAGGTGAACCCGGGGAATCTTGCGATTATATTCTGAAGTGCCTGGTTGAGGAGTCGCAGGGAAACCTCGTGGTCCAAAGTCACGCTCATCCTGAACTGCGCGGCGTAGTGCCTGGTGCGGCAGGAAGGGTAAATAATAGCGGCGTTGTCAAGCCTTATCCACAGAGGTGCAATCATAGTTTTTCTTTTTTGCAATGCAAAAGTAGACTACGGCTCCCGCGCGCAGAAAAGAATGCAACCTCTACCCGGTTTTTGTTGTCAAAACCGGTAATTTGTGACGAAAGTGCCGGATTTTGTGACGAAAATCACCCTAAAATTCGTTCGTCACACCATAAATGATGACGAAAAACTATATGCTGGACTCTATTGTATAGGTAAAACTGTCGGCGCGATAGTAGCCGATGTTGTACTCTACGGGCACGCCTTTGTCGTCGGATACAAACCGCTTGCGTATCAGTATCGGGTCGTTTGGAGAAATCTCCAACTTGGCCGCTTTGGATTCGCCGGCCAGCCTGGCATAGACCTCCTCTCTGGAAGTCTTGACATATATGCCGTAGTTGCTCTCCAGCATTTCATAGAGCGGCATATTGAAGTTCTCCTCTCCAGTTATGGGAAGTTTGGGGTTGAAGTATGATACAAAGAATACAAAAGGGAAGGATGTGTTTCCGCGCAGGCGCTCCATTACCACGCAGCGCTCATCTTCGCTGATGCCGAAAAAGTTTGCAATCTCTTTTGTCGGTTTTTTGAAATAGACCCGCAGCTCGTAGTTGCGCACCTCTATGCCAAGCATCTTCATTTCCTGTGAGAAACTGTGCCAGTTCTTGACGCCGCCGGTGATTCCTTTTCTGGCCACCTTGGTGCCGACCCCTTTCTTGCGGATCAATAGCCCTTCGAACACCAGCTGGTTTATGGCCTGCCTAAGGGTATTGCGGGAGATGTCCAGCTGCTGTGCAAGCTCCACCTCCTTGGGCAGCATCTTGCCGTTTTTATACTCATCACTTTCTATCAGCTCCCTGAGAAGCTCTTCCGCCTGCTTGTGAAGCGGAATCTCGCTGTTCGGATTCAGTTTCATAGTTCAAGGGTATTATTTCAGTGCAAAAATAATAAAAAGTTTTTTGGTAGTTACATATTAAATGTATAACTTCGCACAAAATGTAATATGTTCATACATATATGAGAAAGCCAAATTATGATAAATTCCCTGCCACAGCCGTCGAGGGGCGCGTTTTTGTAGGATGGGAAAGCGTTGCAAAAGAACTTTCAAAGGGATTAAATGGCCCTCTTGCAGTCGATTGCTATACTGGTGTATATGAAGATGAGGTGATTTCAAAGTTTTCTTTGAACTTTTCTCAAATTGTTCGAACAAAAGATTTGATGAAAAGCGAGGCGCAGGTGCGCTCTATCACCGATCCCTTTATGACAGACCACGTCCTGTTCGGCTATGTGACCAATCTGCGCATAGAAGATTTCTTCGATCAGGACAAACTCTCTGCAGCCCGCAGCAAGCTGGAAACAGCCGGCAGAGAGACCTTGATTATAGGTGCCGGTGCCGCCCTTGTCGCTCCGTCTTCTGCCCGCCTGGTGTATGCCGATATGGCAAGATGGGAAATCCAGCAGCGTTTCCGCCGTCACGAAGTGTGCGGCCTTGGAGTGGACAACCGCGCCGACGCAGTATCCATCCAGTACAAGCGCGGCTACTTTATTGACTGGCGCGTGCTTGATATGTATAAGGAGACCCTGTTCGACAAGGTGGAGTGGTGGCTGGACACCAACGATGCGGCCGCTCCCAAGCTCATCTCAAGCGAGACCTTCTGCAAAGGAATGGCAA
>JAEETP010000095.1 GCA_016290415.1 Bacteroidales bacterium
GTCGTATTCATCACCTTGGAGCGCCGGCACCCAGTTTGCGCAGTCTTTGTAGAGTTTGTCGGGATAGGTTATGAAGTCCCTGAGCTGCTTGCGGCCAGAGACCGTTACGATTTCTACTGACATACCTTCTCTATGTAGTCTATAACGTCTTTCACGGCGGTGAACTGAGGCGCACCCTCAAACTTGAAGCCGTATTTATTCTCTATCGCCAGGCTCATCAGCAGGGTGGTGAGGGAGTCGAGACCCAGGTCGCGCACCAGTTGTGTGTCCTCGTCAACCCTTGTCAGGTCGGTGTTGGGGCGGATTTGCCAGATAATGTTCTTCAGCGATTCAAATATGTCGTTTCTAGTCATAGCAGGTTCTTATTGGTTACGTAATACTTTCATTGCTCCGCTGCGCTTGAAGTCTTCTTTGCGCACGGTCATCTTCATTACCCTGTGGGTGGTGGGCAGGGTGGCATTCACCTCGTCCACAACGCCCTGGAAGTATTTCTCGACCTCCTCCCAGGGAGTGTTGGCGAATTCTTCCATACGAGGGTAAATCTGAATGGCGATTATGCCGCGGCCGTCCACGTTCTCTTCGCTAACCAGGCAGTCGCGCAGTTTGTTGCATTTGTAGAAAGGCTCCTCTATGCTCTCGGGGCTCACGTTCTCGCCGTTGGAGAGGATAATGAGGTTCTTGATGCGGCCCACTATATACATATAGCCGTCCTCGTCAAAACGCACCAGGTCGCCGGTCTTGACCCAGCCGTCGGGAGTGAGGGTCTCGGCTGTCTTTTCTGGTTCGCCCCAGTAGCCCAGGAAGGTGTTTTCTCCGCGGAACCAGAGCTCGCCGTCCACAACCTTGACCTCCTGTTCGGGGTAAATCTTGCCCACAGAGGTGGGACGCTCCTTGACATCGACGTTGCCGCTGGTAAGGTTGGCGCCCTCTGTCATACCGTAGCCCTCGAAGAGCTGTACGCCAAATGTGTCAAACTCGGCAATAAGTTTCGGGGGAACGTTGGCTGCACCGGCAATGATATATTTGAGGCGTCCGCCCAGGAATTGAGGGCCGTACATTTTGACCAGGCCTGCCATAATTTCGCAGATGCCCGGAACGGCAACCATACAGGTGGGACGTATCACGGGAAGCTTGGAGATGGTATCCTTGATGTTGGGGCAGGCTGTCCACTGTGCGCCTATATAAAGCACCGACAGCATAGAGCAGATGATGCCGAACACGTGGCTGAGGGGCAGCACGTGCGCATATACGTGGCAGGCGAGCCTGGGGGTGGGAGCGTAGGCGCCGTTGAGTGCGCCGCGCATCAGAGCCCTGTGAGGCAGTATAGCGCCCTTGGGAGCGCCGGTGGTGCCGCCTGTAAAGAATATTGCGGCGGGGTCGTTTTTGTCGACCTTAGCCACGGGTGCCTCTTCGTCTGCGCACTCTGCGATGGGGAATACCTTGCAGGGAACGCCCTCTACTGCAGCCATATAGTCGGGACCTGCTGCAAGCGCCTTAATCTGGAACTTGAGGCAGCAGCCGGCAATGGCCTGCGGCGGGAGCTGTGAAGGGAGCATCAGCACGGTATAACCGGCGCTGGTCACGGCCAGGAACATCTCCACGGCCTCGGGAGTTGTGCCGTCAAGCACGGCCACCACATCGCCCTTCTTAAGGCCTAAATTATTGAAAAGCGCGCGCTTGCGGGCCACCAGACGGCACATCTGACCATAATTGATGGTGTTTGCGGTGTCCGACAGGGCAGGAAGGTCGCGCCACTTGTTTTCAATCCAGTTTACAAATTCTCCAATGGTAGGGAAATACTCCAGCTGCGCGAGTTCCTCGGCAGAGAGCATACTTTTGAAGTAGTCTTTCATAGTGATTTTCTTCGGTTTTCAAAAAACGATGCCGAAGATAGTAAATAAATGGGACCTGGCCAAAGGTCCCGGGGGCTACTTGCGGATTGAGGATTGGGATTTGGTGGCGGCTTTGATGACTTTTGCTGCCCAGTCGGTGTCCAGGGCTTCGACGGTGCGGCTGTCCTTGCCGGTGAGGGTCTCGGCCATAAACAGGGAGTTCCAGATGGCCTCTGCCGTGGCCTCTATTGCGGCCAGAAAGAGCCCCGACATAGCTTCGTTCTGAAGGAGTTTGGGCTCATAGAAAGGGGCGCTCTCGTCCACCAGGTTTTCAGGGCAGTTGGAGAAGGCGATGACATAGTCTCCGCTGCCGTTGGCCGCGATGCCGCCGGTCTGAGCCAGGCCCATAAAGGCCCGCTCTGCCAGGCGTTTGAGGTTGCGGGCGTCAATGGGGGCGTCGGTGGCCACAACTATCATACAACTGCCGTCCACATCCTGGAGGATCCTGTCGCGGAAAGAATAGCGGCCCATCATCTGCCCTATTTCAACCCCGTCAATCTTGAGCACGCCGCCATAGTTGGTCTGTACCAGCACGCCCACGGTATAGCCGCCCATAGAGGCGGGGAGAACGCGCGAAGATGTACCTATTCCGCCCTTGAGGCCGAAGGCCACGGTGCCGCGGCCGGCACCCACATTGCCCTCTTCTACAGGCCCGTCGTGGGCAGAGAAGATGGCCTCCAGCACATTCTGCTCTGTGACATAGCGGGCGCGTACATCATTCAACGCCCCGTCGTTGGTCTCGCCCACCACGGCGTTCACGCTGCCCACCGTCTCGCAGCCGGGACGGGTAAGAGTGTAGGTCACCAGCGCCCGGATGCCCTCGGCGACATTGAGAGTATTGGTCAGTATGATAGGCGTTTCCAGCGTGCCTAGTTCCTGAATCTGAGTGGAGCCCGCCAGCTTGCCGAAACCGTTGCCTACATACACCGCGGCGGGGCATTTCTTAAGAAAGACATTACCCTGATGCGGGATTATGGCGGTGACTCCGGTGTGCATACGGTCACCGTTGTCCAGCGTCCTGTGGCCCACTGTGACACCGGCCACGTCGGTTATGGCGTTGTTTTTCCCGGTCTTCATCACGCCAGGGGTGATGCCGTAGTCGCGCAGCCGCTTGCGGGCTGAGGCGTCAATGCAAACGCCCAGGCACAAAAACAGTGAAAGCAGTATTGTCAGGACTCTTTTCATAGCAGATCAGGATGCGCTCCACTTATAGCCGAGCTTTGCCAGGAAATGGCTGGCACCCACGGTATACATTGTCTGGATGGCGCCCACCACGGCGTTGTAGGCATCCACGCTGCCGGGCTCCACGCCGCTGTGAAGCAGCAGGCTGTGGGCCTCGGTGGCCTTGGATCGGAAGAAATCGGCCAGGGCCAGGGCATCTTCGCTGCCCAGCTTGTATCCCAGGATGTCTTCCGTGATGTGCTCGTCCATATAGTCGAACCCCTTGTCGCCGCAGAAAAAGGCATAGTCCATATCCTTGTAGGCAGTCCAGTCCTTGTCCCAGCACCACGCCACGGCGGCGCCCAGATAGGCCGACCAGGCCAGCACCACTTCTGGATAGCCGTTGAACTCACGTATGGCGTCGGCCATAAAGTCCGGCGCCAACCGCTGCCACATCTGCTCAAAGTCGGGGGTGAGCATTATTTACTTCTCTTGCGTTTGAACCTCTCAAAGATGGCAAACTTGCGTTTGTGGCGATGCTCCTTGAGCTTGTCTATGGTTTCGTTGCTCAGCTTGGGGAAGCGCTTTCTGACCTTTGCGAGCCACTCGCTCACAGATGCCATGGTGTGGCGGTCGCGCTTCTCGGGATACATCTCTGTGTAGCAAATCATAATGCCGGTCTCCTCCACATCGGAGAATTCGTCGTTGATGGCGGTGCCCAGCATCTTCATAGAGGGAGAGCTGTTCATATAGGAGTTGACCAGCGGCGGGATGTTGGTGCCCAGCTTGCGCACCGCCTCCTTGAGGTTGCGGTAGTCGTCCTTGAACTCTACATCCTTGAGAATCAAATCCATAAGGCGTGGATTGGTCTCCGGTATCACCGGTTTGATGGGGCGCACCAGCTCCTCGGGGTCGGGGAAGTGTTTCCACAGGAAGTGGAGTATCAGGTCGCGGGAAGGACGGTCATACGAGGGGTACATCGTCATCTTTCCGAAGAAATAGATGATGCCGGGATGCTCATTTGCCACCGCTGCGATACCGTCCCAGAGATTATCCAGCGCATAGAGCGCCTTGGCTCCGGCGCGGGAACTCTGGTAGTCGGGTGTCACGAAACTGCGGCCAAGTTCCATAGTATGCGGCAGGTACTCCTTGATGAAAGTCTCGCTGAAGTGGAACATATGGGTGGTGGCCAGAATCGGCTGCCCGTCTTCGCGCAGCTTGACGTCGGGACCAAGGATGTAGCGGTAGCCGCCAAGGATGGCCTTGGAGTCGGGGTCCCAAACCACTATCTGCTGGTAGGGAACCTCCATTGTGTCGAACTCGTCTATATCGGCCGCGAGACCGCTGCCGCCGCCACCTTCGCGGAAAGAAATCTCGCGCAGGCGGCCAATCTCCTGCATTACGTTGGGCGCGTTGTGGGCGTCCACCACATAAATTACATTGCCACCCTTGTTGGTGTTGCAAAGTTTCCTCTCCGGGGTCAGTTCGGCCTCGAGTTTATCCAGGCTTATGGGGTCAATGATCTTTTCCATAGCTTACAGTTCGTATACTTTTTCGCGTACCCAGGCAGCCCATTCGGTGTCGGTTTTGCTGTTGTCGAATGTCTCGGGCGGAATGGGTTTGCCAAAGATGATCTTATAGGATTTGTGCTGGCTTCGGTTGAGCTCGTCCGGAAGGAAGAGCATAGCCAGGTTGAATTTTATGCCAAAGAATTTGCACAGATTGGCAATTGTATAGAATCGGTTGGAGTTGCGGCCAATGAAATGCATCGGAATCACCCAGCGGTTTGTGGCGCGGCTCATCTTGATGAAATTCTTTGTCCACGGCAGATCCTGTATCTTTCCCTTGATTCTTCTGGAGCAGAGGCCGGCGGGGAAAATCATCAGTGTGGAGTCGCTCTCATAGAATTCCTTGATCATTGCCGGGAGATTGCGGGCCTGACCGCCGGTTTTGTTTACCGGGGCGCTGATGGGGGCAAGTCCTGGAAGAGCCATCAGAAAGTCGTTTACCAGGAGTTTGATGTCCCGGTCAAAATGCTCTGCAATGACGCTGACATTGGCCACGCCGTCGGCGCCGCCAAGGGGATGGTTACTGGCAAAGGTCATCTTTGCGCCCTCCGGCAACACTACATTTTCCACTCCCTCTACCTCCAGATGCAGATCCAGGCACCTGACGCCGTCTATACAGAAATCAACGCCCTCGTATCCCCTTGTGACTATGGAGTTGATCAAATCCTGATGGATAAATTTCTTAAGCCAATTGATAAGCCACTTGGGAAATTTCTTGCCGGGAAACTTCTTTGCCAGAACTTTTTCCAGGTCAATGGCCCACTCTGGACGGGGCGTGGGGGTTTCACTCATAACACTGCTCATATTTACAGGCTCAAAATTAGTCAAATTTACAAAAACGGCTTTATATTTGTAACAACATTTGTCGTTTATTTTTAACCCGACTTGAAATGAAAAAGTATGCAGTTATTGTCGTTGATATGGTCAACGATTTTGTAACAGGGGTCATCGCACACCCCAGAATCAAAAATATCATAGAGCCCATCCGGGAACTCCTCGAGAAGGCTCGTGCAGCCGGCGTGCCGGTTTTCTATGCCAACGACAGCCACACTCCCGAAATTGACAAGGAGTTCAAGGTTTGGGGTCCCCACGCAGTTGAGGGTACCTGGGGTGCAGAGGTCATAGATGAGCTCAAACCTCAGCCCGGCGACGTTCTGGTGCCCAAGAAGACCTACAGCGGCTTCTTCCAGACTCCCCTGGAGCTTGACCTCCGCGAGAAAGGTGTGGACACCGTGATCATCACCGGCTGGCAGGCAGACTGCTGCTGCCGTCACACCAGTGCAGACGCTTTCTTCCGCGGCTTTGGCATCGTGGTTCCGCGCGAAACCACCGACACTCTGACCGAAGAAGACCGCGACCGCGGCCTGGATTACATCAAGAACATCTACGGAGGCGAAATCTGCAGCCTGAAAGACCTTCCTTTCTGGAAATAATCGCCAATGAAGGTCGGAATGTTCGTGGATACCTTCTACCCTATGGTAGACGGTGTTATAAAAGTTGTTGACAATTATGCCCGCCGCCTCGCAAATAAATGCGAGGTGGTGGTGTTTTGTCCCTATGTCAAAGGCTACGACAAAGAAGAGGACAAGAAATATCCCTACGAGGTTGTCCGCTGCTCTTCCTTGCCGATTCCCGGGGTGGATTATTCCCTTCCCCTGCCAATGGCGGACCCTTCTTTTAATTTACCGCTCATAAAGAGCGGGTTGGACATAGTCCACATCCACTCTCCGTTTGCCGTGGGTATGGCGGGTACGCTTTATGCGAAGATGCATCAGGTGCCGGCTGTGGGCACCCTGCACTCCCAGTACCGGCAGGATTTTGAAAGGGCTTTTAAACTTGAGTCCACCATTCGGATGGCTCTCGGTACCGTGATTATGACATTCAACGCCTGCGACGAGTGCTGGACGGTGAACAATGCCATCAGAGATTTGTATCTCAATGATTATGGCCTGAATGTCCCGTGCAACATTGTGCCCAACGCCACCGACCACGTCCCTGTGGCCGACCCGGCCGCCGCGGCGCAGCGGGTCAACAGCCGCTATGGCCTCTCGGCAGGCGAAACCGTGTTCCTGTTTGTGGGCCGCATCAATTTTATCAAAAACCTGGACTTTATGGTGCGTTCGCTCAAGATATTGAAAGACCGCGGCCTGAAGTTCAAGATGCTGTTTGTGGGCCAGGGCCAGGACGAAGACAAGCTCGCGGCCCTTGTAAAGGAGCTGGGCCTTGAAGATAATGTGATTATGGCCGGCCTGGTAGACAGCAGGGAGGGTCTGCAGGATCTGTATTCCCGCGCCACGTTGTTCCTGTTCCCTTCGCTCTACGACACCAACTCGCTGGTTCAGATAGAAGCGGCCTGTCAGGGAACCCCCACTGTATTTTTGAAAGGAGCCCGCACCGCCGCCACCGTGACCGATGGCGTCAACGGATTTTTCAGCGATCCCACAGAAGAGGCCTATGCCGATAAGATTCAGGAGGCTCTGAGCGATGAATCCCAGTTCCGTCGCATAGCCTCCGCCGCCCACGAGCAGTTGTATGTCAACTGGGACACCGTGGTAGAGAATGTCTACGGCAGATATCAGGAACTGATAGAGCAGAAGAAAGAGCAGAACGAGCGCAGCAGCATCACGTCACGGCTGAAGCAGGCATTCCTGCCGGACGTCGAAGATAGCCATCTCTAATAGCTGAACCCAAGATTATCCAGACCCCGGCGCACGTCGGGGTCTTTCATAAATGCATTCCACAGCAGGCCGCTGCGGTAATTCTCTATCATACATACGATAGGCCCCTGGTCTATGGCGATATAACTGGTAGCGAACCAGCGATCTTCCAGGCAGAAGGCATCGTAGAAGCCGTATTCTCCCCACAGGCGGTCGCCCAGATAATAGTAGAAATATTCCATTGCGGCCAGCG
>JAEETP010000096.1 GCA_016290415.1 Bacteroidales bacterium
ATGCTACTTCGCCAGGATGGGCGGCGGCGTAGGCATCGGCCTTCTTGCGGGTGTACTTTGCGTTTTTGCCCCATTTGCGCCAGTCCACCGTCTTGTTTTCGTCTCTCAGGCAGCAGAATACGGCGTAGGGGAGCAGCCAGAAGTCGTTCTGTTTCAGGAAAGCCTGGTAGTCTTTGTCGTCTGCCAGAGCGGGTGCCTTGGAGTCGAAGACCTTTTTCAGCAGGCGCATCTTCTCTCCGTTAACCTTCTCGTAATCTACCTTTTCCAAGGCGTTAAGCTTGGCCTGCAGGTCTTTGACGGCTTTGGTTTGCTTTACCCCGGCGTCGGGCAGATGTATGAACTGCGGATGCAGCGCAAACGAGCTGACGGCATTGTAAGGATATGAATCCTGCCAGGTGCCGGTCATAGAGGTGTCGTTCACCGGTAGCAGCTGAATGAAATTCTGCCCGGTGGCCACCGCCCAGTCCACCATCTTCTTTATGTCGTGGAATTCGCCCACGCCAAAACTCTCTTCGGTGCGGATAGAGAACACGGGAATCGCCGTTCCAGCGCCGCGGTAGGGCGCTGCGGCAAACTGCGGGCGGGCATCTTCCCGCACCAGCGCCTCCTTGCCCAGAGGGGTAGCGGCGCGGCGGTTGGGGCCTGTTTCCCAAAGCACTATTTCGCCGCTTTCGGCATCGGTAAGTACATATTTATACTCGAAAGCCCCTTCGGCATCGATGGCGGTCTTCCACCAGGGGAAATCGCTCTCGTCCATCGGCAAAGCCTTTTTCCACTCGCCCAGCGACTTGATGCTGCCGGTAATGGCCAGCCTCTGGCCCGGGCGGATATCTGCCGCAGCGGTCTTCAGCACCAGGCTGCCCTTTGCCTTGGGGGCTTTGGCCGGATTGCGCTGGAAGATGATATCCTTGAAGGCGGCGCTCCAGAAAGCGCTGTCCTGGGGCCGGTCAATCCAGCAGTCGCGCAGGGTCACGTATGTGGCTTTTTCGGGCAGATTCAACCGATGGGTGCGCCACTCGTAGCGGGCCGGCTTGCCGTCACGCATCAGTATATATGTGTAGCAGTCGCCATTCTTTATCTGATTGCCTTTAAGTGTCACCTGCCAGAGGCCGCCGCCGGCATATTCCATCGCGTGGTTTTTCTTTGCCGTGCACAGCACCAGACTCTCGCCCCAGGCGGTTTTGTAATTAATGGTAAATAATAGGGTCATATACTTCTTATTGTAAGTTGAATTAAACAAATATAGTAAAAACCGGCGACTCAACAAAGTATTGTTAAGCAGCGCTATTGCGCAATAAATAAATACATTATAACTTTACCAAAAATCAACACCAACCCAACGACGTATGAAAAGAATCCTTTCCATCGCTCTGGCGGCAGTATTTGCCCTGAGCCTGGTGTCGGCCTGCAAAAAGCAGGTGCCCGATCCCGACCCATCCATCGAAATCAATACCCCCACCATCCTGGTGCCGGCCGGTGAAAACACAGCCACTTTTACATTCGTGGCAAATAACGACTGGTCTTTGACAAGTTCCGAAACCTGGTGCAAAGTGACCCCTTCGTCAGGAAATGCGAGTGAAAATGCCGCGGCGGTCACCGTGACACTGGAACCCAACGAGACCGGCGAGACCCGCTCGGCCAAGATTACAATTAAGGCGGGCGGCATAGAGAAGCAGATAACCGTGTCCCAGGCGCCCGAGGAGGTGGCTCCGGAGAATATCGTCATCAACTACATCTGGAATTCGCAGGATGACACCAAAATCGAAAACCGTCAGATCGAAGCCAGGTTCTCAAACTGGAGTGCGAATGTTGGTAGTTACTTTACGGCCATTGTCCAATTGGACGCTCCCAATCCGGATTTAGTCTTACTCCCTTCAGATGACGCAAAAGATTGGATCAGCGAGAGTTATGACTCATATTATAACACGACTACCGGGGAATATTCCATTTATTTCCAGGTTGCCGCAAATACCGAGAATGCGCCCAGGACCGGGCATATCCGCATCGCGACCCGAGACGGCAAAGAAAAGAGTGCGGTGATTACGGTAAATCAGGCTGCCCTCCCGGAGCATGCGATTTATCTTGGAACTGAAGTGTATTGGCACGAATACAACCTGGGTGCCAGTTCACCCGAAGAACTTGGCGATTATTATGCCTGGGGAGAGCTGGAAACCAAAGCGGCTTATACCTGGGATAATTATAATTGTGCGGGCGGCGACAAGTATTCCAAAGTTGACCATTCAAACGGCGGATATTCCTATACCCCTAATCTGTGGGCTGAACACGACCCCTCATCTCAACAACTGAGTCCCGAGTGGGTCAGATTCGGCGCGCATTGGGGGATGCCATATCCTTATGAAGTCCAGCAACTGCTGGACACTCGAAACAGCCCCGAAACCCATAAATGGGAATGGAAGACAAGGGGTGCTGTCAGTGGCTGGGAAATCACGTATCTTGTAAATGGCAAGTCCATTTTCCTGCCAGCCGGAGGTTATAAGTGGGGAGATGGCCTCCAGCAGCCTGAACTTGGCATGTACTGGACAAGAGAGGCAGTGTTCTCCAATCAAGGGACGTCAAGTGTGTCTGCCACAAATCTGTCCAAATACCTGCGCTTTGAATCCGGCCCGGACGGCGAAACTGCTGTTTATGAAGACGGCCAGCGTGCCGCCGGTATGCTGATCCGTCCCGTGACCCGATAAGCCCGGGCGGTAAAAATTAGTTTTATTGCTTAAAATTTTAAACCTTTGCAGTCCGGAATAATTTCCGGACTGCTTTTTATGAATACACTTTTTGACAAAATCTGGGACCGGCACGTCGTGCAGATTGTAGAGGACGGCCCCACCCAACTTTACATAGACCGGCTGTACTGCCACGAAGTGACTACACCTCAGGCATTTGACGGGATGCGGGAGCGCGGCATCAAGCCTCTCAGACCCGCGCAGATCGTATGTATGCCGGACCACAATACCCCCACCCACGACCAGGACAAACCCATAGAGGACCCGGTTTCAAAAAAGCAGGTGGACACCCTGGCCGCCAACGCCGCCGAATTCGGTTTGACACACTACGGAATGATGGATAGCCGAAACGGCATTATCCACGTCGTAGGGCCCGAGAGAGGCCTTTCGCTGCCCGGTATGACCATCGTTTGCGGCGACAGCCACACCTCCACCCACGGTGCCGTGGGTGCGGTTGCCTTTGGAATCGGAACCAGCGAGGTGGAAATGGTGATGGCTTCGCAGTGCATCCTGCAGCAAAAACCCAAGTCTATGCGCATCAGCGTGGAGGGTAAGCTGGATAGAGGGGTCACCGCAAAGGATGTGGCCCTGTATATTATGAGCAAAATGTCCACCAGCGGCGCTACGGGCTACTTTGTGGAGTATGCCGGCAGTGTTGTGCGCGACCTCAGTATGGAGGGGCGCCTTACACTTTGTAACCTCTCGATAGAGATGGGTGCCCGCGGCGGCTTTGTCGCCCCCGACGAAAAGACATTCGCCTATCTGAAGGGCCGTGAACACGCCCCAAAGGGTGCCGACTGGGACAAAGCGGTGGCTTATTGGAAGACCCTCCGCAGTGGCGACGACGCGGTGTTTGACCGCGAAGTGGTATATGACGCAGCTGACATCACCCCTATGGTGACCTACGGCACCAATCCCGGTATGGGTATGGGCATCTGCAGCACTATTCCCGCGCTGGACAGCGTTCCAGGCAGCGGCCAGGCGTCATTCCTGCGCTCGCTGAACTATATGGGCTTCGAGCCCGGCGAAAAGATGCTGGGCAAGAAGGTCGACTATGTGTTCTGCGGCAGTTGCACCAACGGCCGCATAGAAGATTTCAGGGCGTTTGCCAGCATCGCCGCCGGCCGCAAAAAGGCCCCCGGCGTGGTTTGCTGGCTGGTACCCGGCAGCTGGATGGTAAAGGAGCAGATAGAGAAAGAGGGTTTGGACAAGGTGCTGGAGGCCGCCGGTTTCGAAATACGCCAGCCCGGCTGCAGTGCCTGCCTGGCTATGAACGACGACAAGATTCCCGCCGGCAAATTGTCGGTATCCACCTCCAACCGCAACTTTGAGGGCCGTCAGGGTCCCGGCGCCCGCACCGTGCTGGCAAGTCCGCTGACCGCAGCCGCAGCCGCAGTGACCGGAGTAATCACCGACCCCAGAACCTTAATGTAAGCCGCTATGAAACAGAAATTCGATATAATTCAGAGCACTTGCGTGCCCCTTCCGCTGGAGAATGTGGACACCGACCAGATAATTCCCGCCCGCTTTCTGAAGGCGACCACCCGAGACGAAAAGTTTTTCGGAGACAATCTGTTCTGCGACTGGCGCTACAAGAAAGACGGCCAGCCCAATCCGGATTTCGTGCTCAACGACCCCCGCTACAGCGGCTGCATATTGGTGGCAGGAAAGAACTTTGGTAGCGGCAGCAGCCGCGAGCACGCCGCCTGGGCCATTGCGGGCTATGGTTTCCGCGTGGTGATATCCAGTTTCTTCGCCGATATCCACCGCAACAACGAGCTCAACAACTTTGTGCTTCCGGTCACTGTCAGCGAGAAGTTCCTTGCAGAGCTGTTTGACTGCATCAAGGCCAATCCCAAGACCGAGGTCAAGGTGGATGTGCCCGCGCAGACCGTCACCAACCTGGCCACCGGAGCCAGCGAGCACTTTGACCTGAACGGCTACAAGAAATACTGCCTTATGAACGGCCTGGACGATATCGACTTCCTGCTGGAAAGCAAGAATAAGATAGAAGCCTGGGAAAAAGCGAACGCATAAATGGAGAAGCGAAAGATAGAGATAATGGACACTACTCTCCGCGACGGGGAGCAGACAAACGGTGTCAACTTTGTGCCGCACGAGAAGCTGCTGATTGCCCGCTGCCTGCTGATGGACGCCAAGGTAGACCGCATAGAGATAGCCTCTGCGCGCGTCTCCGCCGGCGAAAAGGAGTCGGTGGGCGAAATATGCGCGTGGGCTCTCAAGAACGGCCTGCTGGAGAGGGTTGAGGTGCTGGGCTTTGCCGACGGCAACGTTTCTGCCGACTGGATTGCCGGCTGCGGGGCAAAGGTGATGAACCTCCTGTGCAAAGGGAGCGAGCGCCACTGCCGCGAGCAGCTGGGCAAGACCCCCGAAGAGCATATTGCCCAGGTGGCCGGCACCATCAAATATGCCCTGTCCAAAGGCCTGACGGTGAATCTCTATCTTGAGGATTGGAGCAACGGGATGAAGAACTCTCCCGACTATGTCTTCAGTCTTATCGAGGCCCTCAAAAACTCCGGCATCAAGCGGTTTATGCTGCCCGACACCCTGGGCGTGCTAAGTCCCGCTCAGGTGGGCGAGTTTATCGGCACTATGGTGGCCCGATTCCCCGGAATCCATTTTGATTTCCACGCCCACAACGACTATGACCTGGCTGTGGCCAACACTCTGGCGGCCGTAAAGGCCGGCTGCAAGGGCGTTCACACTTGTGTCAACGGTCTTGGAGAGCGTGCCGGCAACGCCCCTCTGGCCAGCGTGCAGGCAGTGCTTGCCGATATGGCTGGGATTGAAACCGGCGTGGACGAGAGCCGTCTGCACGAGCTAAGCCGTCTGGTTTCCAGCTATTCGCTGACACCGATTCCAGCCAACCGCCCTATCGTGGGCGACAATGTCTTCACCCAGGTGGCGGGCGTCCACGCCGACGGCGACAAGAAAAACAATCTCTACTGCAACGACCTGCTGCCGGAGCGTTTCGGTCGCAGACGCGAATATGCCCTGGGCAAGAACAGCGGCCGGGCCAATATCCTCAAGAATCTTGAGAATATGCATCTGGACCTGAGTCCCGAGCAGACGCGCCGCGTCACCGACCGCATCATAGAACTGGGCGACAAAAAGGAGACCGTCACTCCCGACGACCTTCCGTTCATTGTGAGCGACGTCATAGGTCACGATCTTTCTCAGGAGAATGTCAAGCTGCTTAGCTATATGGTCAGCACCGCCTACGGCCTCAAGCCCACCGCCATCGTCAAGCTGGAGGTGCTGGGCAAGGTCTATGAAGAGCAGGCGAGCGGAGACGGTCAGTACGACGCCTTTGTGCGGGCCGTGCGCCACATATTCCGCGACCATCTGCACAAGCCTTTCCCCTGGCTTAGCGACTACGCCGTAAGCATTCCTCCGGGCGGCCGCACCGACGCCTTGGTGCAGACCCGTATCGACTGGGACTACGACGGCCGCACCATCCACACCCGCGGTCTGGATGCAGATCAGGTTGAGGCGGCCATCAAGGCCACAATGAAAATGTTGAACATTATCACAAGCGAAAAAGAATAGATATGAAACTCAAAATAGCAGTTCTTCCGGGCGACGGTATCGGTCCCGAGATTTCCAAGGTTGGTGTAGATGTTATGCAGGCGGTATGCGACCGCTTTGGCCACGAGGTCTCTTTCAAAGAGGCCATCTGCGGCGCCGACGCCATAGACAAGGTGGGCGACCCGTTTCCCGAAGAGACATTCCAGACCTGTATGGAGGCCGACGCAGTGCTGTTCTCTGCAGTGGGCGATCCCCGCTTTGACAACAACCCCACCGCCAAGGTCCGCCCCGAGCAGGGTCTGCTGGCAATGCGCAAGAAGCTGGGTCTGTACGCCAATATCCGCCCCATAGAGACTTTTGACTGTCTGGTGCACAACTCTCCGCTAAAGGACGAGCTGGTTCGCGGTGCCGATTTCATATGTATCCGCGAGCTCACCGGAGGTATGTATTTCGGCGAGAAATATCAGGACGACGAGAAGGCCTACGACACCAACTACTACACCCGCGGCGAGATAGAGCGCATCCTTAAGGTGGGCTACGAATATGCCCGCCGCCGGGGCCGCCACCTGACCGTGGTGGACAAGGCCAACGTGCTGGCTTCCAGCCGCCTGTGGCGCAAGGTCGCCCAGGAAATGGCCCCCAAATATCCCGATGTTACCACCGATTTTATGTATGTGGACAACGCCTCTATGCGTATGATCCAGGAACCCAAGTTCTTTGACGTGATGGTCACCGAGAACACCTTTGGTGACATTCTGACAGACGAGGGCAGCTGCATCACCGGCAGTATGGGTCTTCTGCCCAGCGCCTCCACCGGAGAGCACACTCCAGTGTTCGAGCCGGTACACGGCAGCTGGCCGGCAGCCAAGGGTCTGAATATCGCCAATCCGCTGGCTCAGATACTCTCTGCGGCAATGCTGTTCGAGTATTTCGACCTTAAAGAAGAAGGCGCTCTTATCCGCCGCGCCGTGGCCGCATCGCTGGATGCCAACGTCCGCACGCCCGAGATTCAGGTTCCCGGCGGAGCCAAGTACGGCACAAAAGAGGTCGGCGCATGGATTGTAGATTACATCAAAAAGGCCTGATTGGTATATTTTTTGCCGAATCATCCGGGTGAAAAATTGACATTATGAGAAAAAGAATACTTGCGATAATATCGCTGGCGGTGATTTCCGTTGCCGCATCGGCGCAGAGCGCCAATTTTGATTTGGCAAAATCC
>JAEETP010000097.1 GCA_016290415.1 Bacteroidales bacterium
TGCGCGACCCCGCAACGAACGCCGTATATGACGCAGCCTCACAGCCTACGCTCATGCTGAACCGCGGCTGGTGCGGCCACGAGCATCTGCCCTTCTTCGGGCTGGTGAACATGAACGCCCGTCTCTACGACCCCATCCTCGGCCGTTTCCTCTCACCAGACCCCTACATCCAGGCCCCAGACCTGCCAGCCAACTTCAACCGCTACGCCTACTGCCTCAACAACCCGCTGAAGTATACCGATGAAAGCGGAGAGTTTGCTCTCACGACAATGCTTATTGTCGGCGGAATCTCAGCAGCTATATTTGGGCTTGGTAATTTAGCTTCACATGCCATTCGAAAAGATGACCTAGGGCATGGTAAATGGGCAGAGTTCTTTTTCTCTGGTGCTTTAGCTGGATTCGCCGTAGGTTCATTGGGATACGCCGGAATTTCCGGTATGGTCTCGCTTGCCAAAATGTCTGGTTTTTGGGGAGTAATCGGGAGAACAATGTTATGGAGCTCTGTGGGGATGGCGAAAATCAATGCCTATGCCACAGCGGCCAGTATTGCGGGTGGAACTATAACCCACGGCTGGCAAGGGCTTGCAAATGCCGGTAAAATGATTCTAGGCAACTTTTATTTAGATGAGAATAAATCTTTTGGGGGACAGGTTGGTGAAGGCATTCTCCGCCACACATGGGAGGCTCCTCAACAGTCGTTAGGTTATTTCTGGTCATCTGCCAGAAACGCTGTGGGCGCTGTAGACAGAGTAGATTATCTTGGCGGTGCGACATTCTCCACAAATGAGGATCATCGTGGAGGAGGGGTATCTTTGGGCAGTTATATTAACTATGATTACGAAAGCACTATATCCGGCGATTTTGAATCCTTTGTCAAACAGACTCCCGGGTATATGCACGAATATGGTCATTATATCGACAGTCAGTCATATGGTCTTGCTTATCTCCTGGCAATTGGAGCACCTAGTTTAGTTAGTGCTATGGGAAATGGATGGATAACATCTCCTGAGGGATTTTATATATATAATCATAATTATCATTGGACTGAGACTCGCGCCAACAGAAATGCCGCAGAATATTTCGAGAAGCACTATGGTGTGAAGTGGTCAAGTGACAAATATACCAGCGACGGCAGGCCTCGGACTATCATTGATGGGTATCCACTTTAAACCTCTGGTATAATTTTCATTAACAAATCATAAATAGATATGAAGGTTCTTTCAATTATTTCGATTATTGTTTTGGCCATAATAGTTACATCTTGCGATTATCCTATAGCAATGGACTATTTTGGATCAGTAGAAATACTAAGTGATAATAATTCTGACTCTGATGTCTGGTTTTCTTTTGATTCAGATATTTCTAATTCAACATATGAAGTACAACCGTTTTCTTATGATATTTTCTACGGGGAAGGTGATGAGCGTAATCACACGCAATTAGTAGTACAGTATGGTAAGACGCGTTTCTCCCAGGTGCAAAGAAATTATTCGGACCCTATCTTTATAATGCCAACTAAAAATGGCTGGAAATGGGTCAAGAAGTATTGTTATCCTGACTCCCTTCGCATTCAGGTATGGGATGATGATTTGATTCAAAAAGTAGGTTGGGAAGAATTCGTACAGAACTATGATACAAAATATAAGTACGAGCTAGAATATGTAATTGACCTCGGACATTTTACAGGTTATGATGATGTCATCATTACATATCCTCCAAAAGGTTCGGAAGATTATATTAGAATCGTTTATCCAGAGTCAAATGATTAGCTCTGCCATTTCGTTGTTTAACTACCTTTGAGGAAACGGCGTTTATTATAATCATTTCACAATGAGAGTCAGATTCAGCCTCGTCAGTTTTATTATAGTCGCTATCTTAACTTCCTGCAATCTTATAACACACTATTACGGATTCTACTTGGAGAATGACTCTGATATAGATATCTTTTGTATTATGGACTATAACCCTTCAGATAGTATAATAACAGAAGGTAGCCAATTTATTCGCGCAAAGCAAGGATCCCGTATACCCTGCTGCAGGCCAGTTAATGATTGTTTCGAAAAATACATCAAGGACTCGGTTTATCTTTACATTGCATATTTAGATTCAATCATAGTAACAGAAGGTCCTTACAGTCTAATAAAAGTATCTGATATAAATGACAATTTTCTAATAGCCAGAATGACTCTGAGAGAAGAAGAATTCTTTGACCCAACTCACGATTCACCGATGAAGACTGTATTTTTTCCACCTCGAAATAAGGCAACTACCATTTTTTATTATTAAATAGGCTTCATTGTTCCGATGTGAACTTCCCCTTTTTTAGGGAAAGCCACGACATTTTTAGGGAAGGCTACATATACAGTAAAGGATTGACGCAGGAGCAGGTAGGCGATGTGTTCAACGCCATATATGGGGAGCATTATAGCAAGGCCAGCATCTCGAGAATGTTGGATTACTTGCGGAAAGACGTCCAGGAGTAAGAAGAGTTCCGTGTACCGTTTGAAAAGACTGAACTGGGACGTATGAAGAAGATTCTCCCGCTGCGTTCCCCGGCGCGAAGTACAAATTTGAGGGCAAATCTGTACTTCGCAAAGCAGGGACATGGCTCAGAGGGCATCCTGGCGCGATGAAGCGTTCGCGAAGTACAAATTGGGGCCCCAATTTGTACCTCTCGTTTTGTGCATCGACGCCTGCCCTTATAGCCCCAGACCCGTGACAAACTCGGCGCGGGTTTTCCACTTGCCGTCCAAGTCCATATAGCGGCTGAATCGGCCGCCAAACTCCACTTCGAACCCGATGCGGAACACGTGGCACTGCAAGGTGAGCACGGAGCCGTACGAGGCCAGATGCTCGATATCGCCCATAGGGGTGCGGTTCTGCGCATAATCTACAAACGGCACCACGTTGACCCGCATCAGATAGATCAGGATGGGCACCGGATGCCAGTCATTTACGGCAATGGGTATGGAATAGTCGGCTGTGACCTTGAAATAATCGTTCAGGGGGATGTCCTTGTAGCCGCGCGGCAGCTTGGCCAGGTTCTTAAGGGCATCCGGGGTCAAATTATTGTCGAAACGCTTCTGGACCGATGCCGTCAGCTTCCAGCCCTGCTCCAGCGTAAAGCCGGGCAGATAGCCGTAGGTATAGCCGTACACGGCCTTGCCGGCGTTGCGATATGCGCCCGTCTGGTATGCACCCTTGACCTCGGCTCCAATGCCCAGGCGGGGCATCCGGTTCTGGCGGGTCTTGGGGAGCATCGTGTAATAGCGCACACCGGCAATGAGGTCATAACCGGGGTGGACACTATAGTCACTCTTATATACATCATTGGACGTCTTGAACTCTATTCTGGGCAATATACCGGTCTGCCAGCCGCCACTGGAGAGATTTATCTTGGTGTACACGGCGCCCATAACCTCAACCGCAGGATTAGCCAACTCCACATCGGCTCCAGGTGCAGAATCGTGATATGTTATCTGCCTGCGCGCCCGGTCATTTACATCCACATTAATCTCGAATATGGGCCAGAGACCGCTGTACTGGAAGTTGAAGTGGCCGGCGTGGCGATGGTCGTGATATGAATAACCCATAATGGAGACCGCCGTTCCCAGCTTGTTCTGCGAAATGAGCGTCAAGCCCGGCGACACCAGCTGGTAGATGTGGTCGTAGCTCATATTCATAATCCTGTACACGCCAGCATAGAACGGGCCCCAGGAGTGGATGTTGAAATAGTGGAACGGCTTGAAAAAGTTGCGCTCGGGCAGCGAATCCACCTTTGCGCGAAGCGCCGCGGCTTCTACTGGCGACAAGGCCTTAATCACGCTGTCGCTCTGGGCGGCAAAGCGCTCTGCCTCTGCAAATATGTACGGATTGTCAAACGAAGAATCTTCCCAAAGCAGGTCGCCGCGGGAGGCCTTGACCGGGAGATATCCCCGATGGTCGTAATCGGAATAATACAGCGTGCCGCTCTCCCTGTCAAAGTGGGCGTCAAACGCGCCAAAGCGGGCATTGGTCACTTTTGCAAGGGTGTGGCGGGCAGGATCATAGGTGTAAATGTTGGTGATGCCGTCCACGTCGCTCTCCAGCATCAGCCTGCCACCTACACTCTGCAGGTGCATGATCTTGCGGGTCTGCGGCTCTATCTCCACCTCCCAGGCTGCCGCAGCATCGTCTGCCGGGCGGGAATAGAGGCCCCACTGACCGTCTCCGAGGATGGCATCGGCATAGATTCGGCCATTAAGCCAGGCGGTGTTGTGTATCTGTCCGCCGCCGGGCGCGGGAATAGATGCCTGTTCTTTAAACTTGTCGGCATCCAGAAGCACCACCTGCGACCCTCCTGCTGGCAGATATTCCGTGACGGAAACCATATTGCCGTCGGGAGAATATGCCGGATTGAAATAGCGCGTACGGTGGGTCAGGGTGCGTATGCGGCGGGTGTTCAGGTCATAAGAGCGGATCACCGAATAATTCTTCAACTCCCAGCGCGGGTGGGCAACGATTTCGCTCCAGACAAAAGTGTGGTCGTCTTTCTTTATGATGGGGCTGGTAAGGCTCTTTTCTGCGAAGGGACGGATTGTCCGCTCTTTGCCGGTGGTGTCAATGGCCACCAGCTGGCTGTAGTGCCTCAGGCCGTTCTTTACCGCCACCATATTGCCGTTTTCCACCGGAAGCAGGGAGTGATAGATGGAATAACGGTCGCTGGGGTCGCTTGTCACCTGGTCAAATGCTGTATAGGGCTCCCGCATTGCATATTCCTGCTCCCACTTTTGGGTGAAATATGCCACCGCTCCCCTGAAGTTTTTGCGGCGGGTGCGGCCGGTGTACTGCTTGTAAACCGTGTTCAGAACGCCAAGATCAACTCCGACTTTGGTGAAATCGCGATAAATGTCGCCCATCACGTGGTATTCGGAATGATCCCGCATAAAGGTTTCGATGATATATCCGAAGGCGTATTTATTCGGGATAAAGTTGTAGTAAGACCCGAAGCGGTAGGTGTCGTAGCTGTGTATCCTTCCCGAGAGGAAATCGGCCTTGTGGGCCATCAGAAAGTCGGGGTCGCGGCCGCGGCCGGTCTTGGAAAAGTCGGTCTCGGAATGCACGGCGTCGCCCTCAAGCTCCCAGCCGGAGGGGTAGAAGCCCATTCCAAGGCCCACGCTCTGCTCTCCCAGCAAGGCGCGGAACACGGCAAAGGCTCCGGTGGTGAAATGGGTGCACTGACTCACGTGGCGGCCTTCGTGCACGGCCAGCTGGTGCACCCAGTCGTCGGCATAGCCGCGGTTGAACGGCGGGGTGGTGTAGATGTCCACACGACGCGGGGCCCACACCACCGTGGCGTTGCTGGTAAGGGCATACGGATGGAGAACCAGCGGCATATGTGCACCTTCAAGACGGTGTGCCTCCTGCACCCGCGGCCGCTCCAGTTCAAAATTGTAGAGGTAGGTGCGCGCCAGGGAGTCCATCCCCCGGGGATATATCACGTCAAAGTGTTCGCCTTTGATGGTTTTCCACCGCAGGCCGCCCGGGTCTGCGCCCAGCGTGTAATACTGCGCAAACGCCCCTTGAGAGAGCGCCAGGCACAGAATCAACGCTATGAGTATCCTACCGGGCTTCATCCTTGAAATAATTATAAACCTTGGCCGCCAAAGCCTTGCCCACCACCGCCTCCAAATCTTCCAAAGAGGCCTCACGGACACGCTTGACGCTCTTGAAATGTCCCAGCAATTTGGCAGAGGTCGCCTCGCCGACGCCCTGAATCTCTGCAAGTTGCGAGCCAATCTGGCTCTTGGAGCGCAAGCTGCGGTGAAAGGTGATGCCAAAGCGGTGCGCCTCGTCGCGGATTTGCATAAGCACTTTGAGCGAGGTGGAGTTCTTGTCCAGGAAAAGAGGGTAGGGGTCGCCGGGGCGGATTACCTCCTCCAAGCGCTTGGCAAGGCCCACCACGCACAGCCGGTCGGCGATGCCCAGCTCCCGCAGCGCCTCCAGGGCAAAGTGCAGCTGGCCGCGGCCGCCGTCTATCACTATCAGCTGCGGCAAGTCCTGCCCCTCTGCCATAAGACGCGAATAGCGGCGGTTTACGACCTCTTTCATAGAGGCAAAGTCGTTGGCCCCCACCACCGTCTTGATTTTGAAATGACGGTAGTCTTTTTTGCTGGGACGGGCATCGCGGAACACTACGCACGAAGCCACCGGGTTTGTGCCCTGTATGTTGGAGTTATCGAAACACTCTATATGTTTGGGAAGATCCTGCATCCCGAGGTCGCGCTGCAGGTTTTGCATCACCTTCTCGAAGTGCTCCTCAGGGTTGACCTTCTCTTCGTGGCGGGACTTCTCTACCTTGAGGGCAGCGGCATTTTTGGTAGAGAGGCGCAGCAGCTCCATCTTGTCGCCTCGGGCGGGGACAATCAGCTCCACGCCGTCGAACTGCTGGCCGGGAATCATAGGCACGACCACCTCTTTGCTAAGATCTCCGAACTTGGATATCATCTCTGCCATAAAGGCCGCCAGGACATCTTCCTGCGGCTCTTCTATGCGGGCCTCCAGCTCCATATTGAAGCTCTGCACCACGCACCCCTCGCGGATGCGCATAAAGTTGCAAAAGTGCTCCTGCCCCTCGCTCACAAGAGAGAACACGTCGGTGTCGTGCATAGTGTTGTTCACTATGGGGGACTTGGCGTAGTGCCTCTCCAGCAGTGCCGCGCGGTCTTTATAAACCTGCGCCGCCTCGAACCTCAGCTCCGAAGCCGCCAGGGCCATCTTTTCGCGGTTGTCGCGTATCAGCCCCCGGGCTCCGCCCGAGAGCAGCTGCTCCACGGAAGAAATCATCTCGCCATATTCGGCGGCCGAAACGCTCCCCACGCAGGGGGCGCAGCAGCGGCCAAGGTGGGCATTGAGGCACACCTTGAATTTGCCTTTGGCAATGGCCTCTTCGCTGAGGGCCAGCTTGCAGTTGCGCAGCGGATACAGCTGCGCTATCAGATCCAGCATAGCGTGGGCATAGCCGGCATTGCTGTAGGGGCCAAAGTAGCGGCCGCCGCCCTTGGTCATACGGCGGGTGAGCATAACCCTTGGGAAGGGCTCTTTCTTTATTACAATCCAGGGATAGGTCTTGCTGTCCTTGAGCAGGATGTTGTAGCGCGGCTGCAGGGTCTTTATAAGGTTGTTTTCAAGCAGCAACGCGTCCTGCTCGGTCTCCACCACCGCAAACATCATATCGGCGATTTTAGAGACCATTGCGCGCGTCTTGCGGTCCAGGCTCTCCGGCGGCCGGAAATACTGCGACACCCGGCGGTGCAGGTCCTTTGCCTTGCCCACATAAATCACCGTACCGCTGCTGTCCAGAAAGCGGTAAACCCCGGGGGTGTGGGGCAGCAAGCTAACTTTTTCCCTGACATTCACTCTGTGAGGGCCTTAATGCTTTCGTTTATCCAGTCGTACTCTTCCTGGTGGCCGTGGGCACGGAACATATTTGCCAGGTAAGACGCGTATTGT
>JAEETP010000098.1 GCA_016290415.1 Bacteroidales bacterium
GAAGATGGCAGAGTGCGGTATGAATATGCTCACCATAGAGTCGGTGGACAACTGGAAAGAGCAGCTGGATCTGGCACATAAATATGGTATGAAAGGCGTTCTGTTTGTCAATGGCCCTGCCGGGGACTATTACAGAGATCATTCAAGTACCGCTCTTTCCAATATCATTGCCGTGGCCAAGGAACATCCGGCGCTGGCTGGCTATCAGATTTATGACGAGCCGCACCTGAACGCTATAAACCAGATGCGGATTGAAAAGAATAGAATTGAAGAGCTGGATCCAAATCCGGCGCATCCCGTATACGTCAATCTCCATCCTGCAAGCGCATCCATCAATTCGCTGGGTGTGGAAAGTTATCACGAATATGTAGAGACCCTGATAACCGAATTGAATCTCAAGTTCATAACATTTGACCAGTATCCGGTGTATACATACGGCCTTGATCCCTCCTGGCCCAGGTCACTTGATGCCGTATACACTTTGTCCAAGAAATATGGACTCAGATTCTGGGCATTCACCCTCTGCTGCCGTGAGAACAGCAGGATAGATCCAAACGTAGAGAACATCCGGCTTCAGTGCAATCTTAACCTTGCCTATGGCGCGCAAGTGAACCAGTTCTTTGTGTATCGCAGTACATCCGGTACCGATATGGCTCCGCTGCAAACGTGGGAGTGGAAAGACGGAATCGTAGGTGGAACCAAGGTAGAAGTGGTGAAGTATACCCCGATGTACGATTACTGCAAGACATACTGCCACGAGATGCACAACCGCGGTTTCGTGTTTGCAGACTGCAACGTTAAGCAGCTGCGCAACGCCCGCTTTTTTGATACTTTTGTTCTTTCCTTCTCGCCCCGGGAACTGCCTGAACAGTTTGCAGATATGAATATTGACGGCGAAGCTATGGTGTCGTTCATAGAGAACAAAGGCAACGAGTACATTGTGGTGGTCAACGGCAGCTGGCAGAACCACTGCGGCATCCGCGCCCGGTTCAACGATTTGGTATACTCCATCGATCACGACGGCGTCTTCACCGGGCACCAGGGTGGCACCGAAACCTATTTCGACTTGGAAGGCGGCGATATGATGGTGTTTAAATACAGATAGTTATGAAAAGGTTTGTATTCTTGGCGGCAGCTGCGGTCCTTTGCCTTGCCGCCTGCAATAAATACGACAGCGAGATAGCCGATCTGCAGCGTCAGATAGACGAGCTGGTCACCGCCAATTCCAAGGTCAACGACAATGTCGCTTCCCTGGGAAAGATTGTGGAGGCCCTGCAGAAGGCCGCCCAGGTTACATCCTTCTCCCAGATCACAGAAGGGGGCAAGGTGGTGGGCTACACCGTCACTTTCAAAGAAGAGGGCAAGCCGGAGCAGACTGTCACTGTATATAATTCCCCGGCCAACGTTTCTGTGGGCGAGGAAGGCGGCAAATACTACTGGATGGTAAACGGCGACTGGCTCACCGACGATGCCGGAAACAAGATTGAGGCCTGCACCACGGGCATCGTTCCGGAATTCAGAATCACCGCCGGTATTATCGAGGTTTCCCTTGACGGCGGCAAAACCTGGAAAGCCGTGGGCGAAGTAGGCACTCCGGTGGTGGACAATATCATAGACAGTGAAGAAGCGGTGACTATAGTGATGGCCGGCGGCGCCAGTATCACCATCCCCAAGCTGCGCGACCTTACCCTCACGCTCAGCGCCACCAGCCTGACTATGGCGGCGGGCGGGGGACGCAGCGTGACCTATACCATCGCGGGCGGCAGCGAAAACGCCAGAATACTGCTTTATGCAAAGGATGGCTGGAGTGCCACCGCAACGGCCACCAGCTCTTCCAAAGGTTATATTGAAATCAATTCGCCCGATGCGGCCGGCACCTCCGAGGTGTTGGTTTTCCTCTCTGACAACGGCCGCGCCGTGGTGACATCGATAGCTGTGGAATCCACAAAATAGTGCCGTATGAGCAAAAGGTTACTGACGGTTTGGTTTGCGCTGATGCTTATGGCCTCCTCCTGCGCCCAGCAAGAGAAGGTGGCGCGCTATACGCTCAAGGTGCAGCAGGAGTATCCGCACGATACGTTGAGCTATACCCAGGGCCTTTTCTTTGACGAAGGCAGGCTGTACGAGACGGCCGGCCAGTATGGCGAGTCCAATCTGCGCGAAGTCAATCTTGAAGACGGCGTGCCAGTGCGCAGGGCCGACATCGAGAAGAAATACTTTGCCGAGGGCAGCTGTGTGATTGCAAATGACATTTACGTGCTGACCTGGCTAGAGAAGACCTGCTTTGTATATGACAAGAATACTTTCGAGCGCACCGGCTCCTTTGTAAACAACCGCCAGGGGTGGGGGCTCACCACCGACGGCAACCTGCTGATTATGAGCGACGGCAGCGCACAGCTCTATTTTGTCAGTCCCAAAACCTTCACCATTGTGCGCAGCGTCACTGTGCGTAGTGGCGGCAAAAGTGTCAATTTCCTGAACGAACTGGAATATATAGAGGGCAAGATATGGGCAAACGTCTATCTTAAAGACGAAATATTGATCATAGACCCCGCCACCGGCGAGGTAGAGGGGGTGGTGGACTGCCGCGGTCTGTTGCCCAAAGAACGCCGCACCAGGCGCACCGACGTGCTTAACGGCATCGCCTGGAACCCTGCCACCGGCGAGATATTTATCACGGGCAAATACTGGCCCGCTATGTACAGGATAGAATTGGAAAAAAAGAAATAATATGAAGAGATCGTTATTGTTGTTTGTGGCTCTGCTGGCCTTCACTTCCCTCGCTTTTGGCCAGGGAAGAATACAGTTTGACAAGCAGAGATATGCAGTAAGCGCAGGAGAAAGCATTGTGATTAAGTACGAACTGCCCAAAGAAGGTAAAGTGAATGTCAAGACTTCCGGCGGCTGGACTGCAGAGGTTATCCCCAATGGCGGCCGACACGGCTCCATCAAGGTCACTGCGCCCGATCCAGCTACTGCGCCCGACCTTAAGGTATTCGCGGTGATTCCCGGCGAGGACGATGCCTTTGCCCGCCTGAATGTTATGGTTAAAGACCCCTATACCGAGGCCACCAGGCCCAAGGCAAACCTGCAGATCTGGGGCGGTCTGTCAGAGTTCAATACCACTCAGGAAGATTATGACAAGGCGGCTGACGCCGGCTTCACCATCATCACTCTTGAGGGCGGCGAGGCTATGGATATGGACGGCGACGGCAAGATTTCCGACGAGGATATGCTGGCCACCATCCGCTTCAAACTGGACCTGATCCGCAACGCGGGCCTCAAGTATACCCTCCATCACCCCTGGCACCCCGGCGTCCTGGAGATGGTAAAAGATGATCCTAACTGCCTTATGGTCCACATTTTTGATGAGCCGGGCCTGTGGCAGATACCGCAGCTGAAAGAGCGCAAGGCGTGGGTCAAGCAGTATGCACCCGAGAAGCCCGTCCACATAAATCTGCACCCCGAGGCAAGCATCAGGGCTATGGGAACCGACAGCTACCGCAACTATATCAAGTCTATGGTAGACGGCTGCGATATGGAGATTCTCTCTTATGACCAGTATCCGATTATGGCAGACAAGACCATTATGAACTACTGGTATAAGTGTATGGAAATCAATTCCAACATTGCCCGTGAAAAAGGTATCCCGTTCTGGCCCTTCACCGCCTCCTGCTATATGGAAGACGAGCACAGGTATATGCCCGATATGGCCAATATGCGCCTTCAGGTCTATACCGATTTTGCCTATGGCGCAGAAGTGGTGCAGTATTTTGTTTACCGCGGCTATGCGGTGGCAACCCTGGCTCCGATTACCTCCGAGGGCAAATATACCAAGTTGTATGACTTGATGAAGGAGTTCAATGCCGAGATGCACAAGCGCGGCTTCGTGTTCAATGGCGGCAAGGTCACCAAAACCCGCTTCACCCACCTCACACCCTGGAACTGCCTGCCGCTGCTTGCCAGCGACCTCCCCGAGGAGATTGCATCTATAGACAGCGACCGCACCGCCCTGGTGGGCTTTGAAGAGAACAACGGCAACGACTACCTGGTGGTGGTCAACAGCGACTGCTTCTCAAAGTGCAAGGTGAGCGTAGATTTCACCCAGTTGTGCTATACGATAGACCGTACAGGTGCATTTACCGAGCAGCAGCCCGGCAAGCGCGATTTCGTGCTTGACGAAGGTGATATGCTGGTCATCAAATACAGATAATCGATGAATATGAAAAAGATATTATTTGCTATTGTTTCGATGGCGCTGGTGCTGTCGATGGTTTCCTGTTCCAAGAAACTTGCTGTAAAAACAGTCTCTACCAACCTGAGCGCAAACGGCACTGCCAACTGCTACATTGTGCCCGCCGCAGGTTACTATTTCTTTGACGCCACCATCATAGGCAACGGCCAGAAAGGCATCATCCCCGGTGCCAAGTTCCACACCGATAAGGCCGGCATCCGTCCCGCTTCGGCAAAGATTCTCCTGAATCAGAACAATGTCCTGAGCGATGTCCTTTTCGATACCGACAGGATTTATTTCAGGGCCAACGGCCTTGCCGGCAATGCCCAGATAGCCGTGTATGACGATGCCGGAGAGGTTCTCTGGAGCTGGCACATCTGGTGCACAGAGACCCCTTCTGATGTGAAGTACACCAACCGCGACGAAATCTCCTGGAAGGTTATGGACCGCAATCTGGGCGCGCTCAGCGCAGACCCGGCAGACGGCGCTAAGACCTATGGCCTCTACTATCAGTGGGGCCGCAAGGATCCCTTCCCCGGCGAGGTTGTGGCAAAGGGTATGTACACCAACAAGGACAAATCTCTGGAGTATGCCGTGAAGCATCCCCGCCAGGCCCTCAAACCCGTTTCCTGGACCGACGTCTACGATGCATTTGACTGGTATGTAACGCATAAGGACAATACCAACCACAACCTGTGGGGCAATCCCGATTTCGCATACTGCCACCCTCTGAAGGATATGGCCAAGACCATCTACGATCCCTGTCCCGTGGGTTATGTGGTGGCTCCCGCCAATGCATTTATAGATTTTGAGGTGGCCGACAGGCTGGAAGAAGTAGAAGGCGGTTTCCTGTTCACCGGGGACAATGACATCAAGTGCTTCTTCCCCTTTGCAGGCGGCATCTACACCGGTCCCAGGCTGGACCGTCCCGCAATGCCCGTAGGCGAAAGCTGCGCCCTCTGGAACTCTTCTACTGCCCGTTTCATTTACTGGGACGACGGCGGCAGCCGCAGCGTGGTATACAAGGGTAGCCTGGAGTCCCGCAACTACTATGGTGACACCCGTGCCTGCTGCTATCCTGTAAGATGCGTAAGGCAAGAAAAATAGCAGTGACGATTGCGGTGCTCCTGGCACCGCTTTTCGCTTCCGGCCAGGTGAAGATTCACTGGCCGGCCGGGAGTATTTTGTCGCCCGTGCAGCTGCAAATGCTGGGCGAGGACAATTTCTTCTTTGAAGAGGAGATAGACGATGATACTTTCGGCAGGATAGACGGCCTCTCTTTTGGCCGCGGCTGCACCACTGCCCGCGAAGATTTGCGGCTGCTGCATCTGCTTCACCGCAACTTTTCCGGCCAGGCCCAGACGGGGGAGATGATATGCAACAAGGCGGTCGCAAGTGACCTGCTGGCCATCTTCAGGGAGTTGTATGCCGCAGATTATCCGATAGAAAAGATATTTCTGGTAGATGAGTTCGGCGCCGACGACCTGCGCTCTATGGCTGCAAACAACACCTCCTGTTTCAACTTCCGCACTAAACCGGGGATGAAGCAGCTCTCGCTGCACGCCCGGGGGCTGGCGGTGGACATCAACCCGCTGTACAATCCATATGTGCGAGGGTTTGTAATAAAGCCGGCCGAAGGGGCAAAATATGCCAACCGCACCCGAAATTGTCCGTATTACATCAAGAGCGGCGATGTGTGCCACAAGGCCTTTACCCGCCGCGGATGGAGTTGGGGCGGAGCCTGGCGTTCGTCTCAAGACTATCAGCATTTCGAAAAAGCAAAATGATTATGAAAAGACTCTGCATACTGACGGCTCTGTTGATGTGCTTTTCCGTAGCCGCAATTTCCCAGGACAAGATTATGGCGATGGGCTATCTCGGCTTCAGGGATGCGGCCGCCACCCCCGAAAATTTCCAGCGTCTGGCAGAGGCCGGGCTGGATATGATCACACTGGAGATGGACCAGTCAAGCGCTCAGTTGCAGATGGATCTGGCCAGGGAGGCAGGCATCAAGATTCTGGCTGTGCTGGCGCCCTATACCGACCACAGACATATAAAAGATGTCGATTTCAAGGCGGTAGACAGCCTGGTGCTGCGTTTCAAGAGCCATCCCGCGCTTTATGGATGGCATATTTGCGATGAGCCCAGTATAACGCGCATTCCCGATTTGAAGTATATCAAAGAGCACATAGAAGCGCTGGACCCGGAGCATCCGGTATACATCAATCTGGATCCGCTGGGCTCTATCCGTGCGCTTGGTACAGATTTTTATCGCGACTATGTGGAGACATATGCCCGCGACTGCAACTTGCAGTTGCTCTCGTATGACTGCTATCCGGCAATGGACTATGGCAACGTTAACTGGTGGTATATGTGCAACGAGGCGGTACTGGCCGTGACCCGCAAATATGGCATCCCTTTCTGGGGCTTTGCCGCCACCTGCTGGATAGACCGCGAAGGCCCCAATAATATGCACGCCAAGCCCAACCTGGAGAATGTCCGCCTCACGGTGAATACCCATCTGGCCTATGGCGCGCAGGTAATCCAGTATTTCACCATCCGCGATTTTGGCGGCACTTCGTGGGCTCCGCATATGTACAACACCCAGTGGACCGATGCCTACGATGTCCTTAAAGAGGCCAATCTGGAGATGAAGCGCCGCGAGGCGGTGTTTGCCGGCGGAAGTGTGGTCAAGACCCGCTTCACCCATCTGACTCCGTTCGCCTGCCTTCCGCTGGTGGCCGGTGATCTGCCCCAGGCCGTTGCATCCCTGGACTCTGACCGCACCGCGCTGGTGTCTTTCATTGAAAACGGTGATGCACGGTATATAGTTGTGGTTAACACCGAATGGAAAGAGAAGGTGAATGTCACTGCCGATTTCCGCGAAGATGTCACTGTAATTGACCGTGCCGGAAAATCTTCTGTCGTAAGCCCCGGCAGCCGCAATTTCACCGTAGACGGGGGCGATATGCTTGTTATCAAGTGGAGGTAAAATGAGAAAGCTGGTTTGTATTATTTTGGTGGTTTTACTCGCAGTATGCTGCAACAAAGATGAGGAGCGTCTGGCGCAGCTGGAGCGGGAACTGGCCGAACTGCAGGGCAAAAAGCCTTCGGTGCCGGGTGCTTCCGAAATCATACCGCCCGAGGACGGCCAGTTTGCCTTTGCATTCGATGCCGCCTGCTATGGGGTCGATGCGGGCCAGTCCGTCAGCATAAAATATTCCCTACCGGCGGCATCATCTTTAGCAATCAACACC
>JAEETP010000015.1 GCA_016290415.1 Bacteroidales bacterium
CCACCACAAGTGGAACGAGCACGAGACTGTGCAGCGCATCAGGGAAAAGATTCTCGCCGGGCTTTCTGTGGCGCTGATTTCCGATGCCGGCACCCCCGGCATCAGCGACCCCGGCTTTCTGCTGGCGCGCACCTGCGCCGAAGCGGGAATCGAGGTGGAGACGCTTCCCGGCGCCACCGCCTGCATCCCGGCGCTGGTGAATTCCGGACTGCCGTGCGACCGCTTTTGCTTCGAGGGGTTTCTGCCGCTGAAGAAGGGCCGTCAGACGCGGCTTCGCGAGTTGGCCGAAGAGCGCCGCACTATGATTTTCTACGAGTCGCCGCTGCGGCTGGCCCGCACGCTGGCCAATCTGGCCGAGGCGTTTGGCGCCGAAAGGCCGGCATCGGTGAGCCGCGAAATCAGCAAGAAGTTTGACACCACCGTGCGGGGCACCCTGGAGTATCTGTGCAAGTTCTTCACCGATCATCCGCCCAAGGGCGAGATTGTGATAGTTGTCGCGGGTAAGAGCGACAAGTAATTAATCGTTTAACATTTGAAATAGGAGGTATGAAGCGAGAGAAATTATCCAAAGCCGCAGCCTCCGGTGCTGTGGCTCTCATTTTTTTGGTCCTGGGCTTCCAGGCAGCGATCTTTACCGGCAATGTGTTCCGCTATAATCGCGAGCATCGCGTGGACACGGTGTATGTGGTTTCGCCCGGCTTGGGCTCCGAGCAGACCCGTCTGGAAGCACTTTCGCCCGGCGTATCAGGCGTAGAAAAACTTCGCGTAGGGAACAGGGGTTCTATGTCCTCCCTGGCCCGGAGCGAAGGTTTTTCGGAGCCCAAGCCGGGCGAAAAGGGCAGTCGCCATCAAGCGGTAGCGGAAGGCGGCAGCCGAAGCGTAGTTCAGAAGGGCCTTGCCCCAAGGCAGGAGCCGGGATACAGTGATTCGCGGCGGGCTATTGCAGAAAAGTTCAGCAAGAAGCCGGAGCCGGAGACTTTTGATTTCGACCCAAACACGGTTTCCCGCGAAGACCTGGTGCGCCTCGGCTTCAGCGAGAAGCAGGCGCAGGTCATAGAGAACTACCGCAGCAAAGGCGGCAAATACTACTCTCCGGCCGATTTTGCCAAGATGTACGTGGTGGACAGCGCCGCCTACGAGCGGCTCAAGCCCTACATCAAGATCAGGAAGCTGGATCTGAACACCGCCGACAGCCTGGAGTTGATAGGCCTGCGCGGCATCGGGCCGTACTATGCCCACAAAATCATCGAATACCGCCGCAGGCTGGGCGGAGTCTTCACTTCAAAGCAGCAGCTGTTGGAGATAGACGGCTTTGACGCCGACCGGCTGGAGGGCTTTGCAAAAGGGGTGGAAGTGCGCGCCAAGACGCCGTGGTTCACCATCTGGAGCGCCACCAAAGACCAGCTCAAAAACCACCCGTACATAGGTCCATACACCGCAAAAGGCATAATCCGCTACAAATCGGTGGCCGACACCGCCTTCTGGACGCTTGCCAAACTTGTAGAAAACGGAGTCCTCTCGCAGGATGCCGCCGCCCGCCTCAAATATCTAGACGGCAGCGGGGAGGGTGGTCACGAATGACGCGCCGCCCAGGCGCTGGCTGCGCTCGTAGTGGATGCTGCCGCCGTTCTGCTCAAAAATGTCCTTGCAGATGGCCAGGCCCAGGCCGCTGCCGCCCACCTTGGTGGTGAAGTTGGGACTGAAGAGCTTGCCCACGAACTCGTCCTTGACGCCGCTGCCGTCGTCCTCTACGCTCATACGAAACTTGTCGCCGTCTCGGTGCAGGGTGATGAGCACATTGCCGCCATTCTCCTGAATGGCCTGGATGGCATTGCCTATGATGTTCATAAAGGCGCGGAGAATCTGCTGACGGTGGATATTCACCGGGGCCGCATCGAGGTCTGTCTCAAACTTGACAACGACATTCTCGGTGGAGGCGTAAAGCGACTCCTCTTCTTTGAGAATGGCCACAAGATCTTCTCTGGTGGTGGCTTCGTTGGACAGAAGTTTGGAGAGGGTAGAGAAGTCGGACGCCGTGCGCGAAAGAATCTCTATCTGCTCCAGCAGCGAGCGGCTGACCTCGTCAAACTTGGTTTCCCAGCGGGGGTCGCCCGTCTTCTTGAGCCTCTGCAGCATCTGGATATTCAGCTGCATAGGCGTCAGCGGGTTCTTGATCTCGTGGGCAATCTGGCGGGCCATCTCTTTCCACGCCGTCTCGCGCTCGGTTCGGGCCAGCCGGCGGGTGCTCTCGTCCAGCTCATCTACCATACGGTTGTAGGCGGCCACCAGCGTGCCAATCTCGTCCTTGCCCTCGCGATATACCAGATGCTCTTTCTTTTTGCTGCCCGGCAGCCGCTCCATAGACTTCTTGATCTCTGTCAGCGGCCGGGATATGGAGTTGGCCAGCATAAGGCTTATGAGGATACTGGCAATCAGGATAATCAGGTACAGGTTCACGATGCTGGCCACAATCATATAGCCTTCTTGCTGGAACTGGCTCTGGCCGGTGACGTGCGGAATGCCCACAATGGCCACCAGACGGCCGTCTATGTTGTAGAGCGGAGCATAGATAGACTGGAACGAATTGCCGGCGATGCTCTCCTGGCCGATATAATTCATATAACTCTCATCTACAATGGCATCGTAGGCGCGGTGGTCCATACGGGCGCCAAGCACCGACTGGTTGTAGAGTTCCGGCTGGGTAGAGCACAGCAGCAGGCCGTGGGTGTCGTAGATATTGATTTCGTTGCCGGTGCTGTTGGAGATGGACTTCATTGCCTCCTGCAGCTGCGGCGTGTTGATGTCGGTGTATCTGAGGGCATACTGGCAGTAGTCCGAGAGGGTGGACTGCACAATCTGCATATTGCTCACCATATTGCGCTCGTTCACCGTCTTGTTGCGCTTCACGGTGAAGTAGATGGTGCCTATGCCCACGCAGGCCAGCGAAAGCAGGATAGAGAGCAGCATCAGGGTGGTGATGCGCCGCTTGTAGGAGTTGCGGGGCATGGAGAGCAGCATATTGCTCTTGCGCGAAGGGGAGGTGATGGGTATCAGCACCAGGGCAAAGAGCAGCAGCAGGTAAGAGAACAGCACCAGATACCGCAAAAATCCCGGCACCGGGCGGCTGATAATCACCACGTCGTCGTCAGAAACCTTATTGATGAACCGGATGGTTTTTCCGCTCCTGGCCATTGAATAGCCCGGCTTATAACTCTCTGTGGAGATGTTGGTGGGGAAAGACTCGCGGCCCGAATAGGAAACCAGCTTCCCGGAGGAGTATTTGGCGTAGGAATAGTATGCCGGCAGATCCAGCTCCTGCGACTGCTTGAACAGTATGGCGTTCATATTGGTCCCCTTGTCGGTGACCAGGCGCGACTCTATATCTATGTAGAGGTTTGTGGCCTCCATCGTCTCGTAATTGACATAGGTGAAAACGCCCAGGTAGGTGGTCTGGCCGTTGAAGTTGTTCATAAAGAAGAACTTGGAACCGCCGGCAAGCGGCACGCCGTATTTGCGGAGCTCGTCGCTGAAAAAGCCTATGCAGTTCACCGCGGGAGTGTTGCGGTCAATCACCATCTGGGTGGCCGGGTTGCAGGTGCTCACAGAGAGGTTGTAGCGCGTAGAGAAACTGCGGAACAGGTAGCGCTCCAGCAGACGGTTGCGGATGATGTCCTCCCCGCCGTTGGGCCAGAAACTCAGCATCGCTATCAACTGGTCGTTGGTGATGCCGCTCTCTATCATCCTCAGCTGCATCTCCAGCGAGAGGTCGCGGTCCACCGATAGGCGGTCGGTCCACACCTTGTTGCTGTTGAACTCCTTCCTTAGGCTGGCGGAATAGATGGTGACGGTGCAGTAGAGCGATATGGCCGCCAGATATATCAGCAGGTATTTCCAGTTGAAAAGATTGATGACCCGCCTGCCGGCGATGGCCGTGACGGACATCTGCAGCCACTGCAGCAGCGACACAAACAGCAGGGCAAACGACACCAGGCATATAATTGAATATATGTTGACGCTGCTGATGCGGGTCAGGTTAAGGGTGATGTTTGAATTCAGTATCAGCGACCTCAGGGTAAAGCCGATATAGAGAGCCAGCAGCACCGTGGCCACCGCGCACAATGCGGCGCAGGCAGAGCGCCAGCCGCGGCCAAGACTCCTGTACCACTTGAGCAGCGGCACCCTGAGCAGGAAAAGCCCGGTGGAAACCAGGAATATATAGGCGTTGATGGTGAGCAGGCTGGCTAGTGAATCCAGCAGGTTGTTGCCGGCATAGGTCAGGGGAGACAGCATCGGCAGGGAAGGGTCGCCGATGTGCGACAGATGCCTTGCCCAGAGCAACAGCAGGGTGATGGTGACCAAATACACCCCAAAGGATTTGCCGTTTCTCAGCGAGAGATGCAGCAGGAATGCCGCCAGAAGCAGCAGGGCTATCACTACCCAGTGCAAAGGATAGTTGCCATAGCTGAACTGTGTGCGGGAGGTCTCTACAATAGAAAAAAGCGGCTTGCCCGAGATGCTTTTTACCGTGGCGCCGCTGGCCACGCTAAGCGGGGCGGTGGTGTATTTCCTGTCCAGCTTCAGATGGCTGTTGACCTCGTTTGCATAGCTGAGGCTCTCCTGCGGATATTCGCGCTTTATGCATATGGCGCCTATCAGATAGTCGTCTTCGTTTCTATAGGTCTTTATAAAGTACCACACCGAACCCAGGTTGGTGTAGGACTGGTCGCCGTCCAGATAGGCCAGCGGCGCCGTGTAGACCTGGTCGGGGCCCAGCAGGTGGTGCAGACGGTACATCGAATAGTTCACCTTTATTGCATCGTTGGCAATGGGGAACTGGTTCATCCAGCAGTGCAGCGTGTCGTTTTTGTAGTGGTATATCACCAGGTCCTCCGGCAGGTCTGCAAGATTGTCCAGAATCTCCTTTCCGGAGAGGATGGCGTTGCAGTAGCGGTCCAGGATGCGCTCGCGCGCGGCCAGCCGCTTCTCTACCTTATGCGCTTCGGAAATCTTGACCTGGACCGGCGCCTGTTTTATAAAGGAGATGCAAAACAGCACGGCGGCCGCGACCGTCAGCAGTATTATGGCGTATTTATACGATTTTTTCATTCGTGATGATACGGCTCGCCTTTGATGATGGTGAACATCCGGTAGAGCTGCTCAAGAAAAATCACTCTGCAAAGTTGGTGCGAGAATGTCATTTTTGAGAGAGAAATCTTTTCGTCAGCACGCTCATATACAGCTGCATCAAAGCCGTAACTGCCGCCTATCACAAAGGTAATATCTCTGGAACTATATAAAAATTTTTTCTCCATATCGCGGGCCCACTCCACTGAGGTGAACATTTTGCCCCGCTCGTCAAGCAGCACCAGATAGTCCGAAGTGGAAATGTTTTTAAGTATCAGCTCCCCTTCGCGGGTCTTGATCTGCTCGCGCGAGAGGGATTTTGCATTTTTCAGCTCGGGAATTTCCGCTATAGAAAATTTGCAATAGTGGCTCAGACGGTCGCTGTAAAGCTGTATGCCCTGTTTCAGATAGGCTTCTTCTGTTTTGCCCACCAAAAGGAGTCGGATATTCATTTGTTGTGGCTTGGTTTTTGTATTTTTACATCCCGTGTAAAACAAGAATAAAGGTATGAAAAAATATCTGCTGATTTCAATGTTGTTGTGCGCTTCGCTGTTTAAAGTGGATGCAAGGGCAATTGACGACGGCGACGTGTTCATCCCCATTGCCAAGTATATGGAGTCGGGCGATGCCGATAAACTCTCCGTCTGGTTTGCCGACAATCTGCAGGTGGATGTGATGGGCACAATAAACAACTGCACCCGCAATCAGGCAAAGCTCATCCTGCGCAACTTCTTCACCAACCATACACCTAAGGAATTCAAGATTATGCACAAGAGTGGCCGGCCCCCTATGAACTATGCCGTGGCCAATCTGGATGCCGGAGGCTCACAATACAGGGTCATCATTTTTGTCAAGAGCGTAAACGGCAAAAACGAAATCCTCCAAATCAAGATAGAAAACCGATAAACATATATTTTAAGAGATTATAAAAGAGAAGACGGCTGTCGGAATATCCGGCGGCCGTCTTCTTTTTGAGCTGCGGAGAAGTTTACTCCTTCACGCGCTCGCCGTATGCACGGTCCACGGTGTTTACGCGGATCTTGTCGCCCTGGTTGATGAACAGGGGAACCATAAGGGTAGCGCCGGTCTCAAGGGTGCACTCTTTAAGAGCGTTGGAAGAAGCGGTGTCGCCCTTGACAGCGGGCTCGGTGTAGGTCACCTCAAGCTCTACATAGGTAGGGAGCTCGCAGGTGAGGCAGCGCTCGTCTTCTCCGGCCAGGAATATCATCTCCACGGTCTGGCCCTCTTTCATAAGGTCGGCGTTCTCGATCATATCCTCGCCCAGGTGAACCTGCTCGAAGGTTTCGGCGTGCATGAAGTTGTAGCCGTCCTCGTCTTTATAGAGGTACTGGTAGGGGCGGTGCTCCACGGTGATCAATTCAATCTTCTCGCCTGCTGTCCAGGTTTTCTCCAGGATGCGGCCGTTCTCCAGGTTGCGGAGTTTGGATTTGACGAAAGCGGGGCCCTTGCCCGGCTTTACGTGCTGGAACCATACGATAGAACACGGCTTGCCGTTGAAATCTATGCAAAGTCCATTCTTAAAATCAGCTGTTGTTGCCATATAGTTGGTTTAATGTTTGTTTCTGAAGATGCAAATTTAATAAAAGATAGAGAATTGGCAAATTGCCGGAATCTGCGGGGATTAGACACCCAAGATGATGGCCGGGCTAATATTTAGCTTCTGAGACATTATTCTGGCTTGTTTTAACGTGGGTTCGCTTTTGCCGGACATAATCTCGCTTATCTTGGATTGGTTCATCCCAAGCAATTTCGCAAGGGCACACTGGCTCAAGCCTAATTCATACATACGCAGTTTCAATACCTCGATGAGCGAAGGCTTGCTGATAGGGTAGTGCACGTCTTCATAATCGGCAACCAAATTTGACAGTAATACCAACTCGACAGCTTTTTTGAAAATTAGTTTCCGAGAAATATGGTTATCTTTGTTGTAAACGATTGTGTATGAAAAGAGTTCTGACTGTACTGTGTTGCATCACCCTTTTTGCGGCGTGCACTTCCCGGAGGGCCGAATACCGGGTCTGCGCATATGTGTGGCCCTCTTGTCATAATGACTCCCTGGCGCATAACTGGCTCTGGCCCGATGGAGAAGGTGAGTGGGAAGTAATCAAAAAGGGGAATCCCCGCTTTGAAGGTCACTACCAGCCAAAGCGGCCTTTATGGGGGTACGAGATGGACGATGATCCGCAAGTGGTGGAGAAATGGATTCGGACTGCCCTCAAATACGGCATCAACACCTTTGTTTATGACTGGTACTGGTACAACGCGCCGGATGGCTATCACGGTCCCTATCTGGAGTCTGCCCTGGACAACGGATTTCTCAAGGCCCCGTCCAACCGCAAAATGGATTTCTTCTTGATGTACGCCAATCACGATGTCAAATACAGCTACTGGAACTATCACAAGTGGGGCGCAGATGCCGATTCCCTGCTATTCAATCCCCGAATTGGGATGGAAAATTGGAAACAGGTCGTGGAGCGCGTGATCAGCCGGTATTTTCATCTTCCCAACTCCGCCAAGATTGACGGTAAACCCATCTTTGCGATATTCAATACAGATATTTTTAAGGAAGGATTTGCGTCTGAAGAGGAGGCGGCTCTTGCTATGGCTTTTTTCCGAGAGGAGGTGAAAAAGGCAGGCTTTCCCGGCCTTTGGCTGCAGCTAACCCCGGGTGGCGGTTCCATACCGTCCGAAGAGGAAAAGGCAAGGATGAATGCTGATATAGAGAAACTCGGCATCAACGCAATCGCCTATTACAATATGGGTGGCTTTACTCCCGATTACGCGCAGCATTGCGCAGAATCGGTGAAGATAAGGGAATGTGTGGATTCGCTATACAATATACCTGTCTTCCCCACGGTGTCGATTGGGTGGGACGATTCCCCTCGTTTCCCTTATAAAGGAGCGGATGACATCACGCATCTCAATCACAGCCCGGAGGTCTTTGAGCAATATCTGCGTATTGCAAAGGACTATGCTGACGCCCGCGCCGCGACACAGCCCAGAATGGTGATGGTCAACGCCTGGAACGAGTGGGTAGAGGGCAGTTATCTCCTCCCCGACGAAGTCTGGGGATACCAGTGGCTCGAAGCAGTACAGCGTGTGTTCAACAATTAATACTTTTTTAGGAGAAATGGGTACCGGCACAATACTATCACATTCGGAAAAGGACGAATCTTGGGGTTTATATGCGACATTTGCCGCAAAGATGTCCTTTGCGCCGCACGAGCAGTATCCCCGGGGCCCAAGGGACAATTATTATCATTTCTCCACGGAACACGGGAGAGTGCTTCAAGAATATCAGTTGACGTATATATCCAGCGGAAGCGGCTGGTTTCAGTCGGAATCGCTTGGACGAGACAAATTGATCCCCCTTAAAGAAGGTTCCCTCTTTGTCCTCTTCCCGGGAGAGTGGCATAACTACTGGCCTGACAAAGACACCGGCTGGGTGGAATACAGCGTAGGTTTCAACGGGTCAAGGATGCACGAGCTTGTCGGCAAAGAGTTTATCGGCAAGGAACATCCGGTGCTAAGTATCAAGCTAAACGATACGATACAGACACTGTTCTCTGATTTGATAAAGGTTGCTATGGAGCAGTATCCCAAGTATCAGCAGGTGCTGGCGGGGATGATAAGCAATATAGTGGGCTATGCGCTGTATCTTGACGGCAACAGCACTATCGATGTCGATTATTTCGAAAGGACCATCATTAGCGCCAAGAATCTCATCAAAGAGGAATTTATGACTATAACGCCCCCAGAGATTGCAGAACGCCTGTGTATGAGCTACTCTAACTTCAGGACAATCTTCAAGAAGTATACGGGTATCTCGCCGTCTAAGTATATTATGAGCTTCAAGATACTCAAAGCCAAAGAACTGCTGACATACACCGATATGCCGGTCAAGGAGGTCGCTACTGGCTCCGGAATAGATAATGCAGAGTACTTCAGCACCCTCTTTAAGCGCGAAACAGGTATTTCTCCTCTGGATTGGCGGGAACTTTCAAGATAATTGCTTATCTTTGAAAAAGTTATGACCCCATTCCGGAAGAAGATACTATTGGCCGTTACGGCACTGTGGCTGGTTGCCGTTTCCTGCGGCAGGCCGCAGAGGCAGGTGCAGTTTTTCTTCCTGAACGACTATCACACTATTGATAATTATAAAAGAATAAGCGACACATTCAACCCGCAGTCCGGCAAGAAGGTGCTTGTGGGGCGTGCCGTCCTGATATATCTGCTGGAGATGCCTGTGGAGGAACTGGTCACTTCCCTTAAACGGAATTTCGCACTGTCCGAGGAATACGATGTCCCTCTGCTCGTAGAAATTGATCCCATCTCCTTTTGGAAAGATGTGCCGTGGCTATGGAACTGGTGGGATGAAAGTGCACCCGGTTATAATCCTGACAATAGAAACAATGTCGAGTGGTTTGGCTGGGGAAATGATAATGCCGTCAAGATAGGCTGGATTAACTGGGGTGTTCAGTTCAGGATGTTGCCGATGGCCAATTTGCTGTCTCCTGCATATCAGGATGAGGTCAAGCAAAGGATGAGAGTCTTGCTGAAAGAAACAAAGAGATGGTATAGATCTTTGCCAAGAGATAAGAAATATCTGCTTGGGGGCATTAAACTCACGGGCGAAATGGGCTTGGGCTTCAATAACTGGTATTACCCTGACGGCAATTCATATTATGATAAACCCGAGTCCGAGGACCCCACAACCGGGGTTTCTATATATGATGTGCCGGCAAGAGGTGTCGCCCAAATTGGTTATGCGGCGCTCTCTGCCGCCGGGATTAAGTCAGAAGGGGAGGTTACTCCAGAAGATATTTATGAGGTTGAGTCCCGCTTCTGCCGGTTTATAGCAGATGTGGCGGCCGAATTCAGATTCCCCCGCGAAATGCTCTTTCTGCACAGCTGCGGCACTCTTGGCGACAAGATGGCCTGCGTGCAGGAAGGTGCCTGCCCCAGTTGGACGTTTTACCACGATATGGGATTGCACCCGGAAGAGACAAATGCAATGGACTGCCTCAAGGAGTCAGATGCTCCATATTGGGCAATGGCGGAGTGGAATATATGGGATCAGCCTGAAGATGTCTGGTATGAAACACTCCAGTTATGCTTTTCTCTGCCAAGACTCAAGTATGTGACCCTGTTTAATGGATCTACTATACTTCTGCCCGACGGTTCTGTAAACGAAGGCGCCGTTTCTGCCGTCAAACGGCTTGAATAAATAATGAAAAGACTGATTATTTCACTGATTGCCCTCGCGGCTATTTCTTTCAACGCTTTGGCCGTTGATGATGAGCAGGTACGTCTTCTGGTTTCCAAATTGACCCTTGAAGAGAAGGCCGCCTTGATGAAGTTTGATTCTCCGGCCATACCGCGCCTGGGCATTCCGGAATACAACTGGTGGAACGAGGCTCTGCACGGGGTGGCTCGCAACGGCTATGCCACGATGTTTCCAATGCCTATAGGGATGGCGGCTTCGTTTGACGAAAAGTTGTTGCAGGAAGTGTTTTCTGCTGTCAGCGACGAGGCGATAGTGAAATACAGACAAGGCTTGAAGGAGAAAGCGGGTAACCCTGAAGTCAGCCTATGGTACAAGGGACTCTCTTTCTGGACTCCGAACATCAATATTTTTCGTGATCCCCGCTGGGGCCGGGGTATGGAGACTTATGGAGAGGATCCATATCTGACAGCAGTGATGGGTTGTGCTGTTGTGCGTGGTCTGCAAGGCGAAAATGGCGAAAAAGTTCACGCCTGCGCCAAGCACTATGCCGTACATTCCGGCCCGGAATACAGCCGTCATCATTTCAATGCGGAGGTGTCGGAGCGCGACTTGCGCGAGACCTACCTGCCCGCTTTCAAGGATTTGGTGGAGAAAGCAGATGTGCAGGAGGTGATGTTTGCCTACAACAGTTTCCGCGGCGAGCCTTGCGGTGCGTCAAAATACTTGCTGCAAGTTATTCTTCGTGGAGAGTGGGGCTACAAAGGTATTATCTTAAGCGACTGCGGAGCAGTGCAGGATTTCTATAATGAAGGGTGCCACGGATACTGTGCCAATAGGGCAGAGGCATCTGCGGCCACTGTAAAAGTGGGAACGCAGCTCGAGTGCGGCTGGGCTTTCCCCGGCATCGTGGAAGCTGTTCACGCTGGTATTCTGGACGAGAAGTTATTGGATGCAGCGGTTGAAAAACTGCTCTACGAGCGGATGCGGCTGGAAGAAAACGCTGCTGCCTGTCCTGTAGAAGAAGATGCTCTTTGCTGTGAAGCATACCGCGAGCTGTCGCTCAAGATGGCGCGGGAGAGTATGGTCTTGTTGAAAAATGAGGGCATACTGCCGCTTAAGGCAGAAGGGAAAATAGCCCTCACGGGCCCCAATGCTGCAGACGAAGTTATGATGTGGGGCAACTATAATGGTACGCCGCATCATACAGTCACTCTTCTGGAGGCTATGCAGGCAAGAATTCCCGATTTGAAATATGTGGCCGGCTGCCCGCTGGCAACTGGAGAAGTTGATATGGCAACTCTGCTGGCCGAGTTGGAAGGCTATGATACCGTGATATTTGCAGGCGGTATTTCACCTTCCCTCGAAGGGGAGGAGATGCCTGTGGAGGTGCCCGGATTCCTAGGCGGGGACCGCACCACGATAGAACTTCCGGCAGTCCAGAGAGATGCTGTGGCGGCGCTTGTGCAAGCCGGGAAGAAGGTGATTTTTGTAAACTTCTCAGGCAGCGCTATCGCACTTGAGCCCGAGAGCCGCATTTGTTCGGCGATTTTACAGGCTTGGTATCCCGGACAGGAAGGCGGAACTGCTGTTGCGGATGTGCTGCTGGGCGATTTCAACCCTTGCGGCAAACTCCCGGTGACCTTCTACCGTAGCGCGGAGCAGCTGCCCGATTACGAGAATTATGATATGGTCGGACATACCTATCGCTTTATGAAAGAGGCTCCGCTATATCCATTTGGATATGGTCTCAGCTATGCATCATTCAAGATAAGCAAACCGCGTGTCCGCTGGGGTAAGAAAGTAGTTGTAAGGGTAAAGAACACCGGCGACCGCGATGGCGAAGAAGTGGTTCAACTTTATGTGCGAAAAGAAGGTGACGAGGGTGGCCCCGTCAAGACCCTGCGCGGTTTCAAGCGTGTCAGAGTTCCTGCTCATCGTTCGCGCCGGGTTGTGATACCGCTCACGCCAGAAACATTCAACTGGTGGTCAGAAGAGGCGCACGACGTGGTGCCTTCAAAAGGCAAGTTTACCATAATGGTAGGTACCAGTTCTGCCGATAGCGACCTGCACTCAAAGCGAATATCCCGTTAAACCGGATAAAGGTGGTAACTTACCACCATCTATTGCTGTAAATTCGTGATATGAAAGCCGTGAAGTTTTCATATCACGTTTTTATTGTGCGCAGTCATTTTTTAATATTCATTTGTCAATAATCGTAATGAAGGGAATCTTGCTTAAGAGTAACTTTGTTATATGAGAGTTGCCAGAGCCATATTATTCTATCTAATTGCCTATGTTTTGACATTGGCTTGTTCCGATGGTCATTTAGTGCAACTGCGCACTGAATGGGCAAGTCACCCTTTGAATATTGACACTATGCAGCCTAGATTCAGCTGGGCATACGACGGCAAGGTTACTCAAAAGAGCTTTGTCCTGACCGTATGTGATGATAAAGGCAGTGTTATCTGGACATCTTCAACGATTGATGGCGGCCAGATGTATTATGTGCCGCAGGAGCCGCTCCCGCTTAAGCCAATGAGTTGTTATATGTGGAAATTGACGGCAGAAGATGAGAAAGGGAATGTAGTTGAGTCAACTGCTTCATTTGAGACGGGAGTTATGGGCAACTGGATGGGGTCCTGGATCAGCGACGGTCGGGACAAAAATTGCCGCCAGGCGCCCATCCTTCACAAAAGTTTTATTTGCTATGAAGATATCTCAAGAGCCAGATTATACTATTCCGCTGCCGCTTATGCTGATATCTACATAAATGGGACGCGAGTGGGTTCCACGGCTCTAAACCCGGCATATACCGATTATGGCAAGCGAAACCTTTACACTGCTGTGGATGTTACCGATTTACTTAAGGGAAGGAACCTGATTGCGGTGACGCTAGGTTGCGGTTTTTACAATGTCATAGACCATACGGCCGTATGGGACTTTGACCTGGCTGGGTGGCGCGGCCGACCCCGTTTCATTGCGCAGTTATATATTGAGTGTGCAGATGGTCGTGAGTATATAATAGGTACCGACAGTAGTTGGAATACACCTGCCGACCTTGATAAGATACCATTCCTTGGTGATAATATCTATTCCGGAGATAAATTCGACGCGTCCCGCAACATTAATGATTCCCAGTGGCGGCCGGCCTGTGTGGTGGATGCCCCGTCGCCGTTGCTTCAGGCGCAGTATATGCCGCTCAATGAAGTTGAAAAGACTCTCGAGGGCAAAGTAAGGGCATTCTCAGACACTCTCTTTGTCTGCGATTTTGGCGAAAATATTTCTGGCCTTACTTCATTCGCCATAAAAGGCGCCAATGGTACCCGTGTCAGGGTGCAGCATGCAGAAAGGCTGGATTCAACCGGACTGCTCTCTTTATATCATATAGATGAGCATTTCCGCCCGATGGAGGACCACACTTTCCAGACCGATATCTATTATTTGGATGAAGGTGAGAATGAGCTTCAGGGCCGCTTCTGCTATCACGGCTTCCGCTATGCCCAAATAATGTCGGATCAGCCAATCACAGTGGAAAAGGCCAAGGCAGACTTTATCCACACCGCTTTTGATGAAGTTGGTACGTTCTCTTGTTCGGATAAGGAGATGAATGCCATTCGGGATATTGTGCTTCGCTCTTACAAGAGTAACTTTATGAGCATTCCCACCGACTGTCCCCAGCGGGAGAAAAACGGCTGGACTGCCGATGCCCACTTCTCTTGCGAGATAGGATTGATGAATTTTGATGTAGTTTCGTCTTATCTCAAATGGATAGATGATCTGGCAGATGCGCAGCGCGAAGACGGCCAGATCACGGCCATTGTCCCTTCTCACGGATGGGGTCTTGGAATTGGTCCTGCCTGGGATGCCGTATTGTTCATTCTGCCGGAAACCGTGTATAACTATACCGGCGATATCAGGGCAATAGAAAAGATTATTCCCACCTGCGAGCGATATCTCGCCTGGCTGGAAGGCCGTGAGCAAGACGGCGGCATAATCCCTTATGGCCTGAGCGACTGGTGTTATTGGGAGATAGACACTCCGAATGACTATATTTCCACTTGCTACTACTATCTGATGAACAAGACGATGGCCCGGTTCCTTACACTCCTTGGACGGGATGCAAGCCAGTATTCAGACAAAGCGGAGTCTTTGAAAGCCCTCATCTGTGAGCGGTATTACCATCAGGAAGAAGAGACCTTTGCCAACGGCACCCAGTGCGCGCAGGCGCTTGCTCTTTATATGGGTCTCGTTCCTGAAGGTCACGAAGAGGCAGTTGCACGCAAGCTCAGCGAGGCGGTTGCCGCGTGTGACAATCACTTGAACTATGGCGTGATAGGCAGCAAAACGGTGCCCAGGATGCTGACCAAATATGGTTATGTAGATCAGGCGTATGCAATTGCCATTGCTCCCGGACAGCCGTCGTATGCAGACTGGGTAAGGAAAGGCTATACTACATCTCTTGAGATGTGGGTCGCTAAAGAGGGCCTCCGGATGTCGGACAATCACGTGTTCCTGGGCGACATCGTAGCCTGGATGATGTCCGATTTGACCGGGATTCAGCCGGATCCGGAAGTGCCGGGTTTCGGACACTTCTTCATCCGGCCTCATTTCCCTCAAGGCCTTGATAATGCAAACGCTACTTATAATAGTGTTGTGGGTATGATAAAATCCTCTTGGAGGCGCCAGGGCGGTTCGGTTCAGTTGAATATTACCGTCCCTGGCAATACCTCCGCAACCGTTGAGGTTGGAGACAGGACATATACCCTTAAACCTGGAGACCATAAGATTACAATCAAACAATAAATATTAACAGTATGAATGTCAAACTAAAACACTGGGCCCGGTGCCTTCTGGCCATCTTTGTGATGGCTATTGGCACACTTGCTGGCTGGAGTCAGTCCGGCAGGCAGATAAAGGGGTCCGTTGTGGATGCCTCCGGTATGCCGGTGGTTGGCGCCGGTGTGCTGGTTGCCGACTCCAAAGCCGGCACGGTTACCGGTGCTGACGGAACATTCTCCATTGAATTGAAGTCGGCCGGAGAAGCAAGACTGACTGTGACCAGCCTTGGCTATCGTGACAAGACCGTTACTGTACCTGCAGGTCAGTCAAGTATCCGAATAGTAATCGATGAGGATATGACGGTTTTGGACGATGTCGTGGTGGTGGCCTACGGTAAGCAGAAGCGAGCCTCACTTACCGGTGCGATTTCTTCTGTAAGTTCAGAGGCAATCAAAGACACCCGCAGTGAAAACGTCATCAACTCCCTTGCCGGCAAGATGGCCGGAGTAAAGGTTGTCCAGACATCCGGCGAGCCGGGTTCATTTGCATCTTCCATCAACATTCGCGGTATGGGAATGCCGCTGGTGGTAATAGACGGTGTGCCCCGCGACAATATGGAAAGGCTGGACGCCAATGAAATTGAAAGTATATCCACACTTAAAGATGCCTCAGCGGCAATCTACGGTATGCGCGCTTCCAACGGTGTCATCCTCATCACAACCAAGAAAGGACGTGCAGGTGAATCGCATATCGAATATGAGGGCTACGGTGGTTTCTCAATGGCAATCAACACACCGGACGGTCTCAATGCCTGGCAGTTTATGGAGATTACCAACGAGAACAACATTATGCGTGGTTCAATGGCTCCCGGGCAGTTTATCTATCCTCTTGAAACGATAGAGAAATATAAGTCCGGACAGCGGGTTGGCACCGACTGGTGGAGAATAAACAACAACAAGAATTCTCCGCAACAGTCACACACTCTGTCCATTTCCGGTGGAACCGACAAGGTGCAGTACTTTACCAATCTTTCATACCTGTCGCAACAGGGTATTTTCTCTACCGGGGATTTGAATTACAACAGATTCAACCTGCGCAACAACCTCTCGGTTCAAGTCACGGATAATCTCAAAGCCGATATTCTGATCAATGGAATGATGGATACGAAGAATGCCCCGTATTACGATACTGAGATATTCTATCGTGTTGCCTGGACAGAGAAGCCGGTGGATGCAGCATATGCCAACTATACGTTGCCGTATATGCAGAATGTGTCGCAGGGCTATAACCCGCTGGCGATTACCGATGCCGACAAGTCCGGTTACAAACGCAACAGGCAGAAAATGTTTCAGGCCACCGGTTCCCTGACCTGGGATATCCCCTGGGTTACCGGCCTGTCCGCGAAGGCATCCTATTCCTATGACTACACAAACTGGGAAGCAAAGGAACTCTGCCGTTCATATTCGCTTTATACCTACAACCTGAACACAAACGAATTCATAGAGTCCAAATATGGCGGTAAAGAAGATGACGCCAGCCTTAACTCAGTGAAGAGAAGTACCCGTTTCAGTCAGAACCAACTGCTTCAGGCATCGCTGAATTACGACAGAACCTTTGGCCAGCATCACGTTGCGGCTCTCGCCCTCTATGAAGAGCAGACCACTGATATGGACAACTTCTACGCATTGCGCTATATTGCTATGACTTCTCTGGAGGAGCTGTCCAACGGTATCAGCACTGGTCAGACCGGTTATATGAATACCAACTACTATACTTCGGGAGTGCGTCCGGCAGACCAGAGCGGTTTGTGGAAGATAGCAAGCAAGTCTGTGGTCGGCCGTTTGAACTACGACTATGCCGAGCGCTATTATGCCGAAGCTGCTTTCCGCTACGATGGCTCTTCCAAGTTCGCTAAAGGCCATCAGTGGGGTTTCTTCCCGTCAGTTTCCGCAGGCTGGCGCATAAGTCAGGAACCCTGGATGCAAAGCACCCGCGGTTGGTTGGATAACCTCAAGTTGCGTGCTTCCTGGGGTGAAGCCGGAGACGATTCCACCGCGAACTTCCAGTTTATCGAAGGCTTTTCCTATTCCGCCGGCTCCGTTGACTGGTGGCCGCTTATCTGGAACGGTGAGTCACAGTCTATAGTTTCTCTTCTTGCTACTCCCAACGAGAATCTGACTTGGATTCGCACAAGGAGCGCCAATATCGGTTTGGATGCAGATTTCTGGAACGGAAAGCTGGGCATTGAGTTTGATGTTTACCGTCGCGACCGTTCCGGCATACCTGCGACCCGCAATGTTACAATTCCTGACTGGCTTGGTCAGAATCTTGCTCAGGAAAACCTCAATTCGGACCGCATCCAGGGTATTGACCTGACGCTGCGCCATCGTAACAGAATCGGACAGTTTTTCTATGGACTGACAGGCAACATCGCATTCTCCCGTCTTATGAGAATGTATGTAGAGCACACGGACTATGGTACCCAGTGGCTCAACTGGAAGAATAACCCTTCAAACAGGTACAACGACATCTGGTGGGGCTATGACTATGCGGGGCAGTTCCAGAACTACGATCAGATATGGTCCTGGCCCAATATGGACAACCTTGGCAACCAGGAGTTGAAGCCCGGTGATTATGCCTATGAGGACTGGAACGAAGACGGCATAATTGACGGCAACGACCAGCACCCGATCACCTTTGGTGCCCAGTCTTCTCCTGTACTTTATTACGGTTTCACCCTTGATATGGAATGGAAGGGGATAGACCTCACCGCCGTATTCCAGGGTGGCGCCTTCAATCAGGTCAAGTATGACTGGTATCTGTCAACGCCGTTTATCTATGATAAGAACGGACCGAACTTCTTCTACGACCGCTGGCATATGGCAGACCCTTCTGCAGATCCCAAGAACCCCAACACTGAGTGGATTGCAGGTTACCTGCCAACGACTAGCCAAAGCAGCACGGCGATGGCTCTCAACACAGCTACTTCATCTGCTTCTTTGCACGATGCAACATACCTTCGTTTGAAATCTGTTGAAGTAGGTTACACGTTCCCCAAGAAGTGGATGGACAAGGTGGGCATCGGCGGCCTGAGAGTGTTTGCCAATGCATACAACCTTTTGACATTTACGGGGCTGAAATATCTTGATCCGGAGCATCCTTCTTCGGGTTATGGAACTACATATCCGCTGATAATGACTATGAACTTTGGCGCTAATCTCAAATTCTGACGGCTATGAAAAGGAACAATATATATACGATAATATCAGGGGCATTCATCCTTGTGATGACAGCTTGCTCCAGCCTGGACATACAGCCTACAGACAATCTTCGTAAAGATCAGGTCTACAGCAATGAGGTGGGCATTTCCGCATCCTTGGCTACGCTGTATTCATATCTCCCGATAGGCACCTGGCATATGTCGCTGTGGGGTGGAGTTAACGGAGACAGCAGTTCACCTTTCTCAATCTGGAACAATCCCAGTGTAGTGACCGGAGAGTGCGAAGTTATACCTCTTCGTGTGGCCCTTGCCCCCAAGTATGTTGACGGAGGTATGTTATCCTGGTGGGATTATTCACGCATCCGTTTTACCAATGTGACCATTGAGGGTATGCTCGAAAATAAGGATCGTTTCAAAGGCAACGAAGCGGCATTCAATCACTGGCTTGGAGAAGCGTATTTCTGCCGTGCATTCCAATACTACGCAATGGTGCGCAGTTACGGAGGTGTTCCCATAGTGAAAGATGCCCCCAGTTATGTGGATTTGAGTGATGAGGAACTTCTGAAGCCTCGCTCTACAGAAAAGGAGTGCTGGGACTTCATTGCAGAAGATCTTGACAAGGCATACGAACTGATGGGCCCCGATTCTTACGCTAACGGCCGTGTCAACAAATTCATTGCAGCCGGATTGAAATCCAGGGCAATGCTCTATGCCGCCAGCGTCGCCAAGCGCGGCACAGTCCAGCTTGAAGGACTGGTAGGTATCCCCGCACAGTATGCATCCGACTATTATAAAGCAGCCTACGATGCTGCCTGCAAGGCTATGGACAATGGTGGCAGATATGCTCTGTATAATAAATATGATGACGGCACTAAGGCGGGTAAAATCAAGAACTACTGGCATCTCTTCCTGGACGAAACAGCTTCTAACACTGAGCGTATGTTCATCAAGGAATATTGTATGACCAGTGCTACAACCCGTCCCGAAAACTGGACGGTACAGCAGCTCCCGTATCACTATTCTATGATTACCGATTCTGGAGAGTTGTCTGTCACCACTGAATGGATAGAACTATTTGACGATGAAAGTGGAAAACCTTTCAATCTGACAGCCCTTGTAGGAACAGAACAGAACCCCGTGAGGTACAATAACCGCCAGGATCTCTTTGCTACTGCCCAGGCTAGATTTCTTGCATCTGTACTTGTTCCGGGTGGCGAGATATACGGCTTTACAGATTCCGACGGTGTCCCGGCCATTTTCGATGTCCAGAAAGGCATTTTTGAGAGTTATCCCGGGGCGCTTCACGAGTCTGCCTCTTTTGACGACAAGTTTGGCGGTAGAACCATACAGGGCTGGTGTGGTATGGGTTCCCAGATGACCAACGGCAACGGTTGCCTCGTTTGGAAATATGTCAATCCTTACGGCACTGCCAACTGGTGGGCAGGAGATGTTGACTGGATTGAGATGCGGTATGCAGAGATTCTGCTGAACAAGGCAGAGGCTGCAATCAACATCATCGGTGAAACGGTAGATGGCAAAACGGTTACTATGGCAGATGCCCTTGACCCCGTCAACGCTATTCGTCATAGAGCCGGTACAAGCCAGCTGACCTCCATCACAGAAGAAAAGATAATGAACGAACGCCGATGCGAACTGGCCTTTGAGAATCGAATCTTCTGGGATCTGAAACGCTGGCGCAAATATGAGGATGTAATTCAGAACAAGACGTTCCACGCTCTTTATCCCTATTACGTTTTGGATGAAGGCAAGTATATCTTCAGAATAAGCGAGAGGTCGGAAATCAGGTACACATACGATACCAAGTCATATTACGCCCCGATATCCGCCAGTGTGATTGCAAAGAGCAACGGAGCGATAAAGCAGAATCCCGGTTATTAATCAACAGTATGATTATGAAAAGAATTATCTTATATCTGAGCGTTGTAGCATTGCTCTTCTCCTGCACGGTGGATACATACGATATCCCTTCGGAGACCCTGACCGGGAAACTGGTTCTTGAGGATGGTTCACCGCTCATTACTGAGCAGCCTAACGGCTTCCGAATCAAACTTAACGAGATTGTTGACGGCAAAATGACAGATTTGCCCCAGTATTTTTGGGGAAAAGCTGATGGTACTTTCAACAACACCAAAATCTTCAAGGGAGAGTATGTGGTGCAGCCGGTCGAGGGTGCATTCTTTGAGGTGGATCCCGTGGAGGTCGTCATTTCCGGCAAAACGGAACTGACCTTCCAGGTTACGCCCTATCTGACCATTATGGCGGATATTACCAACAGCGGTCCGGATATCGTGGCCCGCTACCGCATCCGCAAGGCTCCCGGAGCAGGTAAGATAGCTACTGCCAGGTTGCTGGTCTCTAAATGGAATCCCAATGTCGGGATGAATCATATAGACTATGAGGCTGTTCGCTCCCTGGCCGATACAGACGACGAAGTAATCGTCAACACTACCTACACGGATAAGATTTTGGACTGTCTTGAGGCCGGCGTTACATATTATGCCAGGATAGCAGCCCTGTCAACCAACACCTCCGGCAGATACAATCTCTCCGAGGTGATAAAACTTGAGATGTAGTATGAAACGGTCAATATTATATCTGGCTTTATGCCTCCTGCTCGCTGCGTCCTGCAACGAACCGTATGATCCCATTGGGCCAAATAAGCCCTCGCCAGTCCTTTTGGTGACCCCGCTTGAACTGGCATTTGACGGTGCCGGCGGCACCCTTTCGTCTACCATTTCGACAAATGCCGATAATGTGACGGTGGAATCGGCCCCGGAGTGGGTCGCTTCTGCCACTGTGAGCGAGGACATGTCATCAATAACAGTCATAGTTGAGCCTAACAAGGCGTCCCTCAAACCAAGAGAGGGTGTGATCCGTATGGCCTGCTCTTCGGGAGACAATACTGTAACCCAGTATCTCAAACTGTTCCAGGCAGGGAATGGCTGCAAGATGGCGTTTGCCGCCTTCTCCGGAAAACAATTCCCTGCGGGATGGACTGCAGAGGATCCTTCGAAGGTTGCCATAGGCAATGGATATCTGGCGATATCCGCCGAAGGAAATCCAGGATATCTTTATACCTGTCCTCAGGCGTTCAATCCTTCTGCCCAGCGCTACTATTTTTCTGTCGATATGAAGATGGGGGGAGAAGGCGGCGCCAAATTGTATGTAAACGACAATCCCCTGCAGGTTGTAGAAATATATCTTGGATACAATCCTTCTGCTAACCGTGGCGGTATCTGGGTCAGGAATGGTGAGACATGGCTGGCGATGGACGATGGTGTGGTGGGCGCGAGCGCGTGCGATAACCAATACAACGAGATGCACCCTCTGCCAGAGCCGGAAGACAGGGATGACTGGTGGCGTGTTGAGGTATTCACTACAGAGACCGGGCTCAACCAGCCAGTCGTTCAGGTATCCTGCCTTAAGACATTCAACGGTGAACTGCAGACTACAGGTGTGAATTACTCCCGTAAGTTTAATGTGGTAACCGCGTCCGTTTCCAAAGTGGCTCTATGGGGACGCAATTTTGAGAGCCAATTCAGAAATTATGTTCTTTCATATCAAGAATAACCCTAAAGCATAACAATATGGTAAAAAAGATTGCGTTTTTGTTGTTGGCCGTTTTGGTTACGGTCACATCTTGTAACAAACCGAACGAAGAGGGCGGAGGTAAATCCAAGGATGTCACCTTCACCGCAACGCTTCCTTCTATTTCCGGTGGTCCTCAAATCACCTGGGCTGCAGGAGATGAGATTGTCTTGTTTGCAGATGCAGAAAAGTACCTGCTTAAGGCTGATGCGGCTGGTGCATCTTCAACATTCAAGGGTACTGTCGCATCAGCAACAAACTACTATGCGGCTACCCCCGCTGCTGCCTTTGCCAGTCAAGCCAGCGGTTCAATAAGCGGCACAGTGCCGGCAAATCAGAAAGCCGTTCTTTCTGGTGTTGACCCCAAGGTGCCAATTGCAGTTGCGGCATCTTCTTCAACTGAATTGAAGTTTACTGCAGTAGTCAGCCTGCTTAAGGTTTCCCTGGGTTCAAGCAATAATATCAAGTCCATTACCGTGGCATCCAAGGGAAATGACTATCTGGCAGGTGATGTCTCTTTCAACGCTACTACCGCAAAAGCTTCCGTTACCAATGGCGCATCATCTGTTGTTCTTGCTTCAGATGGTATTCTCGCCAAAGGAGACTATTACATTGCTGTAATTCCCGCCACTTATGTGGATGGTCTTACAATCACCGTGGCAGATGAATATGGTCGCGTATTCACCACGAATTCCGATGAATTCATTTCGGCCAAGATAGGTGCAATACTCGATTTGGGTCAGGCCGACAAGAATGCCAGATTTGAGACACCTTCGATTGCTTCCACTCCGTTTGATCTGGGGTTTGCAGGTAATGGTGAGACACTCACCGCACAGGTGGCACAGTCGTTCACGTCATCGGAGGTTATATCCAAGCCGGACTGGGCTACCGTGTCAGTTTCCGGAACTTCCATCAATGTGACTGCTGCTGCAAATGCCGACAAGAATGCCCGTTATGGAAAAGTTATAATCGAGGGCGTAACTACCAGTGGTCCTGCAAGAGTGGCTATCCCTGTTTGCCAGGCTGCTGCCGGAATGAAGATAGCTTATGACAGCTTCACAAGCCCGAAACTTGATCCTAACTGGAAAGGCAATATGTCGCGCTCCAACTTGCAGTATGGCAACGGATACGTGTCGATGATCGGCACAGGCGATTACAATACCTCAAATCCCATTTTCTGGTATGGCGATAAGGTTCGTCTTAAATATAGCGGTGAAGACTGCAACCAATGGATTTGCACTATTGACTGTGCTTCCGGTAGCGGAGGATTATGGATGTTCAATCAGCACGGATACGATGGTGAAACCTATGATTTCAAATCCACTCAGAGCTATACTTGCTTTATGCCTTATGCTGCAGGTGAAACTACGGGCGGCTTCTATTGCTTTAATGCAGCTTCTGCTAATGCTATGGATAACTGGTCATCAATTCACGGAGATATCACCACAGAGTGGCTGCGTCTTGAAATTACCAATATTGACCGTGCGGATGAACGTGCCGCAGATGAACAACTTGCACACGAGATTCACGGTTCCTGGGCAGCAGCCCACATCTATACTCTGGCCGAAGATGAAAATGGTGTTTTGACCAAGGGTAAACTCTTGTTTACAAAAGAACTATGGTGGTGGAACGATAATCCTACGCTCGGCTATGAGTATGGGTATTTCGGTGTGTTTGTCAAGGATGAGGCAGAGACCAAAATCAGAAACTTTACATTATGCTATACAGATAAATAACAACCCTATAAAAATTGTATTATGAAACGAATCACAATTATTTTTACGGCATTACTGTTCTTTATCCTTTCAGGTTGCCAGGATTTGGATCTGTCTTCCTATGACCAGAGAATCTCTGATTTGGAAGATGCTATTGATGCAATTACATCTGCACAGAATGGTGGTGACTATATCACCGGTGTCAAAGAACTCAAAGATTCAGAAGGAACTGTGGTAGGTTATGAAATTACATTCAAGGACCACGGTACCGTTGTTGTCCGCAATGGCAAGGACGGCGTTGACGGTATTGACGGTGTTGACGGCGAAGATGGCGAAGACGGACAGGATGGAATTGGTGTTCCCGGAAAAGATGGAGACTCTTTCTTCAAGTCAGTTACTATTGAAGATGGTTTGGCAACATTCGTTATGGAGGATGGCCGTACTTTTACTGTAAGTATAATCCCTGCTGCAGTGCAGGATTATCAATTGGCAGCCAAGGGTGACGGCGAGACTCTTACCACTACCTTGAGCGTTGCGGCGCCTGCTACTGTTACAGCACCTGAGTGGGCAACTGTAACTGTAGAAGGCAAAAATGTGAATATAGTAGTAGCCGCCAACCCCGATGCCAAGAATGCGCGTATGGGTAAGATAACCCTCAATATGGATGACAATGGCGTTGCTTCCAAGCACGAAATCCTTATTGCTCAGGCGGCTGCAGGATGTCTGGCTGCATTCGACAGCTTTACAGGACCCGCGCTGGACGAGAATTGGAAAGGAAATATCGATGGCTCAGGTGCTAATCTAAGCGATGGAGCCCTTCACCTACACGGGGATAGCGGAGACAGATATAATCCTTTGTTCTGGTATGGCGCAAAAATACGCCGTCAGGTATCCGATAATGAGTTCAACACTATAATATGTTCGGTCGATATCAAAGCCGATGGCGCAGAAGCAGGTCTTCAGCTCTTCAATACCCACGGTTTCGATGGCAATACTTATAACTTCGATATGCCCAACTACCGTTACTTCACATCTGCCGGTGCTGGATCGGATGGCGGTGGTTTCTATGGTTTCAATAAGGGTGGTCTAGCCGCTGCGGATCCCTGGACCTGTTTAACTGGTAAAGTAACTGAATGGATTCGCTTGGAAATCAGTAATGTTGATCGTGGCAAAACTGGCAACAAGATCGATCCTAGTTGGGCTGCAGCATATATTTGGAGTCTTGAACCCGATGCAGATGGCATACTACAGCCTAAAGATATTATTTGGGCAAAGGAATTATGGTGGTGGAACGACGGCGACAACCAGCCCAGATTTGATTATGGTTATGCTGCTGTATGGGGCCGAAGCGGCAATATGGTTAGCTTGAAGAACTTCATGCTCTCATACACCGACAAATAATAATTTACAGGCCGGGGAGGGGTGATACCCTCTCCGGTCACAAATAACAACTGAATCATTATGAAGAAAAGCTTTTTCTTACTTGCCATTGCGGCTGTACTGAATCTTTGCTTGATCTCTTGTGGCAAAGAGAACGGAACAGAAGATAAAACCATCTTTACCATTACGTTCGACTGTCAGGGCGGAGCCCCTGTCCCGGCCAGTCAGACGATAGAGAAAGGGGGCTTTGTGTCAGAACCTTCAGAGGAGCCGACTTTGGACGGACAGGTCTTTGCCGGATGGTATACGCAAAGCGGCCTGAAGTTCAACTTCGCCAGCACCCCGGTAACCAAGGATATTGTGCTGGTAGCACATTACTGGCAAGGCCCCAAGAAGTATATTGTTATTAACGACTATGACTGGTCTTATCTGGAGAAGGCCATATATTCCCATTTTGGCGATTCCAACGGCTACGATGTGGCTGTAGGGCAGGGGCTGTTGTTCTATTTATTCCAACGACCTCTGGAAACTCATAAGGAGACACTGAAAAAGCATCTTCAACTTTCCGAACAATATAATGTGCCTGTCCTTGTTCAGCTGGACCCGATTACCTTCTGGGACGGAGTGCCTGAGCTTTGGAACTGGTTTGATCCCGCCGGCCAGGGGTATAGCGATGCCAATCGCGAGAACGTAGAGTGGACCTCCTGGTCCAGTGCAGATGCCGTGAAGTTGGGCTGGCTCAACTGGGGCTCACAAATCAGGCTCAAACCTATGGCAAACCTGTTTTCACCTGCATATCAGGCTGCTGTAAAGGAGCGGATGGATGCAATGATTTCGATTGTTGAGAACTGGTATAGCAATCTGCCGGCAATAAAGAAACACTTGCTTATCGGCATCAAGATTACCGGAGAATTGGGTGTCGGGGTCAATAACTGGTACTATACGAACGGTAATGACCTTTATGGCAAGAGTGAATCAAATGACCCCACCAGCGGCATCAATATGAATAACAAGCCGTCCAGAAGCAACGGCGCCGTGTCGGCAATCGGCTATGCAGGATGCAAGTATGCCGGAATCAAATCTTCAGGAATGCTCACCGGAGATGATATCGCCGAGTTGGAGCATCGCTTTACCCTGTTTGTGAGCGAACTCGCCAGGAAACACAGCATTCCTCGCGAAAAAATATTTGCCCACGCCGGTGGAGTTGGTAATGACCTGGATGCCTGCATTAATGACTTGGTTTGCCCTTCCTGGAGTTTCTATGGGGCAGATGCATCGGACGGCAAGAATGCGACCTACTGCCTCAACTTGCTCAAAAACAGTGATGCGCCCAATTGGGGTGTAGCGGAATGGGCCATCAGCGCCTCAGCAAGCGCCGACACTTGGGCAAAGTCGATACGCAGTTCCCTCAGCATCGATAGATGCTATTTCCTGTCGATATATACGAACGTAATTGGTAATAATAACGGTACGTCAGTTAATACAAACGCTGTTCAGGGTATTTTGCAAATCCAGCAGCACGATAAATACTAAGATGAAGGGTTGGTTGGTATTGTGGCTCCCTCTGTTTGTGGCGCTTTCTTGTGAAAAGGAGCCACAAACGCCGGAGCATTATTTCTTCCTGAATTCCTCTTGTGACAAGTTTAATTACGAGCAGATAGCAGAGACCTTTGGCCCGCAGTCTGGTCAGGAACAGTTAGCAGTGGGGAATGCAATACTTATGTATATTCTTCAACGCCCTGTCCAGGACTTTGTGACACTGCTGAACAAGCATTTTGAGCAGGCGGAGCGTTATGACATACCTGTTCTTGTACAGCTGGATCCTATTACATTCTGGAATACCCCCGAATTGTGGAACTGGTGGGACCCGGAGATGGAAGGATATAAGGATTCCAACCGTGAGAATGTAGAGTGGTTCGATTGGGGCAGTGAGAACGCCGTAAAGATTGGCTGGCTCAACTGGGGCCGGCAAATCAGACTCCGTCCTATGGCAAATGTTTTTGCGCCGGAATATCAGGCCGAGGTCAAGAAAAGGATGGACATCATTCTTACTGCTGTTGCATCCTGGTATAAATCTTTGCCAAAAGAGAAGAAGTATCTTCTTTGTGGCGTGAAGCTCACCGGCGAGCTGGGTTTCGGTTTTAATAACTGGTACTATCCAGGGGGCAATGAGCTCTTTGACAAGCCCGAAGCGGATGACCCTCAGTATGGCATCAAGCTGGATTCTATACCTTCTCGTGGAGTGCAGCAGACAGGCTATGCTGCTATGACGTATTCGGGCATCAAGACAGAGGGCGAGATCACAGAAGAAGACTGGTATAAACTGGAGTGGGAATATTCCAAATTCATTGCTGATCTGGCGCAAGGATATGGCTTCCCCCGCAGTATGCTTTTCTCCCATACCGGAGGCGTGAAGGGCGATTTGAGGTCCACCATACAGGTCAACACCTGCCCGAGCTGGAGCCTTTACTGGAAAGATGCCGTTTATCCTCAGGAGTCCGAGGCAATGGAGTATCTGAAAGAATCAGACGCGCCTTATTGGGCAATCTCTGAATGGAATATCGCCGACCAGCCCAAAGAAGTGTGGGCTAAGGCCTTGACCAACTGCTTCTCGATAGCCGGCTGCCGGTATGTGTCGCTCTACAATTATGACACGATTTTCAAGAATAATGGTGAAATTTGTGAAGATGCGATAGAGGCCATAAAAGAATATCAACAGTTATAAATATGAAAAAGACAGGATTAATAATACTGATGGTGCTGTCATCGCTCTGTGTCTGGGCAGATGACTTTACCCGCTGGGTAGACCCTATGATTGGCGCCGACGGCGGCGGTTATGTATTCCCGGGCGCCACGATGCCGTATGGAATGGTCAAACTTGGCCCTGACTGCAACCGGCTTACAGAGAATGCCGGCTGGCAGGCGAATACACCTGTGGTGGGTTTCAGCCATACCCATCTTACCGGCTCCGGCGGCGGCTGCAAATATGGCAATGTCCTGTTTATGGCATCTACGGGAGATATGAATCCTGCCGACTATGCTTCTGAATACGAGGATTTGGATGCCAAAGTCGGGCTCTTCTCGATAGGGCTTAAGCGCTATGGCATCAAGGCCCGTCTGTCAGCGTCTCAGCACGCAGGTCAGCACGAATACTCTTTCCCGGCAACCGACCGGGCCAATGTGTTTGTGGATTTGGGCAAGCATCTGGCATCTATCGAGCAGCAGGAGTTTGTCGGCTCGGAAGTCAGGATTCTGTCCGATACCGAAGTGGAAGGGTATACCCGCGTGCGTCTTGGCTGGAATTTCTCCATTGCATATACGGTGTATTTCTACGCCAAGTTCGACCGCCCGGCCAAGGCGGTCGGGACTTGGAAAGAGGGTGCGCTGATGCCCGGCGTGTTGCGCCAGAGTGACAACAATACCAAATGCGGGGCGTATTTCACCTTTGACACCCGTGACAACCAGAAGGTGAATGTCAAGGTCGGCATCTCCTATATGGGCCTTAACAAGGCGCGAGAGAATGCCGATGAGCTGACATCCTGGAATGTGGAAGACCAGCAGGCCAAGTGCGTTGCGGCGTGGAACGACATTCTTTCGCAGATTGATGCCGAGGGCGGCAGCGAGGATGTCCGCAAGATATTCTACACGTCCATCTATCATATTTTTATGCAGCCTTCCGACTACACCGGGGAGAATCCTATGTGGGCTTCGGACGAGCCGTATTATCAAGATTATCACGCCATCTGGGATACATTCCGCGCGACACATCCTTTCATCAATATTTTCAGGCCTACACGCGGCGCCGATATGGTGCAGAGTCTGGTGAATATCTACGAGCACGACAAGTATATGCCAGATGCCCGCACCAGCAACTGGAGTGGCCGCGTGCAGGGTGGTTCAAACAGCGATATGCTGGTGGCCGACGCCTTTGTTAAGGGGCTTAAGGGTATCGACTATGAGAAGGCTTTGCAGGCGATGCTCAAAAATGCTACTGTGCCTCCCGGAGACGACGAACGTCAGTACGGCCGCGGCGGCCTGTGGGACTATAACAGGATTGGCTATGTGTCAACCGACTATGAGCGTGGCTGCAGTCGTACATTTGAGTATTCGGCAAATGACTATGCGATAGCGACTGTTGCAAAGGGCTTGGGGCACGATGATATCTACAAACAGTATTGCCAGAAGGCCCGCAGCTGGGAGAATCTCTGGAATCCCAATATTGAAAGCTTCGGTTTCAAAGGGTTCTGCTGGCCGCGCAATTCCGACGGCAGCTGGCTTGAGGATCCTTCCTTTACAGTCTTTTCTTCCGGCTCTTTCCCGCATCAGTTCTATGAGACATTCTCCTGGGAACTGTCGTTCTATGTGCCTCACGATATGAAGAGCCTGATTGCCAAGATGGGCGGCAAAGAAGAGTTCACCCGCAGGCTGGACACATATTTCCACGAGACTTTCCCGGGTGCACGCGATGAGCTGCTCTTCTACACCAAACTCTACGGTATGTGCCAGATTTCCAATGAGCCGTGCTTCCTTGCGCCTTCGCTCTATGCGTATGTGGGCGAGCCGTACAAGACGGCAGAGATTGTGCGCAGCATCCTTGCCACGATGTATTCCGCAGCCAGCGATGGCGTTCCCGGCAACGACGATTCCGGCTCTATGGGCGCCTGGTATGCCTTCCATACGCTCGGCTTCTATCCCAATGCCGGTCAGGATGTCTATCTGATTTCCAGCCCGGTATTCCCCAAGGTGACCCTGACTATGGAAGATGGCAAGCAGCTGACCATCATTGCCAAAAAGGCCAGCGACAAGAATATCTACATCAAGTCTTGCAAGCTTAACGGCAAGCCTCTGGACCGCTGCTGGCTGCACCACAGCGAGATTGTGGATGGAGGCACCCTTGAGTTTGAGATGGGTCCCAAGCCCACTGCCTGGGCCACTGCCGGCCCCCTGCCGCCGTCAATGTCAGATTAATTTGTAAATTTGAAGAAAAACAAACTGATATGAAACGCAGAGAAGCTTTCAAGATGTTCCTCAAGCCGGGGATGGAACAGGAGTACCAGCGCCGGCACGCGGCTATCTGGCCGGAGTTGAAAAAGTTGTTGTCGGATTCGGGGGTGAGCAATTACTCCATTTATTGGGACAGGGAGACCAACATTCTCTTTGCCTATCAGGAGGTGGAGGGCGACTCGGGTTCCCAGGATCTGGGAGGCACCGAAATCGTGAAGAAATGGTGGGACTATATGGCCGACATTATGGAGGTCAACCCCGACAACTCCCCGGTTTCGATTCCTCTTCCGGAAGTGTTTCATATGGATTGACCCTTTCCGCTATGGTTTCCAGCTGCCAGCGGGGGGTGCTGGTGGCGCCGGTGATGCCGATTGAGGCGGCGCCGGAGAGCCATTCGGGGCGGAGCGACGAGGGGTCTTCTACCCAGTAAGTTTTGGGGTTGTGCTGGCGGCAGAGTTCGAAGAGGACTTTGCCGTTGGAGGAGTCGTGGCCGCTGACAAAGAGTATCACGTCGTGGCCGGCGGCAAAGGCGGCGAGCTTGCGGTGGCGGCCAAAGACCTGACGGCAGATGGTGTCGTGTATGGTGATGTCTGAGGTGCGCTCCAGAAGGGCCTTTTTCAGCGCCTCGTACTCTGCGGGGTCGCGGGTGGTCTGGGAAAAGAGCTCTATGTGGCGGGAGAAGTCCAGCC
>JAEETP010000099.1 GCA_016290415.1 Bacteroidales bacterium
AATTGGGATTGTAGTGACCGGCATCCAGGTGGCAGTTGATGCACTGCAGGTCATAGTCCTTTTTGTGCTCTTCGTAATAGAGGTGGCTTATGAGTGCATCGTCTGATATGCCCTCGGGGAAAAGGTCGGCGTGGCACTTCTCACAAGAAGAATTGTACACAATCTTGCGGGCATAGTCCAGCTCCCGCTTGGCCTCCCAGTTGATCTTGCTCTTGTCTTTGAAGACATAGCTGAAGACATCTTTGATGCCCATCCTGGCTTTGGCCATAAAATGCTGGGAAGGGGTCCCAGCTGGGAGGTGGCACTCTGCGCAGTCTGTGATGGTGCCGCTGCCGTTGTGATAATGCATAGAAAGCATCCACAGCGAATCAGCCTCGTTGTGCACGTGGCACGACATACAACTCTCGTTTGAAGAGCTCTTCACATAAAAAGAGTTCAGGAAAATCATCAGGGCGAATCCCAGAACGAACCCACCCAGAGTAAACCAGACTGTTTTTCTATTGCGCATCGTGCAAAGTTACCAAACAAAATTGATATTTCGCTATATTTCACTTGATAATTGCGTCTTGCCGCTTCCAACCGTATACAACTTGTAGCCGTCGGCGGTGGGAAGGTAAATGTCGGCGGTGGTATTGAAAGGAACCTCCACATTCAGGGTGAAGTTATTTCCTTCCAGAGTCCAGTGTGAAACTGCCTTGCCGTAGGGGGTGTTCAGCTCTGCCTTCATAAAGCTGAAACCGCCTCCCGGATGGGGTTTCACGCAGATTTTCTTAAATCCGGGCTCGGCCTCTTTAAGACCCGCCGCCTCACGGTATAGCCACTCGCCTATGGCGCCGTAGGAGTAGTGGTTGAACGAGTTCATACCGTTGTCTGGAATGGTGCCGTCGGGCATCATAGAGTTCCAGCGCTCCCAGATGGTGGTGGCACCCATAGTGACTGGATAGAGCCAGCCGGGATAGCCTTTGTGCAGCAGCAGTTTATAGGCGACATCGTCCATACCGCAGGCTGTCAAGGCGTTGGAAATGTGGGAAGTGCCCAGGAAGCCGGTGGTGATGTGGCCGTAACTCTCTACCCTCTCCTTGAGTCTGGCTGCCAGCAGCGGCCGCATATCTTCAGGAACCATATCGTATACCAGGGCCACGACATAGGCAGTCTGGGTGTGGGAAACAAGATAGCCGTCTGCGGTGACATACGCCTTGCAGAACGCCTCGCGGGCCTTGGAGGCCGCCTTGCGGTAATATGCCTCATCTTCTGCACGGCCCAGAACCTTGGCGGCATCAGCCACAATGGTTGCCGAATTTGCAAAGTGGCACTGCTGCAGCACCGGCACGTAGGTGACGGAAGAGCGGCCGGCAACGTCATTATCCACGTCAAATGCCAGCCAGTCGCCATAGTGCCAGCCGGTGTTCCAAAGGCAGCTTTCACCGGCGGCGCCGATTATGAAATCGACCCACTTTTTCATACTGTCGTACTGATCTTCAAGCACTTGCGGATCGCCGTAGGCCATATAGACTGTCCAGGGAATAATGGTGGCGGCATCGGCCCAGCCAACGTGGCCGGCGCCCACAAGACCGTGGACCATAGGCACGATGTCGGTGACCTGCCCGTCGGGCAACTGGTCAAAGGCGACATCTTTGAGCCACTTGGAATAGAATGCATAGGTGCCGCGGTTGAAGGTTGCGGTGCGGGCAAAGATCTCGGCATCGCCCGTCCAGCCAAGGCGCTCGTCGCGCTGAGGGCAGTCGGTGGGCACATCCACAAAATTGCCGCGAAGTCCCCACTGAATGTTGCTCTGGAGCTGGTTTACAAGCGAGTCAGAGCAGGTGAAACTGCCCGTGGGTTCCATATCGGAAAAGCGCACCTGCGCCTTGAAATCGTCCAGGTTGATCTCTGACTGCGGAATGCCTTCTATCTTGATGTATCGGAAACCGTAGAAAGTGAAGCGGGTGGTGAACTGACGGGGCTTGCCGTCACATACATAGCGGCTCTGAGCCTTGGCGGTGCGCAGGTTGGTGGTGTAGAAGTTGCCGTCCTGGTCCAGCACCTCGGCGTGCGAGATGGTGATTTCCTGCCCGGGCCGGCCGGTGAAATTAATCACTTCGCTGCCCACCAGATTCTGTCCAAAATCTATCACCAACTCCCCTTTGGGGGTAACTATCAGCTCTTTAGCAGCAACTGTCTGCTCTGTCTTGACCTGTTCGTTAGTTTGCAGGGCAAGATTGTCAAAGCCATAATCGGCAACTTTTACCGAACCCCAGCGGGAAGCATCAAACCCCGCGGAACTCCAGCCGGCCACTTGCCTGCCGGCATCAAAGGTTTCGCCGTCGTAAATAGCGCTGTGCAGCACGCCGCCGGTGGCTGTCTTCCAACTGCCGTCGGTGCCCACAACCTCCCGGGTGCCATCCTTATAAGTTATTACAATCTGCCCCAGGAACGCCCACTCCTTTTCCTTGAAATTGATGCGGAAACTCTCCGGATTGGTCCAGCCCATCATACCCAGGTACCAGCCGCGGGCCAGTTCGGCACCCATCACATTCTCTCCGCGTTTAAGCAGATCTGTGACGTCGTAGGTCTGATACATAAGATGATGATTGTAACTGGTGTAGCCGGGCGCCATAAACGCATCCCCCACCTTGGCGCCGTTCAGGAATGGCTCGTACACGCCGTGTGCAGTGAAATATGCAATAGCGCTCTTGACCGGTTTCTTCACATTGAATGTGCCGCGCAGCAGCGGAGACTCCTCGGTCATAGGGGGCACTATCCATTTAGCTTTCCAGCCGTCCTTTTCCAGCCCCGTCAAAAATGTCTGCTTTGCACTCCAGCGGCTGGGCTTGCCCTTGGAATCCCATATGCGCACCTGCCAGCAATAACGGCTGGCGGGCTTCAGCGCAGCCCCGGCATATTTTACGGCTACGGAATTGTCAGACAACACTTTGCCTGTGCTCCACACAGCGCGGCCGTCTATGTCATAGACCTTGATTTCGTAGGCGCTCTGACAGTCAGAAGAGCGGTCGCTGGAGCCAATCCAGCTGAAAGTGGGATTGCCGGTTATGCCAGCGGGCTGGGCCAAATGGTTCACTTTTAAGGATGCCACATTTACCTTGGCGGCAGCTGGTATTGCCAGCGCCATCAGCACTATTGCAAACAGTTTTTTCATACTTATTTCTATTACCTCACAAATTTAACAAGAAAAAGATAAATTTGCAGTATGAAAACAGCATTTATAGGATGTGGAAATATGGGCGGCGCAATAGCCCGCGGCCTTATTGCCAACAATATTGTGGCGGCAACCGACGTGGTTTGCTGCGACCATAACCGCGACAAACTATCCCGGCTCAAAGAGTTCAACGGCGGCATCACCACCACCCTCTCCAGCCGCGAGGCGGCGGAGGGCGCCGACATCATTGTCCTATCTGTAAAGCCTTGGTGCGTAGAGTCTTCCTTGGCAGAAGTCAGAGACTTGATAGACACCGCCAGGCAGGATTTGGTAAGCATCGCAGCCGGTGTCAGCTTTGACACTCTCAAGGGCTATCTGCAGGATGCCGACGCCACACTGTTCCGCGTGATTCCCAACACAGCCATAGAGGTGGGCAGCAGCATGACATTTGTCTCTGCCTGCAACTCCACCGACTCCCGCACCGCCCGCATCGTGAAGATGTTCGATGCGCTGGGCAGTGCGCTGCTGATCCCTGAAGAGAAAATGACGGCCGGCACCGCGCTGGCTTCGTGTGGAATAGCCTACGCAATGCGTTATATCCGCGCCGCGATGGAAGGGGGCATAGAGCTCGGCTTCAGGGCCAATGACGCCCGGGACATAGTGCTCAACACCGTAAAGGGCGCCGCCGAACTGCTTTTGGCCAGCGGCGAGCATCCGGAAGATGCCATTGACAAGGTCACAACCCCCGGCGGCATCACCATCAAAGGCCTCAACGAAATGGAAAAGGAGGGCTTCAGCCACGCCGTGATAGCGGGCCTGAAAGCCAGCAAATAAATGGACAGGATTGTCATAAAAATAGGCAGCAACGTGCTTACCCGCGCCGACGGGAGTCTGGACCACACCCGCATTTCGGCACTGGTGGACCAGGTGTGCGAGCTGCTGGACGGCGGCAGCGAGGTGATTATCATCTCCTCCGGCGCCGTGGCCAGCGGCCGTGACGAACTAGGCTCCGCCGGCCGCCTGGACCCGGTGTCCCAGCGCCAGCTTTTCTCTGCGGTGGGCCAGGTGCGCCTTATGCACACTTATTACCAGCTGTTCAAAGAGCGGGGCCACTGCTGCGGCCAGGTGCTCACCACCAAAGAGAATTTCTCTACCCGGCATCACTACCTCAACCAGAAAAACTGTATGGAGGTGATGCTTTCGCAGGGGGTGATACCCATTGTTAACGAAAACGACACCATCTCTCTCACCGAGCTGATGTTCACAGACAACGACGAGTTGGCGGGGCTGGTGGCCACTATGATGGAGGCCCGGCTGCTGATAATCCTCTCCAATGTGGACGGCATTTACAGCGGCGACCCGGCCGACAGCGGCAGCAAACTTATCCATGAAATTGCCCCCGGGAGCGATTCCGCCTCTTCATTTATCCGAAGCAGCAAGTCCTCTGCCGGCCGCGGCGGTATGCACACCAAATATTCAGTGGCCCGCAAGGTGGCTTCGGAAGGGATTCCGGTGGCCATTGCGTGCGGCAAGAGGGACGGCATCCTCACCGCTGTGGCAAGCGGCAGCCGCACCCTTCCCTACACTCTTTTCACCGCCGGCAAGAAGACTATCTCCGGAGTCAAGAAGTGGATTGCCCACAGCGGCGGATTCGCCCGCGGCAGCGTCACGGTGAATCAGGGCGCAGCCGACAGGTTGCTCTCCGGCAAGGCCGCATCGCTGCTGCCGGTTGGCATCACCGCCGTAGAAGGTGATTTTGTGAAGGACGACATCGTCAGGATAGTGGGTCCCGACGGCAAGGCCATAGCTATGGGCAAGGCCAACTGCGACGCCGACACCCTTAAATCCCGGATGGGACAGAAAAACGCCAAGGAATTCGTACATTACGACTATCTATACATAGAACAGTTATGATCCAAGACATCCTCATACAAGCGAAAGAGGCCTCACGGTCAACTACTTCGCTAAGCGAGCATATGAGAAGCAAGGTGCTGCTGCAGGTGGCCGACGCCATAGACGCAAACACCCGCTATATCCTGAACGCCAACAAAGAAGATTTGTTCCGGATGAATCAGGAGGACCCCAAGTATGACCGCCTCAAACTCACTGCAGAGCGTATTGCGGGCATTACTTCGGATATGCGCGCCGTGGCCGCCCTCCCCTCGCCGCTGGGCAAGGTTCTGGAGAGCCGCGTCCGTCCCAACGGGATGCAGATAGACAAGGTGAGCGTCCCCTTCGGTGTTGTGGGTGTGATTTATGAGGCGCGGCCCAACGTGACCGCCGATGTCTTTGGTCTCTGTTTCAAAAGCGGCAATGTGGCGGTGCTCAAGGGCGGCCACGAGGCCGATACATCCAACCGCGCCATCTGCGATGTGATACGCGACGTGCTCACTCTCAACGGCCTGCCCCGCGAGATCTGCACCCTGCTGCCCACCGGACGCGAGTCCAGCAGCGAGATGCTCACGGCCAACGACTATATCGATGTGATAATCCCCCGCGGCAGCTCTTCGCTCATCAATTTCGTGCGGCAGAGCGCCACTGTACCCGTGATTGAGACCGGCGCCGGCGTGTGCCACACATACTTTGACATTGACGGCAGCACTTCCATAGGCAAGGAGATTGTCTACAACGCCAAGACCCGCAGGGTGAGCGTCTGCAACGCCCTGGACTGCCTGCTGATAGCGCGCGGCCGCCTGGCCGACCTGCCCGAGATATGCAAGCGGCTGGCCGACAACAATGTCACCATTTATGCCGATGACGAGGCTTTCGCGGCCCTCTCCGGCAAATATCCCGAAGCGCTGCTGCAGCACGCCACCGACGACGATTACGGCCGCGAGTGGCTGGACTATAAGATGAGCGTCAAGACCGTCGCCGACGTAGAAGAGGCTATGGATCACATCGCCCGCTTTGGCAGCGGCCACAGCGAGTGCATCGTCACAGAAGACAACAACACTTCCGACGCCTTCTGCCGCGGAGTAGATGCCGCCTGCGTATATGTCAACGTCTCCACAGCCTTCACCGACGGCGCCCAGTTCGGCCTCGGCGCCGAGATAGGCATCAGCACCCAGAAGCTCCACGCCCGCGGCCCTATGGGCCTCAAAGAACTCACCACCTACAAATACCTCATCTCCGGCAACGGCCAGGTGAGGTGGTAGAGCGCGGCTAAGGCTTGCGGCTGCAATGCTTCAGGCAATCGCCGATTGCTCCGCAACCACTTCGTTTCGGCGCCCCCCATTTCCCCTTCTTTGCTCGGCCTTATATCCAAGCCTCGCAAAGCGGGGTGATATATTGCCTTAAAGCATTCAGCCGCTACGCAAGCGCCGCCGTTAGACGCTTCCCTAATGGTATGGAATAAGTTTGAGCGCCAAAGTGACGACAAAGCATCACCGTCCAGAAGCAGATACAGCGCATATCGCCTTGTCGTCAAGCACCAAAATAGGCCGTCGACGTCAAGAGTCATCAACACAAATCGGCTCTATACGCATCTCTGGCAACGATTTCACTAATGAACCTTTGACGTCACTTTGGCACAAACATATATTCACCCGGCGCCGATAGCGGAGGTCGGCTGAATGCTGGCCGGCAATATAGTTCCCCGGTTACGGCGGTGGCATATATGCCGCCGTAACTGGGGCGGAGGGGCGCGGGACGGTAGTGCACTTTTCTGACCGGTGTTCAGCCGGGCTGAAAAGCCCGCGATTGCCGGCAGCATTGCAGCCGCCGTAGCCAGAGGCGCCCGACAGGCCAATTTTCAAAAACAATTATCTGATTTTAGAAAAACTTTTTCTGTTTGCTCAGTCGAAATTGAGAAAAAGGTTCTTCGTGTGACGAAGGATCCCCTATCTTGGACGTTGATTATTTTTTACTACGAAAAATTGTACAGTATAAAAAATCGTATTAAATTTGTAGCGTTTGAATATGGAAACGATCAGACTTGAATTGAGTGAACTAGAAGCAGACCTAATTGAGGCGATTAGAAACTATGTAAAGAGTTATCCTGACGGCTATCCAGAACTATTGGATTACGCCCAAAGGATCTTTGACGAACTAACCTATCCGTTTGACAATTAATAATAGCTACTATGGAAGTAATAATGAAACGCAACGACAGGATGATGTATGCCGATGTCAAACAGTTGCTGTCTGACATATATATGAAGATAACCTGGCGGGAAATAGCGTTGGACTATTTCGGGAAATCACC
>JAEETP010000100.1 GCA_016290415.1 Bacteroidales bacterium
GTCCGCGGTTTCACACAAGACGACGCCCACCTTTTCTGCCGTCCCGACCAGATAAAAGAGGAGTTCTGCAAGGTCATCGACATCATCCTGTATGTGTTCAAGACCCTTAAATTCACAGAATTCACCGCACAGGTTTCGCTCCGCGACCCCAACAATAAAACCAAGTATATCGGCAGCGACGAGAACTGGGCCAAGGCAGAGCAGGCTATTATAGATGCTGCGGCAGAGAAGAATCTGCCCACAGTGGTAGAGCTGGGAGAGGCTGCGTTCTACGGCCCCAAACTGGACTTTATGGTTAAGGATGCCATTGGCCGCAGCTGGCAGCTGGGCACCATCCAGGTAGACTATAACCTCCCGGAGCGTTTCGAGCTGGAGTATGTGGACAGCAACAACGGCAAATCCCGCCCCGTGATGATACACCGCGCGCCGTTCGGCAGCCTGGAGCGTTTCGTTGCCGTGCTGCTGGAGCACACCGGCGGCAAGTTCCCGCTCTGGCTGGCACCCGACCAGGTGGCCATCCTGCCCATCAGCGAGAAATACAACGATTTTGCAAAAAAAGTTTGCGAATTACTTGAAAATTACGAAATTCGCGCCCTAATCGACGACCGTAACGAGACCATTGGCAAGAAGATACGCGAGAATGAGCTCAAACATATACCGTTCATTATCGTGGTGGGAGAGAAAGAAGAGGCCAGCGGAACAGTGGCTGTGCGCAAGCAGGGAGGCGAGAATCTCGGTACTATGACACTCGAGGACTTTGCAACTTACATAAGCAACGCAGTAAAAGAAGAACTTAAATAGGAGGACACAACTATAGCAAACTCAAATTACAGACCGCCCAAGCCGAAACCGGCTCCGCGGAAACCCCAGCCGGGCCGTCAGACAAAAGACGAAGACGACCATAGGGTAAATGAGCAAATTACTGCGCCGCAAGTGAGGTTAGTTGGGGACAATGTCCCTGAGCAGGGTGTTTACCCCCTCTCCAAGGCCCTTCAGATGGCAGCCGACCTTGAGCTGGACCTGGTGGAGATAGCAGCCACCGCCAATCCGCCTGTCTGCAAGATAATTGACTACCAAAAGTTCAAATATCAGCAGCGCAAAAAGCTCAAAGAGCAAAAGGCGAATGCCTCCAAGGTGGTCATCAAGGAGATCCGTTTCGGCCCTCAGACAGACGAGCACGACTATAACTTCAAACTCAAGCACGCGCAGAGTTTCCTGCAGGACGGCTTCAAGGTCAAGGCCTACGTCTTTTTCCGCGGTCGCTCGATTCTCTTCTCCGAACAGGGAGAGAAGCTGTTGCTCAGGTTTGCTGTAGAGTTGGAAGAGTGGGGCAAGGCAGAGCAGATGCCCAAGCTGGAAGGCAAGCGTATGATTATGATGATTGCCCCCAATAAAAAGAAATAGTTTATTGAACACTAAATATTAGAAGAAATGCCTAAAATGAAAACCAATTCCGGTTCAAAGAAGCGCTTCACGCTCACCGGATCGGGAAAAATCAAGAGAAGACACGCTTATCACAGCCACATTCTCACCAAGAAGACCAAAAAGCAGAAACGCAACCTTGACCACGTAGCAATCGTTGACCGCGTGGATGTCAAGAGAATCAAAGAACTGTTGGTCCGTTAACATTTATTAACCGAAAGTTCAGCAATGAAAGATCCCGCTCCGACGGGGCGCTGACTGTCAAAAACAATTAAACTATGCCTAGATCGGTAAATTCGGTAGCTTCAAGAGCTCGCCGTAAAAAAGTCCTGAAACAGACCCGCGGTAATTTCCTCAGCAGGAAAAACGTCTGGACGGTTGCCAAGAACACCTATGAAAAAGGTTTGACTTATGCATACCGCGACCGCAAAAACAAAAAACGCACTTTCCGTGCCCTTTGGATTACTCGTATCAACGCCGCTGCCCGCCAGCACGGTATGACTTACTCTCAGTTTATGGGTGCTATCCACGCTCAGAACGTAGGTCTGAACCGCAAGGTCCTCGCTGACCTGGCTATGAACAATCCTCAGGCATTCGAAGCGATTATCAACTCCGTTAAGTAAAAGTTGTCGCTTAAGAACCTCACTAGCAACAAGTGGGTCAAGTTCGCCTTCTGGGGTATACTGTATTGCCTTTGGGTAATATGGTTGCAAAATCCCTGGTGGTTTCTTGGCCTTATTGTTGTTTTTGATATGTGCGTAACAAAGAAGGTCAACTGGACCTTCTGGAAACCGCGCTACAAAGAGGGGCAGAAGCCCAATGTGCTGCTGGACTGGCTGGATGCGATAATCTTTGCCGTGATAGTGGTCACATTCATCAACATCTTCTTTTTCCAGTCCTTCAAGATACCTTCGTCTTCTATGGAGAATACCCTTATGACGGGGGACTATCTTTTTGTGGACAAGATGCGCTACGGCCCCAGAATCCCCGAGACACCGCTCACCGTGCCCTTCACGCATAACACCTGGCTGGGTGGCAAGAAGAGCTACAGTGAGGCGGTCAAGTGGGATTACCGCCGGCTGAAGCCGCTGGGACGCGGCATCCGCCGCGGAGACTGCGTGGTGTTCAACTTCCCCCACGGCGACACCGTGCTTGCACGTGTTCCCGCAGAAGATTACTACGCACACGTCCGCATCAACGGCCGCGAGTATTCGCAGCGTGCGTTCGGCCCCGTGATTGCCCGTCCGGCAGACAAGACCGACCACTATGTGAAGCGCCTGGTGGGTATGCCCGGCGACAGCCTCAAGGTAGAGGGCGGCCTGGTGTATATAGGTGGCGAGCAGCAGGAGGTGTACGAAGGTATCCAGCTCACCTACAGGGTTGAGACCGACGGCACTCCCATAAGCCGCACCGCTCTGGAGAAGCTGGGCGTTGACCCGGGCCAGATCCACTACGACGCGCAGCTGCCCGGCTATTACGCCCTCCCGCTCACCGCAGCTTCATACAGCGAGGTGGCAAAGATGCAGAACGTAAAAAGCGCAACTGTCAACCTGGAGAACTATCCCGGAGACTATCTGGACTCCTACAAGATGATTTTCCCGTTTGACGACCGCGGTTTCACCCGCGACAACTACGGCCCGATATGGATTCCCGCCAAAGGCGCCACCGTGCAGCTGACCCCGGAGAACATAGCGTTCTACCGCAGGATCATTGCCGTGTACGAGCACAACAATTTCGAAGAGAAGGGCGGCAAGTTCTATATCGACGGAGAGGAAATCACTGAGTATACCTTCAAGCAGGATTACTTCTTCATGATGGGCGACAACCGGCATAACTCGCTGGATTCCCGCTACTGGGGCTTTGTTCCCGAAGATCATATCGTGGGCACTCCCGCCATTATATGGCTCTCCAGGGATGCCAGGGGCAAGATCCGGTGGCGCAGAATCGGCAAGTTTGTGCTGAATTCATAAAAAATTTGGTTTTTTAATTAAAAATCAAGATATTTGCACCCCCTAAAAAGCAGAAAAAATAAAAAATAGTATATTATGTCACGAGTTTGTCAGGTTACTGGAAAGAAGAGGATGATTGGAAACAATGTTTCCCACTCCCGCAGACGCACTAAACGCGAGTTTGCTCCCAACCTCAAAACCAAGAAGTTCTGGTCTGAGGAAGAGGGTAGGTTCGTAACACTCAAGGTCTCTTGCAATGGCATGAAGACCATCTACAAGAACGGTCTTGCCGAGACTCTTAAGAGGGCTGAGGCCAAAGGTTTGATTAAAATCGCTTAAATTGAGAAGTTATGGCAGGAAAGAAAGGCAATAGGGTACAGGTTATCCTTGAGTGCACCGAGCAGAAGAACAGCGGTGTTCCCGGTATGTCCCGTTACATCACCACCAAGAACAAAAAGAACACTCCCGACAAGCTGGAGCGTATGAAATACAATCCGTATCTTCGCAAGATGACTCTTCACAAAGAGATTAAATAGTAACTAATTAATATCACAATACAATGGCAAAGAAAGCGGTCGCAACATTCTCCGGTGACAGGTCACAGCAGAAGACTGTTGTTAAGTGCATCCGTATGGATAAGAACGGTCGTACCGGTTCCTACATCTTCAAAGAGGAACTCGTACCCACCGATAAGGTTAAGGAATTTTTTGCTAAGACTCAGAACTAATTTGAGCCTGGCATTGGTAATACAAGACAAGACGGAGCCACGGCTTCGTCTTTTTTGATTTATGGCAACATTTCTTTGGGATGATATAGTCTTCGGACCCATCCACAGCCGGCGCGTGGGCCGTTCGCTGGGCATCAATCTACTCCCGCGGGAGGCCAAGGTGTGCACCTTTGACTGTGTGTACTGCGAGTGCGGGGGGCTCAAGAGAGGTGCGGAGAAGCATCCGCTGCCCACTCTTGCTCAGGTGCGCGAAGCCATAGAAGGCAAGTTTGCAGCGCTGTCGGCCGGCGGCCAGGGAGTAGATTCCATCTCCTTCACCGGCAACGGCGAACCCACCCTGCATCCCGATTTTCCCGCCATCATAGATATCACTCTCAAGGCCCGCGACCGGTATTTCCCGGAGGCGGTGGTGAGCGTGTTTTCCAACGCCACACGTCTGGACCGTCCCGATGTGGTGGAGGCCCTGAAAAAGGTGGACAATCCCATCCTTAAGATAGACTGCGCTCTGGACGATATGGCGGCGGTGATGAACCGTCCCCGCGGCGGCTACACCGTGGCCGGTGCCATAGAGGGTATGAAGGCCTTCGACGGCAACTTTGTGATGCAGACTATGTTGGTCCGCGGCCCCGTGGTGGACAACACCACCCCCGAGGCGCTGGCGGCCTGGTATGATGCGGTGCGGCTTCTAAAGCCCCGCGAGGTGATGCTCTACAGCGTGAGCCGCGACACTCCGGTGGCGGGTATAGAGAAGGTCTCTTTCGAAGATCTTTCTGCCGCCGCGGCGCCGCTGGTTGCCGATGGATTTAATATTCAAATTAACGCGTAAAGCGCCATATTTTTTGTACTTTTATACGCTTAAACGCTAAACAATTCTAATGGGAATTTTTTTCTGGAAAAATAAGAAAGACGCCAAGGCGCAGGAAGAGGAGAAGGCGGCTCTGGAGGCTGGTCTGGGCAAGACCAAGCAGAGCCTGCTGACCAGGCTGCAGTATGCGGTGATGGGCAAGAGCGTGGTGGACGACGAGGCGCTGGACAATATAGAAGAGGCGCTGATTGCATCTGACGTTGGCGTAGATACCACTGTCAAAATCATAGAGCGGCTGGAAAACCGCGTCAAGAAGGATAAATACCTCAATACAGAGGACCTGAACCGCATCCTGTGCGAAGAGATAGAAGATCTGATTGCAGGCGATGCGGTGGAGCAGGAGCCCTTCGATTTCTCCAAGAAGCCGTATGTGATTATGGTGGTCGGAGTCAACGGCGTGGGCAAGACCACCACTATCGGCAAACTGGCGGCTCAGCTGGCGTCCGAAGGCAAGAAGGTGGTGCTGGGCGCCGCCGACACTTTCCGCGCCGCCGCCGTGGAGCAGCTGGTGATATGGGCAGAGCGTGCAGGGGTGGACATCATAAAGCAGGAGATGGGCAGCGACCCCGCCAGCGTGGCTTATGACAGTGTCAAGAGCGCCGTGGCAAAGGGTGCCGACGTGGTTATTGTGGACACCGCCGGCCGCCTGCACACCAAAATCAACCTGATGAACGAGCTCACCAAAATCCGCAACGTGATGCGCAAGGTTGTGCCCGATGCGCCCCACGAGGTGCTTCTGGTGATTGACGGCTCCACCGGCCAGAACGGCTTTATGCAGGCCAAGGAGTTCACCCGCGCCACCGACGTCACGGCCCTGGCGGTGACCAAGCTGGACGGCAGCGCCAAGGGCGGCGTGGTGATAGGCATCAGCGACCAGTTCAAGATCCCCGTCAAGTTTATTGGCGTGGGCGAGAAAATAGAGGACCTTCGACTCTTCAACAAGAAGGAATATGTGGAATCATTGTTTAAATAGAATACTAATATGACAGTTTCGTATAATTGGCTTAAAGATTATCTGAAGTTTGACCTGAGCCCCGAAAAAGTGGCTGAGGTGCTGACCTTCACCGGCCTGGAAGTTGAGCACGTAGAGACAGTAGAGCAGATCCCCGGCGGTTTGGCAGGCGTGTTTGTGGGCAAGGTCCTGGAGTGCGAGATGCATCCTGACAGCGACCACCTGCACATCACCAAGGTCGATATCGGCCAGGGCGAGCCGCTGCAGGTTGTGTGCGGCGCACCCAACGTGGCAGCAGGGCAGAAGGTTATGCTGGCCACCGTGGGCACCAAGCTGGTGGACATCCACGGCGAGGAGCTCAAGCTCAAGAAGAGCAAGATCCGCGGAGTGGAAAGCTTTGGTATGATCTGCGCACAGGACGAGCTGGGCATAGGAGAGGATCACGCCGGCATTATGGTGCTGGACGACAGCGCCGTGCCCGGCACTCCCGCCAAGGACTATCTGAATCTCGCCTGCGACACTGTCTATGAGATAGGCCTGACTCCCAACCGTATAGACGGCGCCAGCCACATAGGTGTGGCTCGTGACCTCTATGCCTGGTGCCGCCTGAACGACGTGCCGGTAGAGTGGACTCTGCCCCAGCCCGACATCAAGCTGGAAGGCGAGGGAGAGGCTGTTCCGGTGGAGGTTCTTGCTCCGGAGGATGCCCCCCGCTATATCGGCATCACCTTCAAGGATGTAAAGGTGGGCCCGTCTCCCGAATGGCTGCGCGACCGCCTGAATTCGGTGGGCCAGCGCCCCATCAACAATATTGTGGATATCACCAACTTCATACTTAACGAATACTGCCAGCCGCTGCACTGCTTTGACCTGAATCAGATTGAAGGCCGCAAGGTGGTTGTCCGCCGCGCTGCAGAAGGGGAGAAGATGGTGACTCTGGACGGCGTGGAGCGCACCCTTAGCGACCGCGACCTGGTGATTGCCAACACCCGCGAGCCTATGTGCATCGCCGGCGTGTTTGGCGGTGAGAAATCGGGCGTGACCGAGGCCACCACCGACGTCTTCCTGGAGATTGCCTATTTCAATCCCGTGACCATCCGCAAGACCAGCAAGCGTCTGGGCCTCAAGACCGATGCATCTTTCCGCTACGAGCGCGGCATTGACCCTATGAACACAATGAATGTGGCCCGTCGTGCCGCACAGCTCATCTGCGAGCTCTCCGGAGCCAAGATTGTGGGCAAGGCGCAGGAGTTCAGCGCCTGCGAGTTCAAGCGCGCCGAGGTGGACCTGAATGTGAACCGTATGTTCGCCCTGATGGGCAAGAACATTGGCGTATGGGCCGTGAA
>JAEETP010000101.1 GCA_016290415.1 Bacteroidales bacterium
AGAAGATGGGCAAATCATACGGCAACTTCATCACCCTGGAAGAGCTCTTTACCGGCAAGCACCCGCTGCTGCAGAAGGCATACAGCCCTATGACCATCCGTTTCTTCATTCTGCAGGCGCACTACCGCAGCACGCTGGATTTCAGCAACGAGGCGCTGCAGGCTGCCGAGAAAGGTCTCAAGAAGCTGTTCCAGGCCGTACGCGACGTGAACGGCATCCAGGCTGTGCAGGGCGCCAAGGACAATGGCGAGGCCAAGATTTACGAGGATATCTACGATGCCCTCTGCGACGACCTCAACACCCCCGTTGCGTTGTCACACATCTTCGAAGCGGTGAACATCGTGAACCGTGCAAAGGATAAATCCATTCAGGTCAGTCCTGCCGGTCTGGTTATTCTCAAGAAGATTTTCAAGGATGTTCTTTCCGGCATCCTTGGCCTGGAAGACGAGCAGAGCGAAGGCGTTGGCGCAGATACCATCGGCGGCCTTATGGATATAATCCTGGCCGAAAGGCAGAAGGCCCGTGCGGCAAAGGACTGGGCCACCTGCGACGCGCTGCGCGACGCACTGGGCAAGCTTGGCATCCGCATCAAGGATACCAAAGAGGGTAGCGAATGGAGTCTGGAATAATATTTAGAAAAGCCCGATGACCGCGTTTATCCTAACCATACTGATCACCATTCTGGCTTCGTTCCTGTGCTCTGTGCTGGAGGCGACCCTTATGTCCACCCCCATCTCCTATCTCACTATGAGAGAGGAAGAGGGCAGCAAGAGCGCAACGTTGTTCAAGAAATACAAGACCGATATAGACCGGCCCCTGGCCTCCATTCTGGTGCTGAACACCATAGCCAACACTATGGGTGCGGCCATAATCGGCGGTATCGCAGCAAAGCTTTGGGGAAGCACCGCCGTGGGTATTGTGTCCGCAGTGATGACGGTTATGATACTGGTGCTGGCGGAAATTATCCCCAAGACCATAGGTGCCACCTACTGGCGCCACCTGACCGGCTTCGCCGCCGGAATGATAAGTGTGCTGATAGTCATCACCTACCCTTTTGTGATTATCGCCGAGTGGATTACACGCATCGTTGGAGGTGACGACGACGAACAGACGGTGAGCCGCGAAGAGGTGTCGGCAATGGCCAATATGGGCGAGGAAGAGGGCGCGCTGGAAAAAAGTGAGAACAAGATTATCCAGAACATCATAAAACTGGACAACATCAAGGCTTTTGACGTGATGACACCCCGCGTGGTGGCCGCCATCGCCCCGGAAAAGATGACCCTGGCGCAGTTCTACAAGAACCCCGCCTACAACCATCACTCCCGCATCCCGGTATACGCCGACAGCCCCGAATACATCACCGGCTACATCCTTCGCAGCGAAGCGCTGGAGATGCTGGCCGACGACCGCTTCAAAGTGCGCCTGGGCGACATCAAGCGCGACATCACCCTCTTCAACGAAGAGATAGCCATCAGCGACATCTGGGAGCAGTTGCTCCAGAACAAAGAGCAGATAGGCCTCATCATAGACGAGTACGGCTGCTTTACCGGCATCATCACGCTGGAAGACATTATAGAGACCATCTTTGGCCTGGAGATCATAGACGAGATGGACGAGGTCAGCGATATGCAGCAGTACGCCCGCGAGCGCTGGGAGCGCCGCCAGAAACGTTACCGCCAGATTGAACTTCCCGACGATGACGATGATGACGACGATGATGACGATGAGCCCCAGCCGGTGATTATGCGCACCGACGTAGAGAACAAGTTTACGTCTGAGCCCGAGCCCGAGCACAGTGCCGAGGCACAGGACACCGTGGACCTGCGCTACGGGAAGCCGGAAGAGAAAAACTAATCCCTGCAGACAAGCACCGAGGCATACGCCTCCACCCCTTCTTCACGGCCGGTGAAACCGAGCCGCTCTGTGGTGGTGGCCTTTACCGACACGGCATCTTCTGCCACGCCCATCACAGAGGCCAGGCAGGCACGCATCTGAGGCACATACGGAGCTATTTTGGGAGCCTGAAGCAACAGGGTTATATCGGCATTGACCAGATGCCAGCCCTTCTGCTGCACCATATCGCAGGTGCGGCGGAGCAGTATCTTGCTGTCGATACCCTTGAATTCGTCGCTCGTGTCGGGGAAGTGGCGGCCTATGTCGCCCAGAGCCAGGGCACCCAGCAGGGCGTCGCACAGCGCGTGTATCATAACGTCGCCGTCAGAGTGAGCCACGCAACCTTTGGTGTGGGGGATTTCCACGCCGCCGAGGGTCAGTTTCAGCCCAGGCGCCAGCCGATGGACATCATAGCCGTTTCCAATGCGAAAGTCACAATTCATATGACAAATTTATTATCTTTGTTTGATTAAACAAAACCGCTATGGCCATCACTTTCTTCCCCAGACCCAAACATAGGGTATTCAACTATACACCACGCTATTACGACGAGCGCAAAGAGCGCTTGAAAGAGCTGTATGCCAAGTATGGGAAGGAATATCCCGGCGACGACAAGGCCTCTGCGCAGCAGGCTGCGAAAGACCTTGAAGATCTGGCCGCGCCCGGTGAAGTCCGTGAGGTGATGGATATCGAGGCCGGCAAGCGGCAGAACCGCAGCGGGGCCGCCTATATTCCCGGGCAGTATATCCGCAGCGCCTATCGCAAGGACACCGCCACCCGCATCAGCGAAGAGAAAACCCACAGCCCGCTGCGCACCATCATAGTTCTGGTGACAATTGTTGCAGCCGTGCTGGTGGCATATTATTTAAGTCAAGGTCTTGTAGAGCTTTTCAGATAGCGGTATGATCAAGGTCCTTCCCAGCAACATAGCCAACCTTATCGCCGCCGGAGAGGTGGTGGGCCGCCCTGCATCGGTGGTCAAGGAGCTTATGGAAAACAGCATCGACGCCGGCGCCACTACGGTGAGCGTGAGCGTGCTGGATGCAGGAAGAACCCTTGTCCAGGTGATTGACGACGGCTGTGGAATGAGTGCAGAAGATGCCGCAATCTGTTTTGAAAGGCACGCCACAAGCAAGATTTCCACGGCAGAAGATCTGGAAAAAATCCTCACCTACGGCTTCCGCGGAGAGGCGCTGGCATCCATTGCCGCAGTGGCGCAGGTCACCCTGAAAACCCGCCGGGAAGAAGATGAGGCCGGCATCCAGATAGAGGCGGCCGACAGCCGCATCCTTTCCCAGAAGCCTGTTGCCGCCCCGCGCGGCTGCAACATCGCCGTAAGCAATCTGTTCTACAATGTTCCGGCCCGCCGCAAATTCCTTAAGTCGGATGCGGCGGAGATGCGCCACATAGAGCAGGAGTTCCTGCGAGTGGCCATCTCAAACATAGACCGTGCGTTTGTGCTGAAGCATAACGGGCGCGACATCTACAACATCCGTCCTGCCACAAACCTCAAGCAGCGCATCACAGACTTGTGTGGCCGCGACCTGGCAAACGAGCTGGTGGATGTAGCAACCGAAACCGATATCATAAAAATCAAAGGTTTCATTGGCAGCCCCGCCGATGCCCGCAAGACTCCCGGCAACCAGTTTTTCTTTATAAACGGCCGGTATTTCCGCAGCCCGTACCTGCACAAGGCCGTATGCAAGCCCTATGAAAATCTGGTGCGGGAAGGCTACACCCCGGCATATTTCCTGTTCCTGGAGTGCGACCCTGGCGAGGTGGACGTCAACATCCACCCCCAGAAAACGGAGATCAAGTTCACGGAAGAGCACATTATATTCGAGATATTGTCGGCCTGCGTGCGCGAGGCTCTGGGACGTGGAGCGTTTGGTCCTGCCATAGATTTTGAGTCGGGCGAGGTGCTGGACTTCCCGGTGATGGAGCGCGGCGGAGGCGGAAGCCACTCCTCTGGCAGCTCTGCCGGAGGCTTTATCCGGCCTCCAAAGATGAACTACAGCCCGCTGTTCCGGCAATTCGAAGAGGACGGCGATGCCGAAAGCCCCTCCGGGGAACCGCGCTATACCACTCCCCACCCCGGCTACGGGCCGCTGCTTGAAGAGGAGGCCGCGCCGGAGCACAATGTGCTGGTGCTGAACGGGAAGCTGATATTGGCGCCGGTGCGCGAAGGGCTGGCAGTCATAAGCATAAAAAAGGCCCAGGAAGCCATCCTGTACCATAAATATTACGAGTTCCTGTCGCAGGAGCGCTTCATTTCCCAGAGGTCGCTCTATCCCCAGCAGGTGGTGCTGCCCGGCAACATCTATTCGGTGATTCTGGAAAATATCGACCGTATCTCCCAGCTGGGCTTCGACATCCGGGATTTTGGCGATAATACCATAATTGTGTATGCCGTGCCGGACGGTTTCCCCACAGAAGAGGAGGCCCTGAAGGATGTTATGGACAATTTGGCAGCCTCGCTGGACAGGGAGATCACCGGCGAAGGGGTGGCGACCTACGCCCGCACCATCGCCGCCGCTGCGGTTAAAAAGCTGAACCACAACCTGAACGCCGTCCAGGCGGAGATGATTGCCAACCAGACTCTGGTGCTGCGCGCCACCTATGGCGCGGACCTTGCAACAAAGTGCATCACCATTATATCTAACGAAGAATTGGAGAGAAGACTATGAACAGCTACGGATTCGGAGGCTTTGGAGGTTTCTGGCGCACAATCCCGCCGGTGACGCGCAACTTAATCATAATCAACACTATAGTGCTGATTTTTACAGCACTCACCGGAGACAGGATGTACCAGCTGTTCTCTCTGTTTGCATTTGAGTCGCCGCTGTTCAAGCCCTGGCAGGTTGTCACTCATATGTTTATGCACGGCGGTTTCTGGCACCTGTTCTTCAATATGTACACGCTGATGATATTCGGCACGCAGCTGGAACGGGTTTGGGGCAGCAAAAAATTTCTGCTGTTCTATTTTGTGACGGGACTGGGGGCTGCGCTCTGCCACAATCTGGTGGTGCATCTGCAAATCAATCACTTTCTGGCGTCCGGCAATGCCGCTGCCGCACAGGCCGCTATGGCCACTCCCACCGTGGGTGCCTCCGGCGCCATATACGGCGTCCTTCTGGGCTACGGAATGCTCTGGCCCAACAGCGTCCTGCAGCTGATTTTCCCGCCCGTAAGGCTCACCGCCAAGTGGTTTGTGATAATATTCGGCGCAATTGAACTGGTCACCGGCCTCACCGGGATGGGCGGCAACATAGCCCACTTTGCCCATCTGGGCGGAATGATATTCGGCCTGATGCTGATTCTCTACTGGAAGAAGCGTGGCAAACTGTACAGCGACTGATATGGCAAAGATTCACTATCCCAAAGAGTCCAAGCCCAAGCGCAACAAGACTTGGTACAAGAAAAAAACGGAGCGGGGTCTGACCATCTGGCAGATTCTTTTCCGCGCTTTGGTGATTGTCAGCGCCCTGGCCCTGTGCATTTCTTATCTTTCGATATTCATTGACCCGTCTTTTCTGTCGCTGCCTTATTTCTTCGGGCTGTACTACATTCCCATTTTCGTGCTGAATGTGATACTGCTGATCATAGGGCTGGTGCGGATGAAGCGCTACCTGATTATCAGCCTGGTGGCGTTGCTGCCCACGCTGTTTTTCGCCGACCTGTTCGTGAAGTTCGGCGGAGAGGAAAAGAGCGTTTCTGGCGACGAGGTCAAGATTATGACCTATAACGTGGGCCGTATGGCGGCCTCTCCCAAGGGGATGAACAGCAGCCAGACGCTCAGCAAGATTTGCGAATTCGCCGCCCGAGAAGCTCCGGATGTGCTGTGCCTGCAGGAATTCTATACCAGCGACACCTCTGCGGTGAGCAGAATCTTGAAGTATCTCCCCTACCGCTGCCATTATTTCTACGGCGCCGGCAAGAATTTCTCCGGCAACATCACTTTCAGCCGCTATCCCATTGTGGACAAGGGCGTTATCACCTTCAAAGACACCCATAACCTGTGCCTGTGGAGCGACGTTCGCATAAACGACGTCACGGTGCGCCTATACAACTGCCACCTGCAGAGCAACCGCCTCTCCTTTACCAACACCATCCGCCGGATGGCCAAGAAGGGGCAGTTTACAGACGAGGTCAAGAACGTCCACGAACGGCTGGCACACAGCAACATACAGCGCGGAGAGCAGGTCGGCGCAATCCGCGACCACATCAAGTCCAGCACCATTCCCACTATGGTGTGCGGCGACTTCAACGACACTCCGATGTCGTATACCTACCACACTCTGGCATCGGACCACAAAGACAGCTTTGCAGACGGTGGCAACGGCTTCGGCTCCACTTATTCGGTGCTCTGGCCTCTGCTGCGCATAGATTATATACTTGTTCCGGAGGATGTTTCCTGCGACCGCACCCACATCACCCGCGTCCCCTACTCTGACCATTATCCCGTAAGCACACTGATTTATTTCTGATGGAAGAAGACCTCAAATACGAAATTGACGCCGCCGTGGCCGCCCTGCGCGCCGGCGACATAATACTTTACCCCACCGACACTGTGTGGGGTCTTGGCTGCGACGCCACCCGCGACGATGCGGTGCAGCGCATTTTTGACCTCAAGCAGCGCGACGACGCCAAGTCGGTAATCATACTTGTAAGCGATTTGGATATGCTTGCAAAATATGTCCGCGAGATACCTCAGATGGCCCTGCAGCTGCTCGAAATCAACGACAAGCCTATGACCATCATTTATCCGGAGGGCATTGGTCTTTCTTCCAAAGTGATTGCAGAGGACGGCAGCGTGGCCATCCGCATCCCTCAGAATGATTTCTGCGTGAATATGATCCGGCGCTTTGGCAAGCCGATAGTTTCTACCTCTGCCAATATTTCCGGCGAAGATACGCCCGGCTGCTTTGCAGAGATCAACGCACAGATTCTGGACGGCGCCGAGCACATAGTGGAGCCGTCTCTGGAAGAAGGGTCCACAGGTCTCTCTTCGCAGATAATCAAGATAGGCCTGGACGGCCAGGTTAAGGTCATCCGCGAATAATTTTTGGTGTATCCGATTTTTCGTTTACCTTTGCACTCCCAACGGCGGGATAGCTCAGCTGGTTAGAGCGCATGATTCATAATCATGAGGTCCCCAGTTCAATCCTGGGTCCCGCTACTTATAATGAGGGGGGCTAACGCCCCCCAATTTCATTTCCCCCTACCGCTCTCGCGCTATAAGTATTTGCGTGGGAGTTTTTCTTTTTGGCGACCGGCCATTTCACGCAAATACCCGCGCTCCGCTATGCC
>JAEETP010000016.1 GCA_016290415.1 Bacteroidales bacterium
AGAGCACCTGAGCAATATTGAAAAGGCCTCATATCCCTATGAGACAGGCTCTTTCTATATGGATCTGGTGAACTGCTTCGAGAAGATGGGCGACTTCATTATCAACGTCTCCCAGAGCGTCCTTAGCGCCAAGGAAGCATAGAACAGCCCTCTACAGATACCGCTTTCGGTAGCCCAGCAGCAATGCCGCACCCAGCAGCAGTGCCAGCAGCTCTGCCACGGGGGCGGAATACCAGATACCCTCCATCCCGAAGATAGCCGGCAGAATAAAGACGCACGAAAGCTCGAACAGAAACGTTCTGGCAAACGACATCAGGGCAGAAACAGGGCCGTTGTTCAATCCAGTGAACCAGGCAGACACGAACATAGACAAACCGCTTAGCAGGAAACACAGGGAGTATATCCTTGTGGCGTGCACGGTGAGATTGGCAAGCGAAGAATCATAGCCCACGAACAGCCTTGCCACGGGCTGGGCGATAAGCTGCGCCGCCACACATAGCACGGCCCCCAGCGCGAGCATCAGCACAAGGCTGTGGCGAAGCAGGCTGCGAAGCTCTCCCCTGTCCCCTGCGCCGTAGTTAAAGCCGATCAGCGGTGTCACCGCCAGATTGTAGCCGATAAACATCGCCACGAAAATAAAGCCCATATAAAGTATCACAGAGTACGCCGCCACGCCGTTCTCACCGTAATAGTGCATCAGCTGCAGATTGTAGCACATAGAGACCACATTGAACGATATGTTGCCCACAAATTCCGACAGGCCGTTGGTACAGGCCTTGGCGATAGGGGTCAGGTCAAACCTGACCGGCATAAACTTCAGGCGGGTATGGTTGAACTTGCTGGAGAAATACCACAACGGATAAAATCCGCCCACGAAGCATCCTATCATAGAGCCTGCGGCGGCCCCGGCAAGCCCCCATCCAAAGCCCATTATAAACAGGGCGTCCAGTGCGATATTGATTATACCGCTGGCGATGGCCAGACGAGTCCCCATCCGCGGACGGCCCGCCACCATAAAGAAGGGCTGAAAGCCCAGCTGCATCATAAAGCCGGGGAGTCCGGCAGCGCAGATACGGCCATAAATGACGCACTGCTCTATCATCTCCCCTTCTGCCCCGAGCGCCACCGCCAGCGGCCTCATCCATATTATCAAGGGGATAGCGAGGACCACAGACACCAGCAATATGAACTCCAGGAACATAGAGAAGTAGCGGTTTGCCTGCTCCGGAAGCCCCTGGCCCAAGGTTTTGGAGACCAATGCGGCCCCTCCGGTCCCAACCATAAGGCCCAGGGCGCCCACCAGGCCGACCGCCGGCCATATCAGGTTTAGCGCGGCAAACGCAGTAGTGCCCACCAGATTGGACACGAACAGCCCGTCCACGATGCTGTAGATGCTGATAACGATGTTCATCACTATCAGCGGCAGCGACGCGGCTATAAGCCTTCTGTAGCCGTAATGTCCGTCCAGTCTGTGTTCCACTTTAGCGGCGAAATTGTTCAGGGTATAAAAAAGGGCATCCCGAAAAAGGGACGCCCCTGATTATGCTGTAATTGTGATTACTCAGCTGCGGGAGCTTCTGCCTCGGCTGCGGGAGCCTCAGCGGGCTTCTCGGCTTCCTGGGGTTCGGAATCCTCAGAAGGAACAACCTCGAACTTGAAGGTAGCCTTGATGTCCTTGTAGCACTTTACAACTGCCTCGTATGCACCGGTAGCCTTAACCACGTCGCTGCCTACGATTTCGATGTTCTTGCGGTCTACGTCAAAGCCCATAGCGTTCAAAGCCTCTGCAATCTGGATGTTGTTTACAGAACCGAACACTTTGCCCTTGCTGCTGACCTTGGCGGGAACCTTTACAACAGCTGCTGCAAGCTTGCTTGCAAGAGCCTCTGCATCGCCACGGAGCTTAGCCTCTTTATGAGCGCGCTGACGAAGATTCTCTGCGTGTACCTTCTTTGCAGAAGGGGTAGCCATAATGGCCATACCCTGGGGAATAAGATAGTTGGCTGCGTAGCCGTCCTTTACCTTTACCACGTCATCCTTGTAACCAAGGTTCTTGACATCTTGTTTAAGTATGATTTCCATATACGCGCCTCCTATTATTTCATTAAGTCAGTTACGTAAGGCAGAAGAGCCAGATGGCGTGCACGCTTAACGGCCTGAGCCACTTTGCGCTGGAACTTCAGGGAAGTACCGGTGATGCGGCGGGGAAGAATCTTACCCTGCTCGTTGAGGAACTTCTTGAGGAACTCGGGATCTTTATAATCCACGTATTTGATACCGGCCTTTTTGAAACGGCAGTATTTCTTTCTCTTAACATCCACTGTCGGGGGATTGAGAAATCTGATGTTGTTCTGCTGTGCCATAATTAGTCCTCCTTGGTTTCTGTTTGAGCCTCTGCTTTCTTGGAGCGGCGACGCTCTGCATAAGCAATGGCGTGCTTGTCCATAGCTACAGTCTGGAAACGGATGATGCGCTCATCGCGTTTGAACTGAGTCTCAAAAGTTGCAATAAATTCGGGCTCAGCCTTGAATTCGATAAGGTGATAGAACCCGGTGGTCTTCTTGTCGATGGGGTAAGCAAGTTTCTTCAGACCCCAATCTTCTTCGTACACGATCTCACCGCCGTTGTCGGTGATAAAGCTCGAGTACTTAGCAGCCGCTTCCTTCATCTGGCTTTCAGACAAAATGGGAGTTGCAATGAAAACGGTTTCGTACTGTTTAAGCATTTTGTTAATAATTGGTTTTGTTAAAATGGGTTGCAAAGATAAAACAATTTCGCCAAAAAGCAACTTAATTTATAACTTTGCACTGTATGACAGACAAAAGACTGCTTGTTTTCACAATTCTCGCCCGCACTCTGAGCTTCAGCGAGACCGCCCGCCAGACAGGAATAAGCCAGCCGGCGGTGAGCAAGCACATCGCCGCCCTGGAGGCTGAGATAGGCGCCGCCCTGTTTGTCCGCTACGGCCGCACAGTGGCCCTGACCGAAAAGGGCCTGGCGCTGAAGCAAATCTCAGAGAGGATTCTGGAAGGCTACGCCCAAATTGAGAATATCAAGGAATAAAAAAGGGGAACCCGTTTGGATTCCCCTCTTTTATTATCAATTGGTGGGACTATTAGAAACCGTCCTGGTCTCCTTCGAAACCAGTGAAACGGAAACCACCAACTTGGTAATGGGTAAATTCCATTCCATACGAAGCATACATACTAGTAAAGTAGTCTCCTCCGACAAAAGTCAATTCAAAATAAATTGAATCAGCCGGCATTCCGCTGGGAGTAGTTGCTGCCCCGGGGATAATTATGCCTTTGTCAACAATCATCTGAGGGCCATGGTATGCTGAACTGCCATACAGGTTGTCCAGGACATCTTCACTACCGAAAGTCTTCTGCTCAAGTTTGCAGGGAATCTTTGCCTGATATCCAATGAAGTAATCTTCATCGGCAATATATATCGTGTCGGTAGCATTGGCTGAAGTGTTAAATGTAAAAACACGTGAGTACCCACCCAACACATCGGTATCTACCAGTTCGCCATTGTCGTTAACGGCATTATATTTTACAGACCACTCACCTGCAACATCTTTGGCAACAGTGGAGCCAATAGGATCCTTCTGGCAAGAGATTGCAAGAATAGCAATCAATGCAAAAACTATAATTTTTTTCATTAATGTATCCTCCTGTTATTCCTGTTTAATTACAATGTGCATAGGACCAACCTGACCACCGGCATAGCATGTATCGTATGTCAATGTCTTGGTTTCAGGGTCATATACACCATTTTTAAGGTAGTCCAGACCGTCTTTCCAGGCTGAAATAAACGATGACAACAGAGTGACTGACATGTCTGCATTAAGAATCAGATTACCAGTCATATCAAAGTAGGTAGCATACGCACCACTCTGATACAGATCCACATAGTAGCCACCCCTACCCTGGATGCTGGTGTACCAACCACCAATAAGGTCACTGACTGAATAGATATTACCCGCAACCTTGGAGATTGTTATAGAAACGCTGGGGGTCACGAACGGTGCTCTTGCCCAAGCCTGTACGCTAGGATCAAAATTGCTCTGATCAGAATAGTACTGTGCGTATTCAAGATATGTGTCACCGGCAAACAACGATGCTTTAGCATCAAGGGAATAACCACCGGCCATATCCACTTCGATTGTCGGGTCATAAACATAAACCATACGTGATTTCTCGAAGTAGAAACCTTCTTTGCTGGTGTTGCAGTATACTATCTCGTAGAAACCGGAAGAGCTGGTGTTAACCTCATCTACAAGATCACCGTTAGGATCTATAATGTAGACCTCTACTTCGCTAGCGCCCTCGCAAGGGGTATAACCGGGCTCAACAAACTCATCACCCATCTCAACGTACATAGCCATATCGCCATTCAGGGTAAAGTACTCTGTCTCCAGGGTCTTGTCTGCGGAGGCCTTCTCGCAGCTGCCAACAACAAATGCGGCAAATGCTATTGATAATATGTAAATGATTTTTTTCATATCTGTGTCTTATTATTTAGCCCAGAATACTTTAACGTTAGGCAGTTTAACCTCAGGGCAATTGATGTTTGACTGAGATGAAACCAATGCATAAGGCCAACGCTGGATAGTGGTGCGCTGCCCTACCTCTGTATCATACTTGTAAGGGGTATAGAGCTCACCTGCAGGCAGAGCTGAAGCGTTCAAATTATCACCCTGACGGTCATAAATGTCATCAGCTGTCATATTGCCGAAAGCAGGATAGCCAAGACGACGCAGCTCACACCAAGCTTCATAGTTGTTGACGCCAGAGAGTGCAACCCACTTCTGGACACCTATGCACTTGGCTGCATTTGAATTGTCAAAAGGCCAAGCAGCGATGGCAGCGCTCGCACCATCTACACCAGCCGCATCGAAGGAAGCCTCAATGGCTGCTTCATAATACCTCTTTGCTTTAGCTGCATCTTTTGATGCAAAATACTCAGCAAGCCAGAAGTTCACCTCAGCGACAGAAATAAGCACTACAGGAGTGTTGTACGCCATCTTAGGACGGCAGAAAGACTTCTTGTAGTTGAGTGATGTCGAGAGGTTGTCACCGGAGATACTGCCCCAGTACTGACCTGAAGTATTGGTATCAAAGAAAGCACCAAGGCGTGCATCATTGTACGCGTTCATTGTTCTGAAGAGAGCGACATTGAGCGCAACATTAATCTGAGTAGAACCGAAATAGGTTGCAAACTCCTCTTGATAGAAAGGATTGGCCTTACCACTGGCATTTGCCCAGAAGCCTTTCCAAGCAACGTCCTCAGTAGGGAAATTATCCTGATTAATGAGAGCAGCGAGTTGTGAATCAACGTTTACTTTTCCGCTCTCTCTCATAAGTATTTTGAGCTTGAGGGCGTTTGCAAACTTAATCCAGTTAGCTGCAGACTGTCCTGTATAGAGGAAGTTGGTAGCTACGGCATCTGTTTCGGAAACCTTAGAGAGAGCTTCGTCGAGCTCTGCCAGGATACCTTCATAAACTGTTGCACCTTCGTCAAAGTGAGGGTTCGGATATTTCTCTGCATCCATTGACTCGGTATAAGGAACTTCGCCATAGGCATCCACAAGAGCCTGGAAAGCGAAAGCACGAAGAGTGGTGGCTGCAAGGTAAGTACCCCACTGGCTGTCAGCAGCGGCATTGTCACGGATTACGGTAGCGTTGCTGATGCAACCCTGCATAATCTGGGAATAGAAACTGCTGGAACGTGTCTGAGACATTGTGAACTGACTGAAGTCCACGTAGTTGGAAGTACCGAACGACTGAGCATACTGCTGTGCGAAATAACCGCCTGTAATTCTGAAGAAGTCACCGTAGCTTGCGCACAATGCCATTTCTGCAGCAGGGAAGATATTATCGTTAGTCACCATTGCAGGTGTAGCCGAATTCGGATCGTAGTTGATGTCAAGCCAATCTTTGCAGGACACCAGCGAGAGAGTAGCTATTGCAATAACTAATGTAACTATAATCTTTTTCATGATTCGAATCCTCCTTAGAATTTAAGATTCACATTGAAGCCATAGATACGGCATGAAGGATTGTTGTACATTTCACCAAAAGTACCTACGAGGTCTGTACCCTCGGTAGTAGCCTCAGGATCGACATAGTAGTTGTCGCGTGCTGTCCAGGTGAATGCATTGTTGACAAATGCAGAAAGACCAATATTTGAGAAAGGTCCAATCCATTTCTTAGGAAGGTTCCAGGTCAAGGTGATGTTGCGGAGCTTAGCATAGCTGCGGTCCATCAGATAAGCCTCACCGGACATTCCGTAACCGTGATCGTTGAAATAGGTCTGGTAAGAACTGTTGCTCAGGTAGAGAGGAACAACATTCTCGTCGTAGCCAAGAACATTACCGTCATCGTCGACATACTCACAAATGGAGTTGGGGATAATGAACGGCCTGCGGTCGTTGTAGGTAGTGATGATACCGTTACCGGTGAACTGCATAATGTTGCGGGTACGGGAGAACATGTATCCACCGTAACGAACATCCAAGGTGGCGCTCAGAGCCAGGCTCTTGTATGCGAACTGAGTTGTCAGACCGCCTGTCCACTTGAAGTTCATATCCTTGCCCGTAGGCTGTACGGACTTGGTCTGCTTGGGCTGACCTTCTTCGTCAACGATGATCCATCCGTCATATTCGCTATCAGGATCATCATAATATCTTGACTGATAAGTCCAGAAAGTACCGATAGGCTGACCTTCTTCTGCATACATATATACAGCATCGTTACCAGCGCTGAAGCCATTGATGGCAACCCTGCCGCCGAAGTTCTCGGGGAGAGACACTACCTTGCTCCAGTTCTTTGCCCAGTTGACGCTCAAATCCCAACGGAAGTCACGGGTCTGTACCGGAACGAAGTCAAAGAGCAACTCAACACCACGGTTGCGAACAACACCAAAGTTGGTCACTGCAGATGTGTAACCGGTACCGGGGTCAACGGTCACGTTGAAAATCTGGTCTGAAGTAAGCTTATTGTAGTAAGCTGCATCAATACCGATACGGCCCTCAAAGAACTGCAGGTTGGTACCAACCTCAAACTCAGTTGTCATCTCAGGACGAAGAGAAGAAGAGTTGTTACGCGCGCTGCGGGCAAATGCGTTCACACCGTTCATAGGGAAAGAAGCAATGCCTGAGCCATAATATCCACGATAAGCAGCCTGAACATAGGCGGGGTTGGTGCGGTATACACCGGCATCGTTACCAGTCTTACCATAGGAAGCTCTGATCTTACCGAAGGAGAGGATGTCATTCTTAGGCATCAGGTTAGTGAAGATAAAGCTGGCGGTAACACCGGGATAGAAGAAGCTGTTCTTACCCATAGGGAGGGTAGAAGACCAGTCGTTACGTGCAGTCAGATCCAAGAAGAATGTATCCTTGTAACCGAGAGTAACGTCGCCGAACACACCGACCAGACGGCGCTTTGTCTGAGCCTCTGCGAGGTCAGTCCAGTCTGCACCGTTGCTCAGATCCCAGAATCCGGAATAGAATGCAAGACCGGTGGCGACACCGTTCATAGAAGTCGAAGCACGTTCGTTGATATTGGTACCCAGAATAGCGGTCACTGTGAGGTCACCATCGATAAAGTCATCGTTGTAGGTAGCCATGAAATCGTGGTTGAACTCATAGTTGCGGTAGTACTGGGTTGCTACAGAACCATCCTGGTTCATGCTGGAGGGTGCATAACCCTTATCATCGTAGATCAGGGCATCTGTCAGACTAATCTGAGGAACACCGTTCTTGAAGTCGAAATCGCCATAATTGAAACCATACCTATAAGTTAAGGTGAGGAAATCAAAAGGCATCACGTCGGCCTGAACCTTACCGAAGAGACTCTTCTGGTCGGTATGATTGTAGTTATTCTCAACTGCCCAGTAAGGGTTGGTGATACCGTAAGGAGTCAGGTAAGCCTCGGGAGTATTGAAGGGGTTGGATGTATCCTTAAGGTCAACAAGGGAGATGTTACGAGGGAACTCAAGGAGACCGTCGATAGCAAATGCGCCCTGATCCATAAGGACTGCATCTGTCTTGGAAAGTGCAAAGTTGATGGTAGAGCTTACTTTGAGCCAGGATACAGGAGCATAAGAACTGCTCATTGTAATGGTGTTTCTGGTATATTTATCCTTGTTGTAAGGCATAATACCATCATCGCTCGAATTTGCATAAGACAGATAATATGTCATCTTCTGGTCATCGGAGATACCGCTCAGAGCGACACTGTGGTTCTGGCTCCATCCAATCTCAAAGAAATCCTGGATATTGGTGGGGAGAGCCTCGAACTTGCCGTAGCGCTGCTTACCGTTCCATACAGGACCATAAACCTGATAAGAGCCGTCAAGACGCGGACCCCAGGAACCATTCTCAATCCAAGTCTGGGTACCGTTCCATCCCTGTCCGAAATCATTCTGGAAAATAGGGAGGTTGGCCAGCTGACGAGCCTGAACACCGCCATTGTACTCAATGGAGAAGTTCCTGTCAGCATTTCTCTTACCCTGCTTGGTGGTCACGATGATGACGCCGTTGGCGGCACGTGAACCATAGAGAGCGGTTGCGGCTGCACCCTTGAGGACAGTCATGGTCTCGATGTTATCCGGAGCAATGCTGGTAATGCCGGTCATAGGGATACCGTCTACAACATAGAGCGGCTGGTTGCTACCTGCGATAGAACTGTAGCCACGGATAACCACGCTGGTTGCTGCACCAGGGTCGGTAGAGGTCGAGTTAATCTGCAGACCTGCAACCTTACCTGCGAGGGTGTTGGTAACGTTTGTGGCACGCTGACCAGCAATCTCCTCGTTCTTGACGGTGGTAGCGGCATAACCGATGGATTTCTCACTACGGGTGATACCCATAGCGGTTACCACTGCCTCGTCCAGAAGCATCAAGTCTTCTTCCATCACAACATTCAAGGTCGAACCGGAAACCTCTTGTTTCTGGGACTTCATACCATAAAACAAGAAAGAAAGGGTTTGACCAGGTTTAGCACTGATTGTGTAAGCGCCGTCTGCGCCGGTAATGACACCGATGGTCGTACCGTCAACTACGACAGAAGCTCCGGCTACAGGCTCACCGTTCCGGTCTGTTACCACACCGGATACCTGATTCTGTGCCGAAGCAACGAAAGTCGTTGCAGCGATCACAAGTGCTGTCAGAAAAAGTTTTACTTTTTTCATAAGCTGATACTTTTTTTGGTAAACTATAATTGGTTGAATAGTAGTTTTCAAATACGAACATTTCGGCGCAAGGTCGGAATTTTTTTTGAAAAAAACAAATATCGCTTGGGCAACACGTTGATTATAAGCGACTGAAAGCAAACGAAATCGCTAAGAATTTAAGAGCACATTGCGCCACCTCGCTTTCATTTCGAAAGCAAAACCAAAATATTGCATTAAATCTGTAAGCAAACAGAAGTTCCTAATAAACCATTTCAACATCGTCAATCCACATCCTGCTCTTGGAAGAACCGGTGAAATAATCGCCCAGGCGGCTGGCGGCAAAAGAAACGATGATGTGTGTGGGCCGGCGGGAGACATCTTTATATTCTATAGGTATTTCCAGCTGCATCCAGCCGTTTTCGCCGGTCTGGATCACCTGCGGTTTGCCAGCCCAGGCGTCGGAAGATGTATTTGCGGTAAAATCGCCGTAGGCGATAACCGAATCGTCGTCTTTAGTGAAGAAGGTGCTCTTGTCGGTAGTGTTCACCTGGACGGGGCATTGCGATGTGCCGCCGTATTTCTTGTAGTCCCAGTCGCCCAGGGCAAGCCAGATCTGGCAGCAGTCGGCATCGCCCTTTTTCACCAGATAATCGTCTGGATATGAATCTATTACATCTATCTCGCCGCACTCATATTTTGCCCAAAGACGTATGGCGGATGGCCGCAGGGTCCACGGACGGCCAAAGTTCAGCACGCCGCCCTGGGTGCCCACTATGCGGACAAACTCGCCGGAGAAGGTGTTGCCGGCTGCAAACTTGATCACCACATAGCGCGATACAAGCTGGGCGCTGGCACGCCCCTGTACCTTTTCTTCGGTATCGGGCTGGGCAATGCAATATGAAGACCCCAGGGTTGTAGACCCGACGTTGCCGGAATCCCACCATTTGGAATTGTGCAGAGGATCGGACGATGATGGATCATACCAGGAGAAAAAGTTTGCAGACTCTGCATTGCTGTAGGCCTCGAAGCCGGCGTTGGGCAGCTGCGCGGCCGATTCTGTCTCAAACACAACCGGCGCCGACTCGTCGCTGCCGCTTGTGGCAACGCACTCGTAGCGGGTCAGGGGCTCCAGCGGGCCGATGAAGGCATAGAACAGGCCGCCGTCCTGGGTAACCTCATCCGCTTCCAGCCACTCTTGCTCACCCTCCTTGCGATAGCGGAAAGAGTTGGCAGCATCTGCGCTGCCCTGCGCTACCACGCGGGCCTTTGTGGTCCAGGGATCCACCAGACTTAGGTCCACGGCAAACTCTGTCTGCTCTACATAGAGCGACCAGACCTCTGTCCTGCCCCTGTAGCTGACCTCAACCAAGACTCCCTGGCTGAAATCTTTAAGAGCCGACAAAGACGGCGAAATGGAGGTGACATCCACCGGCCCCAGTTTTAGCGAGGTCACGGTGATGTTTCGGATGCTCTCTTTGGCAGATACATAGGCAATGACCCTGCGGTTGGGGGCATCTATCACGGTGCTCCCCACCTGCCCCTGCACGGTGAAATAGCGCTCTATATCCTGAGTAGCGCGAATGGTCCAGGGATAATCCTGATATGTCTTTAGCGTAACTTTCTGAGGGGAAGAAAGATCCCACACACCCTCTATCTGCGGCTCGCAGCGGGTCTCGGGATGGACATAGGTAGCCGACCTGATGGTCACCGCAGCCGGATCGACCTCCTCGGGCAGCGATATCGTAACTATAGCATTCTGTTCATCTATGATCACCTCCCTGGCCCCAGCCACGTCCAGCGAGGCAAAAGCGCCCTTGATGACGGGGTCCGGCAGGTCATTGGCGACGCACGAAGCAATCGTCAACGCCGCGGCCAGAAGGGTTATATATGAACAGATGCGTTTCATCCTGAATAATTAAAAATGGAAGGCCACGCCAAACCAGGTCCCAAGAAGGTCCAGGCCGACATTGGCCCCGAACTTGTCGCGGCTGCCGGTCTGCTCGTTGTTGTTGAAGCACTCCACCCTGTTATAGGAGAGGTTGGCCATACTCAGCGTCGCGGTGATGGAGATATTGTTCATAACAAAGAACGACAGGCCGGGGCTGAAGCTGAGCTTTGCGTTCAGATAATCGGCACGCGTCATAGCCTCTCCGCCGGTGTTGAACTCGCTGTGGCCGCGACCGCCCGAAAGGGCAAACTCGGCAACCACCGCCACCCTGCTCTTGGGGTCAAGGGCAAAATAATTCCTGTGGAACAGCGTCGCGCTCAACATAGTGATTCCGGCACTGACATCACTGAAGTCAAAGGCCATACCCTCGTTAAGCAGGTCTATGGTGATATTATCCACCGAAGCATTGCCGGAGGTGTAGCTTATGCGGGCGCCGGCGGCCCTGTCATTGTTATATGCATACTCCACAAACGGAGCAATCATAGAGACGCGGCCCTTGGCGGTAATGGGGTTCAGCACCAGCATTATACCGCTGTTGTCGCTATTCAGGTCAAGTGTGCCGAACTGTATGCCGGCGCCAAAGGTGCCCTTGGGAATGAAGGTCGGCCTCTCCTGCGCCCGGCTCATCAGCGGGCAGAGCAGCATCACAGCCGCTGCTATTATTATTCTTACTCTCTTCATCGCTTCCCAAGAAATATATCAATACCAATACTCAGCGCAGACACATCCACCAGATAGCTTATGGCAAAGGACCCGGCCTTGCCGTTATATACCTGATTGTGTATCTGGCTCTTTCTGCTGTAGCTGATTCCGGCCATACCCACCGAGGCGAACATAGCCACCCTGTTGGAGAGGAAGGCGGTCACGCCGGGATTTACATAGAGCCCGAACCGGTTGTTGTTCTCCCAGGTGCCCACAACCGCGCCGGTGTGTTCCTCGGAGTTTTTGGACTGCGCGAATCTGGCGCCAAGGCCGGCATCCACGTGAAACGCTATGCGCTTTGAGTCGGCCACCGGTAAATAATAGCGCAGGAATACCATAGTGTTAATATTCCTGCTCTCCAGATAGTAATACTCAAGACCCATAGAAAGGCTGGTAAGCTCTGCCTTGGCAGAGGAGATGTCCATCATATTGCGGCCATACCCTACCCTGGCGCCTACGCCCAGATTATCGGAGAAGAAGTAGCAGACTTCTGGAGTTGCCGCAATGCTGTAGCCCACCGAATTGATGCCCTTGACTATTGCAAAATCGTAGTTGTCGTTGGTATGGCCGGCAAAAGAGGCGCTGCCCCCTATCAGGAAACTCCCTTTGGGCGCCACTACCGGCCTGAGGTCATCGTAGCGGACAATCTTCTCCCTGTCCCTGGCCAGGCCCCCCGGGCTCAGGGCAAGCAGCAATGCCGTCAAAACTAAAATGCGTCTTTTCATACTATTCGTATACAAGTTCCATCTGGTCAATCCACATCTTGCTGGAATCGCAGCCGGTGAAATAGTCGCCATACTTGCTGGAGGCGCAGGAAACCACTATATATGTGGGGAAGTCCATCTCGCTGTTGTATTCAATGGGGATGGTATATTCCTTCCAGACATTGTGCGAATTGGAGGCGTTGCCCTTGAGCTGCAGGTCGCCATAGGCAATGGTAGATGCGTCGGTGGCAAAATCCACAAAAGTGCCGGTGTCGGTGGTATTCACCAGTATCGGGCACTCCCTGGTGCCGCCGTATACACGGTAGTCCCAGGTGCCCAGGGCAATCTGGATGCGGCCGGTGTCATAGTCGCTGGTGGTTATGCTTTCGCCGGCGGGAGTCGAATCTATCCTGTTGATCTTGCCGGTGGAATATTTGACCCAGACCTTGAGTGCGGTGGGACGGCCGGTGAAAGCGCGGCCAAAGGCCACCTTGCCGCCCTTGGTGCCAACCAGCCCGGCAAAATAGCCGGAGAACAAGTTGCCGGCGGCAAATTTAACAAGGGCCCAGGTAGATGACAGGCAGGCCGACTGGTTGCCGTCGTGCTTCTCTGACTTGTCGGGGGCGCAGATTATGAATCCGCCAAAGTCTGCCGATCCGTTGATGCCCTTGCTGCCGTTGCCGGAACCCCACCAGGGGTCTTCGCCGGAAGCGTAGAATTCAGTGTAATTGCCCGAAGCCGACGTACTGCTCTGCTCAAAACTGCCGTTGGGAATGGCGGGAGCCTGCTCTGTGGTGAATGTTTTGGGATCGCCTATGTCAGTACCGTCTATCACCAGTTTATAGGTATAGCCGGTGGCGGGAGTCAGGCCTGTAAGGACGGCCTTGTATGTGCCCTCAGAAACACGCTGGGCAGCGACTGTTGTCCAGGAACCGCTGCCGGTGCGATAGGCAAACTTTATGGCAGAAGGGTTGCTGTACTCGCTCTCGTCCACATCTGCGTGGACAGTGGCGTGTCCCGCCCATATTTCATATACGGCAGACTCCGAAAGACCTGTGGATACCGGCTCGAACACTATTATATCTTCTTTTATATCAAGACCTTCGTCCACCAGAAGGGCAAACGATACCTCGCCGTCGGTCACGGTATACTTCAGGGTCATAGAATACATCTTGCCCGCCTCAATAGAGCCTACTTTGCCGCTTTTGGTGAAGCTGGAGCCGTTAAGAGTGCCGCTGAACGTCCATTCAAACTCCGGCTCTTCTATGCCGTCTATTATGAAATAGCCCTCGGCACCGCTTTTGGCGGCGTTGTATGTAAGATTGTTGCCGTCCACGCCGATAGTAAAGGTGTAGCCGGAAGCGAAGTTATCTGCGATGCCGCTGCCAAAGGTAACTTTGGTGACGGCATTGCTGACACCCGCCTCTACCTCAACATCGGTGTTGGTGCCCGCCACGACTTCGAACTCGGTGCTGCCGGCATAGCTCTTACTGTCCCAGGATGCCTTTGCCGGGGAGTCTTTTGCCGCCTCGCCGGCTATCACATCCACCCTGTAGCTGTTGCCCGGGAGCCAGATGACTTCGGGAAGCTCGGAATATTTGTAAGAACGCACCAGACCCGAGAAATCGGCATAGTACAGATTTATTTTGGCGCCCGCAAGCAGCTGGGCTTCGGTTGCGCCGGCTTTGGTTTCTGTCTGCGATATGCCCGCCTTAACAGAGAATGAACCGTCGGGAACATACTCGTCGTGCGAGCAGCCGGCCATAAACACCGCCGCAATCAGGGAAAATATTGTAAACAGTCTCTTCATCTTCTCTCCCTCCTATTCGTTTACAACCAATGTTACAGGAATGCTGTTTTTGCAGCCCGCCATATCGGTGACCTCCATTGTGAAGGTGTGGCGGCCAGGGAAAGCGTTGATGGGTTCCTGCGCGCCACTCAGGTCAAACTGCAGCAGCGTCTGCCCCGCAAGGTCGCTGCCGTGCGGGAAAGGGACAATCTGGAACACGATGTCCTGCTCCGGTGCGGGGTTTATCAGATCCAGCGTGGTGCCGCCGGCCAGGGCCACCGAAGCCAGAAAGGCGTCGCTGGTAGAGGCCATCTGCACCTGGAATTTCTTGATGCCGCCGGGCACCGTGACCACAACCCTCAGGTCCATACCGGTTGCACCGGCCGGAACCACAATGTTGTTCAGGTCATTGTACATAGTGCAGTCTTCGGCAAAATCTATCCTGATGCCGCCGTCGCCCTTGGGCGCCTTGGGGTCATCGCCTATCACCGACTCGGGCACCACTTCCATAGTGACCAGCAACTCCTCGTCATCCACAAAAGAATTGATTTCCACTGCAAATGTGGCGTTGCCCTCTTCGTCGGTCTTCTTCACAAACTTTATCTGGCGCCACTGACGGGCCTGGATGCCGGTCAGGTTGGCCACCATCTTCTGGCTCTTGCCAGAAATGCTGCCGGAAAAGACGATATTCATAGTGGTGTTGCCACTCTCATTCACGGCATAATAGCCGGCCTTGTCGGTATAGGTGGCACGGCCGCCCGAATATGACAGGTCAAAATCCAGCGGCGCGGCGGGATTTACGGTCACGGTGGCCTTGCCGTTTCCGGTGACCATTGCCAGGAAGGCATCGTCGTAGGATACGGTGGCCTTCACCTGCAGCAGCGTGCACACCAGCGAACCCAGGCTGGTGGTTTCGCCTGCCGTTATCGAGAAACTCTCCTTGACGCCGTATACGGGTTTGTCAAACTCCGCAACCGGCACTTCTTCTGCCGTAGAGCGGGCCTCAAGGGTATAATCTCCGGCAGGGAGGGTGACCTTGCCGCCGGCGCTCTTGATCTGAGCATAAGTGGTTTCAAGCACACTTGCGCCCGACGCGTTCTTTATAAATATGGAGTAGGTGCCGGGGGCGGCAGTTGCCGCCTTGGTGAGCAGAGTCTCATCCCACTGCAGTTCAAAACCCTCCAGAGAGAGCACGCCCTCAGCAGAGCGCACATTGCGTTCATATTTCTTGCAGGATGCCATCGAAACCATCAGGATGGCGCTCATAATTAACACAATTGTTCTTTTCATATCTGCAGTTGTTATGAGTTGAGTTCTATATCACCAAGCTTAACCGTCTCCACATTGTCGTTGAACGATATCGTGATTGTGACGCCGCCCACATTGGATACATCATATTTCACCGTATAGCAGGTTGCGGCATCGCCCTTGAACGAACGCTCCGGGAGAGTATAGTCGTCTCCCGTCTGGGTTTTGAGAGTTCCGGTGACAGTCCACTGATAGGCAACGAATATCGCCTTGTCGCTATACGTAAATCCGCTTGCGCTCTCGGGAGTGGTTATCACAAAACTCCGCTGGGGAAAATAATGCTTGAACGCGTCGGTACATTCAATCTTCACAATGCAATTGGCCAGATTGACCGTCACCTTCACAGCTGTGGTCTGGCCGCCAAGCACGCCAAAGTTGACGGAACCCTCAAAGCAGGGTTTTCCGGGACCTTCTGCCGACGGGTCGCCATACTTCACCACGGCCGAATAATTGCCCGCCGCAAGCGGCGCATCGGCGTTCCAGGCGCCCAGAAGGCCGTTGTAGATTGTCGCGCCAAGGCTGTTTTTCACAGTCAGCGAGAAATCTGCCGCAGAGGGCAGACTGGCATAATCTGACACGCTGCCCTTGGTCAGGACCTCCGCCACGGCACCCTCTTCCAAAGAGAAGGAGACGCTGCCGGCCGTCCTGTCCTGCTTTGCGCAGGATGCGGCCAGGAGTGCCATAGCGGCAATCAGAGTCAAAACTGTTTTTTTCATTTCGCTATCTTGATTTTTACATTATCGATATATAACCACGCGGTGGTGTTGTTTGTGCCGGCATGATGCTCTATCTCGGTGCGTATCGTGAGCCTGAACACTCCGCCTGCGGGAACGTTGTATATAGTGTATTGCGCCGTGTTGGGCGTGCTGGTATAGCTGCCGCTGTATTCCTTGACATAGAAGGAATTGCCATCTTCAAAAGTGCCGTCGGTTGCGCCGCTCTTGTAGCCCTGGGTGCTGGTCACATAACCCACATAGCAGGTCTGCCCGACATCGGGGTTCGTTATGATGGAAATACCGCCAAACTGGTTGTTGGCGCCGTAGTCGAATTCCACGCTGAGATTCACGGGGCTCTTTATGGTGCCATTCAGCGGCGCAGCATCCACGCGGGCAGGATAGTCGGCAGAAGTCTCCCTGCGGCAGGCAATGCGAATGCTCTGGCCTGCCGACGCACCTATTCTGGCGCCGGTCCATCCGTTCAGGAAACTGTGCGGATCTTTGGAACCGGAGTTGAAGCCGCTGGAATACTGGTCGTCGTAAGAGAATGACCCTACGCCAGAGAAATCCTCATAAAGCAGATACGGCACATTCAGCGCCAGGGCGGTGGAATTCTTGCCGGCCAGGGATTCTACAGTGACTGTTTCACTGATGGTGACGTGCTGCGAATCGTATGTCACGGTTATCTCTTTTCCGCTCAGGGACCGGAAGGCCGCCTGGTCTTCATATTCCAGCACAAAGGTCTCTCCTGCAGAGAATTCCCTGCCGGGAGAGTAAACGTATACATTGTTTAAATTGTCTCCCCACTTGCAGCCCGACGGCGCCGTGAGGGTTATGGTCTGTATGTCCTCGCCCAGATTGTTCGAGGCCAGATTCAGGCTGATCTGATAGTGGCTGCCGACCGTCTGCGGGACAATCTTCACCGGCGTGGAATGGCCTGCGGCAAAGGTTCGCCCGCGGAGCGGGATGGTGGTGCGCGCCACCTTGGTGTCGGTGTACAGCGCCACTGTCATCACATCGCTTTCAGCAAAAGCCGTAGGGAAGATGGATGCCGCAAGGTAGTGCCGGCCGCCTGCAGAAGATATGGCCACGGGCGTCTCCGGCTCTATGGTAATGGTGGCGCCGGTGACGCTTACCACCGCCGCGGACGGCTGCGTGACATCAAAAGAAATGTCGCCCGTGACGGCCTTGGGAAAACTTGCCACAATACGCCGCACCGGCTCGCCGCCCAGCTCATCAGCCGCCTCGGTATAAAAGCGCAGACGGTGGAGCAAATGGTCCATAGACAGATGCACCTCTTCGTGGCCGTACAGCTTCCAGTCTATCGCCTCCAGGGGGCCGCCGACTGCGGCAGAAGAGACCATAATGTCCTCTCCGCCGGACGAGATCCCGTCCTGGAAATCACTCAATGTATAAGAAACATTCGTCCCCGAGACCGACTTAGGCAGAGGGTAAGCGGCATAGTATGTATAGGTGCCTTCCGGCATAGCCTCGGGCAATGTCGCAGAGAAGAACGCTTTGCCGCGGTCGGAGGCATACAACGAAAACGGGACGGCGCCAAGCGAGGCGTTGCCGCCCGCATCTATGGCCCATACGGCCAGTTTGTCGCCCGCTTCCCAGAGGGACGAGAGACCGTCTTCTGTGGCGTATGTCTTGGTGTAGATAATATCCTGTGGCTCCCCGTCTATATAAAGACCAACCTTGACGGGACCCGCCGCCTTGCCGGTTGCAGGGGTATCTACAACATTATCCCTGCTGCAGGAGAGCAACAGGAATAACGCAAGGATGATATTTAATGCCCTACTCAAATCAGTCTTTGACAGAAGTGTCAAATGTACGACAATTTGAGGGAATCACCAAGAAACACCAAGACGAGTTGTCGGCACAGAATTTGCGGCAAACAATAGAAAATAAAAACAAAAAGCAATGAAGACAAGACAATGGTTTGCGCTGGCAAGCGCCCTTATTATTTTCATCGCAGGATTGAGTTCCTGCAACAAGGCCAATGCAGTAAAAGATGCGGACAAAGCACTCGGAAAATATGAGATTACTGATGCTTCCAGCCCCATACAGTGCATCGAGCTCACAAGAGCCGGTGAATACATCATCACCAAGAACCCCGCCAAGACCAAGAGTGACAGCGACTTGGATCTGGACGACGTCTGGGTTTACGGCAAATTCACCTTCGTGGACGGTGCGTACATCCTCCAGGGATTCGGAGAGATCGCAATCAATCTGCTCAGAGGCGGTGCCGCAGAGATTCTGATTGACCGTAACGGCTGGGACCCCTTCACGGTGCACGCACAGCAGGCTGCCACGGTTCAGGAAACAACCATCAACCGTCGCCTCTGCCGCCATTGGAACTTCAAAAAGACCTATTTCTCGCTTGCATTCAGCGACCTGCCCTTCCTGGATTTCAGTTTTGAACTTCCCGGCTGCGACTTCTCTAAATGGTTCGAGAAAACCGGTGACGAAGAGGGCGAAGAGGAGCTGGAAGAGGAATGCAAGGGCCTCATCTTCACCGAATCAGGCACCTACGCAGTACTCTTTGACAATGGCAAGGTCAATGTAGGTTCCTGGGCCTGGGAAAACACCGCAGACGGTTCCCTCAAGTGTGAATGGAACGAGCAGTACAAGTCTCACTTCAAGGATTACCGCTTCCACGGCGGTCTCACAGTGGATGTTTCGGAAGATGACCCCGCCACCTGCACCATCGTCCACTCCTTTGAAACCACTATGGAACGCTACAAACTCTTCAAGGGCTACATCTCCCACAGTATGAGAACCGCCCTCACCTACTATCTTGAGGAGGCTAAATAGCAAGCCCTTCGAATGCAAAAAAAGACTGGCGCTATCGCGTCAGTCTTTTTTTGTTATGATACGTAGCCGCTGGCTTCAGGCAGAAAGGATAATTTAGATGGTTATCAAAGAACTCTGACGCTTACTTGCCGGCCAAGCCCTCTGAAGAGTTTAACTAAGGTCGAGAGTTGGATATCCGTACGTCCTCTTTCTACCCGGGAGATGAAACTCTTTTTTGTGCCTATCTTATCGGCCAACTGTTCCTGGGTTAGACCCGCTTTGAGACGCTCTTCCTTTAGCTGCTCGCCAATGATGAAGGCATCACACTCCATTTCGAACTGATAACGTTCGGGAGTGCCTACTTCCCCGAAATCCTCAGTGATGAGGGCTTCAATAGGGGTCAAATCCATCTTCTTGAGGGTTATCTTATCCATTGTTATGCTCCTTTTTCTGCTCAAAATACTTCTTCATCAGGGCTTCTGCCTTATCCAATTGCTCAACGGGGGTCTTCTGAGTCTTCTTCTGGAATCCATTGAAGAGAATGACTAAACGCCCTTCGTCAAAGCAGCAAAAAACCCGATATATATTATTCCCCTGTTCTACTCGTATCTCAAAAAGCCCTTTTCTTCCTTCTATGGCTTTTAGATACTTGACAGGGACCACCTCCATCATCATAATCAGGGTAAGCACCTGATACAGTTTCTTCAGCGCTTCTCTGTCAAGCGTCTTTCTGAACCGCTTGAAGTGATCTTCAAATACGACCACTTGTCTCACGAACTCTTTTTCATACAGCACAAATCTCACGCACAAAGTTAACCAATTAGTTAACATCTACAAAAGAAAATGGAAAAAAGAAAACTCCTCCACGGCAGCCGGAGCCTCGGTAATTTAAGCAAGCTGCGCCACAAAGAAAAAACAGACGGCACAAGACCGTCTGTTTTTCTTTGTAGAACAGGTGTTAGAAATTTCGAACGAATTCATAGAAGGATTCAAAGCCGTGATAGGGTTTAGGCTCATTCGCTCAGATAAATAACAATGAATGCCTATTGCCACAGCAGAAATACACTACCCTCTTTAACATCATCAGGGTACAAAGCTTCAAATTTTCGAGATAATTCATCTGCAGAAGGGATAAGACTTTCAATCCTCTTTGAATCATTATTTTTGATTGCGTCTGAGAGACATGTGAGGAGTTCTACTATCTGACCACAATTGCTGCCCTTTTTAGGGGACCAACAACAGGCAGCGAATGCGCCTCCTCGAATTAAAATTTCATATGTAACACCATCAGCGCCTAAGGGTTGTGCCAAAAAAGAAGAAGAAAAAACTGCTGCTGTAAATAATCGCTTAAGACTCTGTTTCGCCACTTGCGATATTGGACAACGATATTCAGAAATTACAAGTTTTTCTTGGTGTTTCCGTTGCTTAAATGACCCATTATTCCTCCCATAATACCCCCCATAGTACCATATGTTCTGATTAGCAGTCCTTAACACTAAAACTGAGTCCTTAACATCATAATAGCACCCTGTCTCCCCTGAAAAAGATGGTCTGATTTCGAATGCAAATTCTATGAAATCATTCCCCTTCAAAAGAAGGCTGTCGACTATAGAATAATAGCTATCTCCAATATGGTTGCTTGACGGATATAACCGACTCTGAGCATTCAAGCCTGAAGTAATTCCGAAAAGCACGATAAGAAAAGCAAACAATATCCGTTTCATAATAAGCCCTTATTACGGGTTTAAATATAGTCTTTTTTCGGGAAACTACCTGTCCAGAGGCGGATTTCGAACTCAGAATAAAGGTTCTGCAATGGCGTAGACACGAAAAAAGGACACTTCCGAAGTAATGTCCTGTTTAGTAGCGGGGGAAGGATTAAGCGGCTGGCGCCGCTTTCCCTCCTGGCGCCTCGGCAATGTAAACAAGTTTTCATTGCTCTCGGCTGCTGCGTCGGGTCGAACCTTCGGTTCTCATAACCCTTCCCCGCTCTGTAAAAATGAACAGACAGACCTGAAGGCCTGTCTGTTTTTCTTTGTAGCGGGGGAAGGATTCGAACCTCCGACCTCCGGGTTATGAGCCCGACGAGCTACCAGCTGCTCTACCCCGCGGTGTTTGGGACTGCAAAGGTAGAAATAAAAACGAAAATACCAAAAATTCTATTCCAGAACGTCGGTGAGGTAGTGGAACAAGTCTTCTTTGGCAACGCTCTGCTGCTCGCCGGAAGCCATATTCTTCACGGTGAACTTGCCCTCTGCCATCTCACTCTCGCCGGCCACTATAACCACCGAGATATTGCCGCGGTTGGCATACTCGAACTGCTTCTTGAGCTTTGCCGATTCGGGATAGAGCACACAGCTGATGCCGTGGCTGCGAAGCTCAGATATGGCGCCCAGGCAATAGGCGGCCTCTTTCTCTCCCATATTGGTAAACAGCACGCTCGCACCCGAAAGCAGCGATGCAGGGTATTTGTCCAGCCCCAGCAGCACATCGTAGATACGGTCGGCACCAAAGGAGATGCCCACGCCGGAGACATTCTTGAGGCCGAAGATGCCGGTGAGGTCGTCGTAACGGCCGCCGCCGCAGATGCTGCCTATGGCAAAATCCAACGCCTTGATCTCGAAAATAGCACCTGTATAATAGTTCAGGCCGCGCGCCAGCGAGAGGTCCAGCTCTACCTTCTGGCGGATGCCGGCGGCGGAAATCAGCTCAAACAAACTGGAAATTTCTTCCACGCCCTTCATACCGACCTCGGAAGAAGAGAGCATCTTCTGCATAAACTCTATCTTCTCCTGATTGCTGCCAGAAAGGGTCAACACCGGCTCTACCACTGCAATGGCAGCCTCTCCCACCCCTTTTTCCAGAAGCTCCGCCTTGACATTGTCCAGGCCTATCTTGTCTATCTTGTCTATGGCCACGGTGATGTCCATCATCTTGTCGGGAACACCCGCCACCTCGGCTATTCCGGCCAGCAGCTTGCGGTTGTTGATCTTGATGCAGACATTGATGCCCAGACGGGCGAAAACCATATCCACAATCTGCACCAGCTCCAGCTCGTTGAGCAGAGAAGTGGAGCCGATGACATCGGCGTCGCACTGATAAAACTCGCGGTAGCGGCCCTTCTGCGGACGGTCGGCACGCCATACGGGCTGAATCTGGAAGCGCTTGAACGGGAATGTGATCTCGTTCTGATGCTGAGTCACAAAACGGGCAAAGGGCACCGTCAGGTCATAGCGCAAACCCTTTTCGCATACCTTGGAGGTGATGGCGGCAGAAGACGGAGCCGAAGCCCAGTCCACGCCAGAGAAGGCATCCCCGCTGTTGAGGATGCGGTAGAGCAGCTTGTCGCCCTCGTCGCCGTACTTGCCCAGCAGAGTAGAGAGATTCTCCATTGCGGGAGTCTCTATCTGCTGATAGCCGAAACGGCGGAATACCTCTTTTATGTTGTCGAAAATATAGTTGCGGCGCGCCATTTCTATGCAGCCGAAATCGCGCGTACCTTTTGGAATTGACGGTGTCTGAGCCATATATTATTCAGATAGTTTCTTGTGTATTTCTGCAGCAGCCTTGCGTCCGGCGCCCATCGCCAGAATCACCGTGGCCGCGCCTGTCACTGCGTCGCCGCCGGCGAAGATGCCGTCGCGGGTGGTAGCGCCGCCCTCCGTGGCCACAAGGCCGCCCTTGCGGGTGCGCTCAAGGCCGGGCGTGGTCTTGGCAATCAGCGGGTTGGGAGATGTTCCCAGCGCCATTATCACGGTGTCGCACTCCACTTCGAATTCGCTGCCCTGGACAGGCACGGGGCTGCGGCGGCCGCTCTCGTCGGGCTCTCCAAGCTCCATCTTGATGCACTTGATTGCGCGCACGTTGCCGTTCTCGTCGCCCAGCACCTCAACGGGATTTGTGAGCATACGGAACTCTATACCCTCTTCTTTCGCGTGGTGAACCTCCTCTTTGCGGGCAGGAAGCTCCACTTCTGTACGGCGATATACGATGGTGGTTTCGGCACCCAGACGGAGCGCGGTGCGGGCCGCGTCCATAGCCACGTTGCCGCCGCCCACAACCACGGCCTTGCGGCCGGCGTGAATAGGGGTAGCATAGTCGTCCAGATAAGCCTTCATCAGGTTGTTGCGGGTCAGGAACTCATTGGCAGAGAACACGCCGTTGAGGTTCTCGCCCGGAATGCCCATAAAGCGCGGCAGTCCGGCGCCGGTGCCCACAAACACAGCCTCGAAGCCCTCCTTTTCCATAAGAGAATCTATGGTGACGGTGCGGCCAATGATTACATCGGTCTCTATCTTGACACCAAGGGCGGTGACGGCCTCAATCTCTCTGGCCAGCACCTTCTCTTTGGGAAGACGGAACTCGGGAATGCCATATACCAGCACGCCGCCGGCCTTGTGAAGGGCCTCGAAAATGGTGACATCATAGCCCCATTTTGCAAGGTCGGCCGCACAGGCAAGGCCTGCGGGACCGCTGCCTATAACAGCCACCTTATGGCCGTTGGCGGGGGCTTTCTCTACAGTCTGGGCCTCCTCGGGATGGGAGTGCATATAATCGGCCACGAAGCGCTCCAACTTGCCTATGGCCACCGGCTCGCCCTTTACGCCAAGGATGCACTGCCCCTCGCACTGGGTTTCCTGCGGGCACACGCGGCCGCAGACAGCCGGCAGCAGGGAATCCTGCGCTATCACGCCTGCGGCAGCTGCGATGTCGCCTTCTGCCACACGGGCTATGAATTCCGGAATCTGTATGCTGACAGGGCAGCCGCCCACGCAGCGGGGATTCTTGCAATGCAGGCAGCGGCTTGCCTCAAGCATAGCCTCCTGCTTGTCATATCCATACGATACTTCTTCAAAATTGTGCGCGCGGACCTTGGGATCCTGCTCGCGCACTGCAACTCTGGGAATCTTATTTGCCATAACTTTCCATTGCTGCCGCCTCCTCCGGCTTATACTGACGCGAACGGCGCATTGCTTCGTCCCAATCTACAAGGGCTCCGTCAAATTCAGGCCCGTCCACGCAAGAGAAATATGTCTTTCCGCCCACGCTCACGCGGCAGGCGCCGCACATACCGGTGCCGTCTACCATCAGCGTGTTCATACTCACCTGAATGGGGATATTCAGTTTCATACAGGTAAGGGTGGCGAATTTCATCATAATCATAGGGCCTATGGCCACACAGTTGGTGTAAGTCTTGCCTTTTGCGTAGAGATCTTCCAGGCAGGCCGTGCCGACCCCTTTGAAACCCTCGCTGCCGTCGTCGGTGCAGAGGTACAGGTTGTCGCAGGCTGCAGAAAGTTTATCTGTATAAATCAGCAAATCCTTGGTTCTTGCGCCTATTATCACATCCACCGGCACACCGTGCTCGTGCAGCCAGCGGGCCTGGGGATACACCGGTGCGGTGCCCAGACCGCCTGCGATGAACACATAGCGGCGCTGCTTGAGCTCTTCGGGGCTGGCGTTCACAAATTCGGACGGATTGCCCAAAGGACCCACCACATCGGCAAAAGAGTCGCCAACCTCGTACTGCTCCACCATCTTGTGGCTGGAACGGCCTATAAGCTGGATGACCACCGTAACAGTGCCTTTGGCCTGGTCGGAGTCGCTGACGGTGAGCGGGATGCGCTCCCCTTTCTCATCGTCGCGGATAATAAGGAACTGGCCCGGCAGGGCTGCCGCGGCCAGTCTCGGTGCCTCGATCTCCATCAGAAAAATCTGAGGAGCGAGCATACGTTTTTCCAGAATCTTGTACATTATACCGCAGTAATATTGTCTTTGCGGCAAATGTAACAATTTATTTGCTTTTTTGAACCGTTTCTATCTCAGTTGCGGTGTAGCCAAGCTTCTGAATTGCCTCTGCAAGCTTTTCGCGCGATGTTTTGCGGGTATCAAATTTAAAGTAGATGGTCTTGGCATCCAGGTTTGCCTTGTAGTCTTTGACCCCTTTTTCGAAAGGGAGATTGGCATCGCACTTCTTTTCGCAATTCTTGCAATGCATATTTGTAACAAAGGTCACCTCGTCTATAGTAGACGTTTTTGCACCCTTTTTCTGTGCAAAGGCATTTACCGACAACACCATCAGCAAAGCCATCATCAAAATTGTAATTCTAGTTTTCATATCGTCAGTTATTAATTATTTCCAAAGTGTATATCTCAAACCTAAATAAAACTTGCGTCCCATAAGCGGACCCCAGACCACAGATGCGTCAAAATCTGCGCCAAAAGGATCTTCGGCGCCTAGAATCGCGTCGTGCTGGCGGAAGCCGGTGATATTCTCTGCCCCGGCATAAATGTCCAGCCCCTTGAACTTGCGGGTAACCTGGGCATACAGCATAGGATATACCGGAGAATATTCCATTCCCCATATATCCGCAGCATAATTCGGAAGCCGCATCGGGCCGTTAAGCTGGGCGGTGAAGTCGAATATCCACTTGCTCAGGTTGGTCTTGTACTGCAGGTTCAGCACCCCTTTGTATCGGCTGGTCATAGGCCGCTGTATGGTCTCGGTCACGTCGCTGCCGGCTCTCTTGACCACCACCTGCGGGTCGGTGTAGCGGAAGGTGAGCAGAGCGTTGAAATGCTCGTTGAAATCGAGCGACAGGTCGGCCTGCAGGGTGTTGGTGGCAGACTGCGTCAGATAAACTGCAGTAGTGTTGGGCTTATATTCTGTATCGGCATAAACCTGATGCGCAAACTGCGTGTGGAAGGCCTCAAAACTAAGGAAGCTGGCATCTTCCTCACCTATAGGCAGGTACCAGGTGATATTGGCCCCGGCCGTAACGGCGTCTTCCATATCCAGGTTCAGGCCCCGTTCTTCTGCATAACCGCCCTTGCCGTCAGGCGCCGGAGAATACATAAACTCCCTGTTGGAAGAGAACAGACCGTAGTTGTCGGCAAACACGCTGGGAGCGTGGAATGCACGGCCCACGCTGCCACGCAGCACCAGGTCGTGGATTGGAGCATATTTCACGGTGAGACGGGGCGCCGGAAGCCACTTTTTGTAGTAGGTATCGTAGTCAACGCGCATACCTGCCACAGCAGTGAAGATCTCCCCTACCTTATAAGTGTATTCTGCCATCGCACCCGCTTGAATCTCGCTCCTTACCGGAATCGGGAACGGAATGTAGCTGCCGCCGCCGTAATCCCAGCGGGTATACTCCTCGTCGGTTCTGTCCCACTGTGAGGTCAGCGCCACTTCAAGTGTGTGGGACTCATTGAAGTCGTTGTGGTAAATAAGGTTTGCGAACAGGTTATCCTGAATGCCGTCGTAGGGGTTGCAGCCGAATGTGGCCTGTGTGGTGTAATGATTATAGGTGGTCACAAAGGCGATGCTGCTGCTCTGGTCGTCGGCCAGCGGCAAACCAATCTTCATATAGCCGTTGTACAGACGATTCTTGATCAGAGACCCCCAAGCCGCAGGAGTCATTTCGCCGGCCATCTTTCGGTTGAAGCCCATCTGCCCGCCTTCGCGGTCATCGTCCACCACCTTGAAGCCGAAGCGCACCTGAAGGCCGCTGGGGGCATAGTACAACCAGCGGTTGGCCACGTTTATCTGACGGGTCGTGGGGTCGTCGCGGAAGCCGTCCCCGTTGTGGTCCATCATAGAATTTGCATAGGAGAAATATGTGAGCAGCACGGTGCTCCAACAGTCATTCAGCTGCAAGGCTGACACCACATTTGCATCGAACATCTTGTCGCTGCTGCCGTAAACGTTCACGAACAGCGGAGTCTCGTCCAGCGGCTTGCGGTGCTCCATATTTATGATGCCGGTGATGCCGCCGGCGTCATTTGCCACGCTGCCGGGGCCCTTTGCTATCAGGATGCTCTCCAGCCACTGGCCGGGAATGTAATTCAGGCCGAAAGTAGAGGCCAGGCCCTTCATTACCGGCATCTTCTCGTCCTGCATCTGGGTATAGACGCCGGAGAGGCCCAGGAGTTTGATTTGGCGGGCGCCGGTCACTGCATCGGAATAGCCCACGCTGACGCTGGCGGTGTTTTCGAAACTCTCTGCCAGATTGCAGCAGGCCATCTTGCACAGGCCGGCCGCGGTTATGGCCTCGGTCTTTATTTGCGAAAGACGCTGCAGGCCGGCCTGGCGGGCAGTTGCCACCGCCTCCTGCAACTCGTTGCTGCCGGTAAGGCAGAACTCTGCCGAAGGGGTGCCGGCTGCAACTCTCACTGTATCCTGGGAATAGCCGACATAGGTTGCCACAAAAGTGGCGTCGTGGTCAAGGTCAAGGAAAAAGCATCCGTGCTCGTCGCAGTCCAGCAAAGTCTTGTGCTCCAGATAATAAACCTGTGCAAAAGGCAGCACGTCGCGGTTTCCCTTGGTATCCTGATAATAAACTGTGCCGATAAACGACTGGGCATATACACCAGCCGAGAGGCACAACAATGATAATAAGAAAAATAATCGGGTTTTTGTCATAATATTCTGTCATTAAGGGTGATACACTATGCGCACGGACGGCGCGCAGTGCATCAGGCCCTCGCGACAGAATACAGTACGAGCATAGTCCTGCCCGACGGCCTGGGCGCAGCGGCACTTACTGCCTGCACGCGGCTAAACGCAACGGCGGGAGCCTGAAATACCGGCTGCTCTACGCTGTGACTGGCCGTGAAGAGGCCTTGCTGCATATCATCGCCATCGGTTATCTGCTCCGAGAACAGGGCGTGCACAGAATTGTGGCAGCAGTCGCTTTCTGCAATCTGCAGCCCCTCCGGCTCTTCTGAAAGGGGATGATGACTGTGGTGATGGTGATGGCCGCAGTGCTCTTCATCGGCACAATGGTGATGATGGACCTGCTCGCAAGTGTCGTCTGCAAGCACGCTGAGCAGCTCCACCGTGTGGTCGTCGGTGCATTCGTGGATCTTGAATCCCGCGAATGCCGCCAGATAGACCGCCAGCAGCAGAGCTACAGAGATATTGCTTGCAAACTTTTTCACTTGAAAATTATTTTATCTCGGTGATGTAAGGCATACGGGCGTAGAGCTGAGGGCCCTCTGCGGTGCGCAGGAAACCGTATGCATTCTCAAACTGAGCCTCGATCTCTTCCCAGCGGGTAGCGGGCTTGCTGCCTTTAATAAAGGCCTTTACGGAGCCCTTGCCGCCAAACATCTCCATAAAGCGCTCCATAGTGGTCTTGGGAGTGGGGCACTCTACCAGCTTGTAGTCGGAAAGACCTGCTGCCTGGGCGGCATAGGCAATGGCGTCCACCAGACCGCCTTTCTCGTCGGCCAGGCCAATGCCAAAGGCATCGCAACCGCACCAAACGCGACCCTGGGCTATATCGTCCACAGCCTCTTTGCTCATCTTGCGGCCACCGGAAACGATAGAGAGGAACTCGTCATAGACATCTTCTATAGAGGCCTGCATATATGCCTGCTCTGCTGCGTCCAAAGAGCGCATTCCACCCATCATATCACTGTGCTGGTGAGAGTTGACGCTCTGGATATTGACCTTGAGGGTCTTCTTTGCGGCGCTGCCCAGGTTGGGAACCATTGCGAACACGCCAATGGAACCGGTCAGGGTTGTGTTATCGCAGAAAATCCTGTCGCTCTCTGCGCTGATCCAGTATCCGCCGGAAGCGGCATAATCGCCGTAAGATGCAATCACGGGTTTGGTCTGGCGCAGCAGCTCCATCTCGCGGCGCACAAACTGAGAAGCCTGCACGCTGCCGCCGGGAGAATTCACGCGGAATACCACAGCCTTGATGGTAGAGTCCTTGCGGACCTTTTCTACCTCGGCGGCGAATTTGGCACCCACAATGGCCTGCTCGGTGTCGCCGTCGGTCACAATCTCACCGTTGGCATACAGCACAGCCACTTTATCCTTGGCCTTGGAATTCAGCTGGGCAAGTTTGCCGGGAGCATAGTCGGGAAGCATCACAAAGCCTATCTTCTCAAACTTCTCCACACCCGCCAGATTGCACATATAATCTTTCATCTGGTCTGCGTGGTAAATGGTGTCCACCATCTTGCGGTCCAGCAGGCTCTGAGCCTTCATCAGCTCCAGATTGTTCAGCCAGCCGTCCAGATCTTCGCGGCTGAAATCTCGGCTTGCGCAAATCTCATCTGCCATAGACTTCCAGAGGCCGTCTACCATAGCCTTCATCTGCTCGCGGTTCTCGGGGCTCATTTCGTTCTTAATGAACATCTCGCCGGCAGATTTGTATTTGCCGTGGCGGATCAGCTGAACCTCAACGCCCAGCTTGTCCAGAAGGTCCTTGATGAATATTCCCTGGGAGCCGACACCCATCATCATTGCCTCGCCGTTGGCGTTCATTATCACCTTGTCGGCCACGGATGCCAGGTAGTAAGAGAGCATAGTGTGATTCTCCGCATAAGCCACTATGGCCTTGCCGCTGGCGCGGAAACGGGCCAGTGCGGCGCGGAGTTCTTCTGCATTGGAAGTGGAGAGCTCCAGATTGTCGGTGTTCAGATAAATGAACTTGATAGCGGGATCGGCAGCGGCTGCATCAATGGCGCGGACTGCATCCAGAAGGGAAATCCTGGTGCCTGTGGAACGGCTCACACGGGCATTTGCAGAGAAATCCTTTACTGCGCGCTCGCCGATAATGGTGCTCT